>CADCGB010000005.1:0-99200 GCA_902800815.1 Fibrobacter succinogenes
AAGCGTATCAAGGGCGGTGTGGTTGTCGACCTGTTCGGCATCGACGCCTTCCTCCCGGGTTCCCAGATCGACCTCCGTCAGATCCCGGACATCAACGCTCTCATCGGCCAGGAATTCGACCTCAAGGTCATCAAGGTCAACAAGGCCCGTCGCAACATCGTCGTGTCCCGCCGCGTCGTTCTCGAAGAAGAACGCAACAAGCAGCGTGGCGACGTTCTCGAAACTCTCGAGAAGGGCCAGGTCCGCAAGGGCCTCGTCAAGAACATCACCGACTTCGGTGCGTTCATTGACCTCGGCGGCGTAGACGGCCTCCTCCACATCACCGACATGAGCTACAAGCGCATCAACCACCCGACCGAAATGGTCCAGCTCGGCCAGGAAGTCGAAGTCATGGTGCTCGACTTCAACGACAAGAAGGAACGCATTTCTCTCGGCATGAAGCAGCTCAAGCCGCATCCGTGGAAGGACATCGCCGAACGCTACCCCGAAGGCGCTATCGTCAAGGGCAAGGTCGTTTCCATCACCGATTACGGTGCATTCGTCGAACTGGATTCTGGCGTCGAAGGCCTCATCCACGTTTCCGAAATGTCCTGGACCCAGCACGGCAAGCACCCCTCCAAGATCCTCTCTGTGGGTCAGGAAGTGGAAGCTGTCGTTCTCAAGGTTGAAGAAGATGCAGAACGCATCTCTCTCGGCATGAAGCAGCTCGAAAGCGATCCGTGGGATTCCATCGAAACCGAACTTCCCCCGGGTGCCCGCGTGGTTGGCGAAATCCGCAACATTGCTTCCTTCGGCGCATTCGTCGAAATCAAGGAAGGTGTGGATGGCCTCATTCACGTGTCCGACATGTCCTGGACCAAGAAGATCACTCACCCGAACGAAATGGTCAAGAAGGGCGACAAGGTCGAATGCGTCGTGCTCGCTGTCGATAAGGAAAAGCGCCGCATTTCTCTGTCCATGAAGCACCTCACCGAAGACCCGTGGGATTCTATCGAAACCACGTTCCCGGTGGATTCCGAAGTGAAGGGCAAGATTGTCCGTATGCTCGACCGCGGCGTCGTGGTTGAACTGAACGACGGTATCGAAGGCTTCATCCCGGTCTCCAAGCTCACCGCTGAATACATCAAGGTTCCGGCCGATGCATTCAAGGTTGGCGACGAAGTCCCGGCTGTCGTGACCGAGATCGACCAGAACAACCGCAAGATCTACCTCTCCGTGGTGGACTACTTCAAGAACCGCGAATCCGCAGAACTCAAGGCTTGGATGGATTCCCACAAGCCGGGTGAATCGGGCGAAGAAGAAGGCAACCAAGAAGAAGGCAGAAAAGCCGGCCGAAGACGCCGCTCCTGCTGAAGAAGCCAAGTAAGGTTACTTACCGGTTTAAGAAAATCCCGCGGGCATTAGCCTGCGGGATTTTTTTTATGACCGCTCGTTCGTCGTCTCGGGTGCAACCGCGACCGATTAATATCGGTCGCTTTTTGCTCACGGAATGAAATTTCTATCTTAGGGGGCATGAACCTTACTGGAAAGAAAATCCTTCTGGGTGTCTCGGGTGGCATCGCGGTGTACAAGAGCTGCGAGCTTTTGCGCCTGTTGCAGAAGAAGGGTGCCGAGGTGCGCGTGTGCATGACGGAGGCCGCGACGGAGTTCGTGGCGCCGCTCACGTTTGCAAGCCTCAGCAAGTGCCCCGTGTACCTGAAGAACGGTGCCGTGGAGGCGCGGCCTTTCCAGCATATAGACTTTCCGCGGTGGGCGGACCTTTACCTGGTGGTGCCCGCGACCGCGAACGTTATCGGGAAATTCGCCTGCGGTATCGCCGACGACCCGGTGAGCCTCTGCTTTATGAGTTGCACGTGCCCGCGCGTAATCGCCCCCGCGATGAACGTCGCGATGTACAATAGCCCGGCGGTCAAGCGCAACCTTGAGGTGCTGCGCGGGTTCGAATGTACGACCGTGCTCGAATCGCCCGCGGGTGAACTTGCCTGCGGTGAGGTGGGGCAGGGAAGGCTTATGGAACCGGAAGAGATTGTAAAGTGGCTAGATGGTTCGACAAGCTCACCAACCTTACCAAGGTCCCTGAGCCTGTCGAAGGGCAAAGCCTCCGAACCGCCCGCGTTCCCTGTCGCGAAGGATATCGACCCGACTCTGGATGATACACTCCCTGGCTACGGCAAGAAAGTCCTGCTGACGGCGGGCCGTACCGAGGAGGCGATTGACCCGGTGCGCTACATCAGCAACCGCAGTAGCGGGAAGACTGCAGTGGCGCTTGCTTCCGTATTCTACGCGAATGGCTTCCAGGTTGAAGTCGTTGCGGGCCCGATGGAGGCGGCGTTCCCGGGCGGAGTGAAGGTGACCCGAGTTAGAAGCGCCCGGGACATGCACGACGCCGTGATGTCGCGGCTTGAATGTGCGGACGCCGTCGTGCATTGCGCGGCGGTAGCGGACTACCGCCCCGCCCACGCCGCCGACGCGAAGATTAAGGACAGCCGGAGCCAGCTCACGATAGAGCTCGTGCCGAACCCGAATATTTTGCGCGACTGCACTGCGGCCCGCGCATCCCGTACCGGCAAGGAAGCATCCCGTAGCCAGAATGCCGGCGCATCTCGAAACCAGAATGCGGCCCCCAAGCAGCAGGTCATCGTCGGTTTCGCGCTCGAGACCGATCACTTCAAGGAGCACGCCGCAGAAAAGCTCGCGAAGAGCGGTGCCGACGCCCTCCTGCTGAACGCCCCGGTCGCAAGCGATTCCGGATTCGGGCACGATTGCGTGCGCTACACGCTGGTGCGCCCCGGCATGGAAGTACCCGAGATGAAGATGGGCGGCAAGGTCGACCTGGCCCAGGAAATTGTCGGATTTGTTATTGACAAACTAAGAGTATAGTGGTGAGGGAACATGCCGGAAGAATTTGACTTTGCAGAACTTCGCAAGTATCTCCGTGGCCAGATCGACATGGGGGATTCCGAGGTGTTTCTCGACGAGCCGTGGACCCTTCAGAAGCGTGCTGCGGCACCATCCAGGCCTGCACCTGCAAGCCCGGCGCCGTTTACCCCTGCGATAAACAATCCCGCGATAAACGCCGCGCCCTCCAAACCCGCAACAAACGTGACGACAAACATGGCGGCAAACGCGCCTGCGATAAACGAGGCTCCCGCAGCCCCGCTGTTCGAATCTCCGGTGGGTGCTGTCCCTGCGGCCCGCCCGGCTGTCAAGAAGGTTGCCGCCGCGTTCGAGTCCGCGGAAAGTCTCGAAGCCTTCTATGCGGCTATCAAGTCCGACGTCGTCTACGCGAACGTCGCCGACCTCGTCTTGTACGAGGGCCCCGCAAACCCGAAGGTTTTGCTCCTGCTGCCCGCCCCTCCGGCACAGCCCGGCTCGTTCTTCGCTACCCCCGCGGGCGAAATGCTCGTGCGCCTTTTCGGTAGCCTCTCCATCCCGGCCGATTCCATCGGGGTCACGTTCTTCTACAAGGGCAGAACCGCGCGTAACATCCCGGCCCTGCTCGAGGCGTCGCTCCGGAAGATGCTCGCGAAGGAACTTTCGTTCATCGCCCCCTCGGTGATGGTGACCTTCGGCGAACCGCTCTTTCACCAGGTATTCGGCAAGGGAAAGAATTTCGAGGAGCACGCCGGTACCGATATGGAATTTTCGGGCGTCAAGACGTGCTCGCTGGTCGATGCCTACGCCATGGCGCAGGATAAGCAGCTCAAGTGGGTTACCTGGAAGGTCCATATCCCGAAGAGCAGTTACTTCAAGGCGTAGCCCGCGTACCGTAAGCCCGATATAAATTATATTTCCTGTTAATCGTTATGCCTGAATTTGCAACGGAAAATAAGAATTTTGAAGGTCGTCAGGTCCCGATGGATACCGATGCCGAGCGCTACCTGCTCGGCGGCATTCTCCGCGACCCGAACACGATGGCGCGTGCCATCGAGATGGTTTCGGATGACGACTTCTTTTACCTGGAGCGCCACCAGTTGATTTGGCGTGCCATGAAGAGCCTGTACAGTGCGGGCACTCCTATCGACATGCTCACGCTGCCTGCCGAACTCGAGAAGATGGGCAAACTGCGCGAGGCGGGTAACCGCGAGTACATTTTCGAGATGATGGAGAGTGTCGCCTCCTCGGCGAACGTGGAATGGAACTTGGAACACCTGCGCAACAAGTATGTGCTGCGCAAGCTCATCAAGATGTCTTCGGAAACCATCAAGCAGGCGATGGATTCCACGTCTGCACCCGACGAAGTGCTACAGTCTGCCGAACGTGCCGTGTTCGCCATTGCCGAAAAGCAGGTGAAGAACACGCTCCGCCCGATCGAGAAGTTCATGAGCCCGCTCCTGGAGCGCCTCACGACCCGCAGGGACGGCATGACCGGTGTGCCTACGGGCCTCAAGGATTTGGACGAGCTTACGAACGGCCTGCAGAATTCCGACTTGATTATCTTGGCGGCGCGCCCTGGCGTCGGCAAAACTTCTTTTGCCCTCACGATTGCCGCGAATGCCGCTATTGACTACGGCAAGCATGTGGCATTCTTCAGCCTGGAAATGGATGGCGTGCAGCTGGCCCAGCGCTTGCTGTGCTCCCGTTCCGGGGTGGACCAGTCCAAGCTCCGCAACAACAAGCTGAACTCCGACGAGATGAACCAGCTGGTGGCTCACGTTGGGCCTATCAACCAGGCGCCCCTGTTTGTGGACGATAACGCCGACCTCGGCATCATGGAACTCATGAGCAAGGCCCGCGACCTCAAGCGCAAGGGCGAGCTCGACATGCTGGTGATTGACTACCTGCAGCTGATGAAGACGGGCAACGAGGAAAACCGCGCCGTCGCTATCGGTGCCATTTCGCGTGGCCTCAAGATTCTGGCGAAGGAACTTCAGATTCCGGTTATCGCGCTCGCACAGCTCAGCCGTAAGGTCGAGGAGAAGGGCCGCGAAAGGCCCCAGCTCAGTGACCTGCGTGAATCGGGCTCTATCGAACAGGATGCCGACATGGTGTGGTTCGTGGAACGCCCCTTCGTGCGTACGCACAAGGAAGAGGACAAGTACAAGGCAGAACTTATCGTGGCCAAGCACCGTAACGGTTCGGTGAGGGATATCCCGCTCACGTTCATTCCGGAATGTACCCTGTTCAAGGATGGCTTCGACGATTCCGAGATGGGTGGCGGTGATGACCAGGATTACAGCTACGGCGATGATTCGTCGTTCTCGGGCGGCACCGACTTTGGAGGTTACTAGCGATGCCCCTGTTGCTTAGGCCCATAGCGTGGATCGGTCGCGTCATCGTGGATGGCATCTCGAGCATTGGCGAGGTGCTCTGCATATTGCTATTGACGCTCAAGCAGTTGCCGCACGTGTTCAAGAATCCTGACCTCATCGTGAAGCAGATGGTTTCTATCGGCGTGTCTAGCCTTCCGCTGTTGTTCGTGACTTCCATCTTTACCGGCATGGTGGCGACCGTGTGTGCCGAGTTCGAGTTCCAGAACCTGGTGGCCGACAAGTTCGTAGGTACTGCCGCCTGTAAGATGGTGCTTATCGAGCTTGGACCCCTGCTTACCGCTATCGTGCTTTCGGGCCGCGTGGGCAGTGCCGTTGCCGCGGAGCTCGGTAGCATGAAGGAGAAGGAGGAACTTGCCGCCTACACGGTGCTCGGTCTCGAACCCTACCGCTACCTCGCTCTCCCGCGCTTTGTCGCCTTCATGACGATGATTCCTTGCCTTACCGCCATCTCGAATGCCCTCGCGCTTATCGGTGGCTGGATCGTGTGCGTGCTCGGCCTCGACATCACTACGTACACTTACACTACCGGCATGCAGTACCTGTTCGATTCCATGGACCTCTGGTCGGGCATGATCAAGTCACTCGTGTTCGGTGTGCTTATTTTTGTGCTGGGCTACTACCACGGGATTAATGCCCAGGCCGGTGCCCGCGGTGTGGGGCTTGCGACCATGAACGTGGTGGTCTCGAGCTGCCTTATGATTTTGATTTCCGACTTTATTCTTGATGCAATCATGTTCTTCTAGTTTTTGCAGGTGATATATGCCAAACGTAAAGATTGACCCGAACGACATTGCCATCCGGCTCAAGGGACTCAAGAAATCCTTCGGCCCGCAGACCGTGCTCGAGGACGTGAACCTCGATATTCGCCGCGGCGAGACGATGGTCATCATCGGAAAGTCCGGTGGCGGCAAGTCCGTGATCCTGAAGCACATGATTGGCCTGCTGCAGCCCGATGGAGGCGAGGTGTCCGTCGATGGCGTGACCATCAGTACCCCGAAGTTTTTTGACACGCATACCATCCGTAAAAAAATGGGCATGCTCTTCCAGATGGGTGCGCTCTTTGACTCGATGACCACCGGCGAGAACATCGCGTTCGCTTTGCGCGAACACCACCCGGAACTTTCTGAAAGGCAGATCCAGGATGTGGTGACCGAGAAGCTCCAGATGATTAACCTTGTCCCCGAGTTCAGGACCAAGATGCCCAGCGAACTTTCGGGCGGTATGCGCAAGCGTGTGGCTCTTGCCCGCGCGATTGCGTTGAACCCGGAAATCCTCCTGTACGACGAACCGACGACCGGCCTTGACCCCATCACGAGTGACGTGATTAACGACCTCATCCTCGACATGCAGAGCAAGCTCGGGGTGACCTCCGTGGTGGTGACCCACGACATGGTGAGCGCCTTCAAGGTGGCCGACCGCATCGCGATGCTCCTGAACGGGCGCATTATCGAGGTGGGCACGGTGGACGAAATCAAGAACACCAGCAACCCCTATGTGCACCAGTTTATCACTGGCCAGCGCAAGATTTCGGTGGACGAGGAGCAGTAAGGCGTATTTTTCGGGCAAAAAGGGGCTTTTTTGCGTGTTTTCGTTCACAAAAAAGGGTTTCCCGTTACCCCTTTTGCAAATAATAATGTAATTTTCTAGGTAGAAAAAGAGGTTTTTTATGAAGAAGAAACTTTTGATAGGTCTATCATCGGTCGGCTTGGCCGCCGGTTTTTGGGCCTGTGGTGATGGTACCGTGGAGCCCCTGAACGAGGCTACGGATGGCTATGTCAAGGCTATGCTCGAAACGCAGTCTATCGACTTCGCAAGCCAGGTCGCTGATGCCAAGAAGCAGTGCAGTGAAGATATCGTCTGCATGAACGAGATGGCGAAGGCCAATAACGGTGTGATTCAGATCGAGTCGTCCGAGACGATTATTGAGTCCTCGAGCAGTGGTCCTGCTACCCAGATGACGTCGTCTTCTAGGGATATCTTCGGTGGCAGGTCCTCGATGGGCCCCATCGGTCAGCAGAGCTCTTCTTCTGTGGCTCCGATTACGACTCCCTCTTCCTCTTCTGCGGCCCCTGTTGCTGCGGGTGTTTTCGGTACGTGTGCCCCGGCGTCGGCTACCGTTGAACTGAATGCGACTGCAAAGTGGGAATTTACCTGGAGCCAGAATTCCGGGCTTACTATGGCAGATGTTGGTAAGGCCTCGTATGCTTGGACTCTGCCGGGTGCGGCTACTGCTACGGCTACGGGAAGAACTCCGACTACGACCTATGCTACTTCCGGTGCGAAGACGGCGACTGTTTCCGTTACGGGTGGTGGAATCACGCAAGACATTACTTGCTCACCTTTGAATGTGAATGGTGCTCCGATTACGGGTTGCGAATGCGTTGGTACAAACCTCAGGCCCGATGTTGCTGCGGGTGAAGCTGCTACATGGACCATTGCCAATTGCAAGACGGGTACTGGCCTGACGCTCTCCTACACCTGGACGGGTGCTACCGCCGATGCGACTGGCCTTACTGCGACCGCTCCGGTGGCAGCAAAGAACGATGTCGTGTCCGGTGTTTCTGTCTTGGTCGAGAACGACGACAACACCAAGGTGCCGATAACTTGTGACGCGGCGACCGCGGTGGACTCCAGAATCCCGGATTACGAACTGAAGTTCGAGGGCTCGAACATTCCTTCCAATACTGTTAACCAGGAAGTTCCGTTCAACAAGGAAGCCTGTATCCAGGTGGCCTTTGAATGGCAGAACAGCTGGACTCCGGAAAATATTTCCGTTCTTTGCGACGTGCAGGCTGCAAATGGTTCTCCCGGTCTGACGTTGGACCTTGTCTACAATGGAAAGACGACGTCCTATACGGGCAGCTATAACATAAGCAACAGTGGCGTGAAGCTGGGCGCGGTTAAGCAAGGAACGAACACCTTCAAGGATATCTGCGTTACAGTGACGGGTACCGAAGGCGGTACTGCAAAGTGCTTCTTCGGAAACTAGTCCGGCACGCAATCTGCTGAAAGTATAAAAGAAAACCCGCTCGTCCGAGCGGGTTTTTCTGTACCTGAATCTTGGTTTGAACTGCTTTAGCCAGGTGCCGGTGTTGAACCGTATGGATCCTAGTTACGATGTAACTAGGATGACTGATGACTATTACATGAACCAGAAGCCGAGACCGGCCTTGAAGGTCATCTGCTTGCCGCCATCCATCTTCACAAGGATTCTGCTTTCGTCTTCTTCCTTGTTCTCGTAGACGTCGGTCAGGCCGAGGACGAGTGCTGCATCGATGGAGAGTCGTTCCATAATGAAGAAGCCCGCGCCGAAGACGATTCCGAAGCCGAAGCCCTTCTGTTCGATTTCTTCTTCGTAGCTGAAATTGATGGTGCCGAGGCCGCCGCCGATTTCAACATCCGCTTCATCGAGCTTGACGTCGGAACTGAGGTTCAGCGTGAGCTGCACGCCGGCCGTTATGTAGAGCATGTCCAGGACGGTTGCGCGCATCATGAGCGGAATTTCGAGGTCCATCTGCGTGAACTTGCGTTCTGCGGTTTCGTCTTCCTGGATGAGCAGGGCGTAATGGAAGTTGATTTCGGGCACGAACTGGAGGTAGTCTACCAGGGGGAGGCGTCCGCGGAGACCCACGTCGAAGCCGATGCCTGCCGGGGCGTCCGTCTCGTCACCCATGTTCCAGTCCTGGGCGAGGCCGGTCAGGGCGCTGTAGTTGAAGTCGCCGTGGATACCGAAGCCAGCCTTGCCGTTGAGGGAAGACTTGGGTTGCTCGTTATAATTGTTTTGGATTGCAACCTGATTGGTTTCCTGGTTGTTGCTGTTGTTATTAATCTGAATGTTGATGCTGTTATTGTTGTTGTTGGTCACTTGGTTGTTGACCTGAACATTAACATTGTTGTTTGTTACCTTTTCTTGCGGTTCCGCTGCCTCGCTGGACTGCTCGGCTTCCTCAGCGGGGGCGGCCTGTTCCTCAGCCTGCTCAGTAGTTTGTTCCTCGGTCTGTTCGTCTGTCGGCCAGGCGTCTTCCTGTGCGACCGCGAGCGAGGTGGCGAGGGCGCCTGCTGCGATAATCTTGGATATATTCATGGATTCCTCCGATATTTTGCGGTAAATGTAACAATTTCGGCAGAAAGTGGGAGGGTATTTGAAAAAAGTCGTTGTATCTCTTGACAAAACGGGTGCTGATTTCTATATATGAAAATATGAATACTTGTTCATATATCAAAAATGCGAGAAACGATATTCCGGTGGATGTTCTCTTCGAACTTTCTGAATTCTTCAAGTTCTTTGGCGATACCACGCGCATCCGTATTATCCATCTGATGCTCTCGGGGGAGCTCTCGGTGAACGAGATTGCCGAGAAGCTGAACCTGGAACAGTCGGTGGTGAGCCACCAGCTGCGCATCCTCCGTACGGCGAACCTGGTGAAGCCGCGCCGCGAGGGCCGCAAGATGTTCTACTCGCTCGACGACGAACATATCGGGCTCATCTTCAATACGGGCCTCACGCATATTCTGCACAAGAAGGGTAAGTAAAATGCCTGCTGTTTTAGAGATTCTAGAAAAGTTCGTTCTGCAGTTCATTACGCTGTTCTCCGAGATGGCGCCGTTCCTGTTGCTCGGTTTTTTGCTTGCGGGCATTTTGCATGTGTGGGTGCCGAACCACCTGTACGTGCCGAAGATTTCAAAACCGAATTTCAAGTCGGTGCTGTGGTCTGCGCTCTTTGGCGTTCCGCTCCCGATTTGCAGCTGCGGTGTGATTCCCACGTCGATTGCGCTCCGTAAGGAAGGTGCGAGCAAGGGCGCGAGCGTAAGCTTCCTCATCTCGACACCTGCGACGGGTGTGGATTCCATACTGGCGACGTATTCCCTGCTGGGCGGACCGTTTGCGGTGTTGCGCCCGATTGCCGCGTTTGTTACCGCGATGTTTGGCGGCGTGTTTACGAACGTGCTGACGCGCGGCGAGGAGCAGGTGCATGACCATCCGGACACAATCGACTTTGATGACTGCGATACTGAACACCACTGCGGTTGCGGGCATTGCGAATGCGAATCCCATGACGCGAAGGCGGAAAAGAAGTCCTTTGCGCAGAAGGTTCGCGAGACTTTTGAGTACGGCTTTGTGAACATGGTGGGCGACGTGAGCAAGTGGCTCACGATAGGGCTCCTGCTCGGTGCGCTGATTGCGGCCTTTGTGCCGGATGACTTCTTCTTGTTCCTGCACGAGTATCCGCTGCTTTGTATGCTGGTGGTGCTTGTGCTTGCGATGCCGATGTACACGTGTGCTACGGGTTCCATTCCGCTTGCGCTTGCGCTTGTGGCGAAGGGCATTACGCCGGGTGCGGCCCTTGTGCTGCTGATGGCAGGGCCTGCGACGAGTATCGCGAGCATGCTTGTGGTGGGGAAGGCCTTTGGCAAGCGTACCTTGATTGCCTACCTGACGTCCATTGCATTAGGCGCACTCTTCTTCGGCTATATCGTGGACACGTTCTTTATGGACACGTTCCTTGCGGCGATGCTCCCGCATGGTTCTGCGGAATGTCACGGGCATGGTGCGCTTGGCGTGTTTGACTATGTATGTGCGGGCCTGCTAGCGGTGTTCATGATTTATGCGAAGTTTGCACACAAGGGGTGCGGTTGCGGACACGACCATTGCGGCTGCGGGCACGATCACGAACATGGCGAGCATCATCATGACGGCGAATGCCACTGCCATGAGCATGAGGACCATGAGCACGAAGAGGAATGCGATGAATGCGTTCTCGTGACTTACCGCGTGAACGGCATGAGCTGCAGCCACTGCAAGGCTTGCGTCGAGAAGGCGGTGCGCGTGCTGGATGGAGTGGAATCAGCCGAGGCCGATGTCTCGAAGAAGGAACTTCGCGTGGAATGGCACGATGAGGACGATGTCGATGAGGCTGCGCTCAAGAAGGCCGTTGAAGAAGCGGGCTTCGAGTTCGGTGGAAAGGTTTGATTAGCGCGCGCGGCTCGCGAAAATCTCGAAATCTTCGGGAGTCGTGAGTTTGTCGTTCGCGACGTTGCCCTTCACGATGTAGACGTTCTCGCCAAAGTATTCGAGAATGCTCGCCTCGTCGGTGGGCGTAAAGTTCAGGGGCTCTGCGGCTATGCGTCCGTAGAGCTTTTTCAGTAGCGCGATGGAGGCTGCCTGCGGGGTCTGCGCCATCCATACGGTGTTGCGGTCGATGGTCTTTTGCACCTTGCCGTCGGCTGCTACCTTGATGGTATCGACGGCGGGCTTGGCCACAAGGCAACTTCCCTTGGTGACGAGCGTCTCGCATACATCGCGGATGATTTCCTTGCTCACGAAGGGACGTGCCACGTCGTGGACCAGCACGTATTCCGCACTGCTTGTAAGGGCGTTCACGCCATTTTCGACGGACTGCCAGCGCTCCGCACCGCCAATGACGATTTTCAGTTTGGGGTGCGAGAATTCCTTTTCGAAATGGTCCTTCCAGTCGGCGGGTACGGCCATCACGACTTCGGCGATTTCTTCCATCTCGAGGAATGTCTCGAGGGAGTAGCGGTATACAGGCTTGCCGCCCAGGAGCATCAGCTGTTTGGGGATGTTGCCACCCATGCGCTTGCCGAGCCCACCTGCGGGGAGCACTGCCGCGAATCTGCCGTTTAAGTTCTGCATGGTGATAAAGATATAAAAGAATTCATTCGAGAATTCTTAATTCTTGTTTGATAAGTGCGTTTCCAAGATGTATGGATTCCGGACACGATGTGTCCAGAATGACATAAGGTGTTACGCTTCGCCGATGCGTAGCATTTTCAGGAGCGGGATTCCGGCCTCGCGGCTGTCGGCGAGGTTTATCTCGAAGTCGATGCTCCAGTCGTTGAATTCTTCCTCGTCCTGCAGCATCTGCTGTATGTGCATCACGTCGCCCTCGTAGGTGACGATGGTGTGGGCGAGCGCGCGACCTTCCACGTCGAGGCGGAACTTGTGGTGTTCTGCCGTGTAGGCGGCCATGATTTCTGTGAGCATATTCTCGGTCCACGGCTTGCCTTCGCCGTCCACGAGCAGCTGGCCTTCTTTCAGGTCGTCTGCAAGGCTGTCGAGGACTGCGGCAAAGTCCTGCTTGGCGAGGTTGCCCATGATCTGGAATATGCGCTGGCGTACCATGCCGAGGAACCGCTTCTTGTCGTAGGTGATATCGGCTGCGGCCTTGTCGGCCCCGAACGCCTTCTCCGCCTCGTCTTCGGTGAGGCCCGCTTCCAGGCGCTTCTGGTAGTCCTCGGGGTGGGCCATCTTTTCCCATTCTTCCAGCAGGCTCGAGTCGGTGCGGCGGATCATGTCGCCGAGGTAGTCTTCCATCTCGCGGAGTTCATCATTCTTGTATCCATCGGGCACTGTCTGGCTCAAGACTTTATATACGTAGTTCAGGTGCCGGAGCAGAATCGCTTCCATGCGCTGCAAGCCGTACTGCTTTACGTATCCGCTGAACGTGCTGAAGTTCTCGAACATCTCGCGCACGATGGATTTGGGTTCCACGTTCACGTCGACCCACGGGTGAACTTCCGCAAATTCGTTGTATGTGCCGTAGATAAATTCACGCAGCGGCTTGGGGTACTCGACCTTCTCGATTTCTTCCATGCGCTGGTTGTATTCCATGCCCTGCGCCTTGAGTTCATCGAGCCTTGCGGTGCGCGCCTTGTTCTGCTGGATGCGGAGTATTGCCTCGGGGTTTTCCACGATGCTTTCGCACAGGGTAATCACGTCGAGCGCGTACTCCGGGGAATCCGCGTTCAGTTTCGGGAGCGTATCCACCAGGTACAGCGAGAGTGGTTGGTTCATCGCGAAGTCATCCTGCAGGTCCATGTTCACGCGCAGGTGACTGTAACCGGGGGCGACGGGCTTCACGAATTCTACGATGTTCTTTTCTACCAGGCTGCGGAAAAGCTGGAAGGAACGGTGCTGCAACTGCTTCTTGCTCGCCGCGCTCTCGTGGCAGTCTTTCAGGAGCGTGCGCATGGCTCGGCATCCGTCGGTTTCGCGGCTCAGTATGTTCAGGAGCATTCCATGGTCCACATGGAAACTCGAGGTAAGCGGTTCGGGCTGCGCGTCGATCAGGCGTTTGTACGTGCTCTCGTCGAAGGGAACGTAGCCGTGTTCGGGCGGTTTGCGCTTCTGGAACTTTTTTCCGGTTTGGCGGCTCTTGGCCTCGAGTTTCAGGTTCTCGATTATGTGTTCGGGAGCCTGCGCCACCACGTATCCGATGTTGTCGAATCCCTTGCGCCCTGCGCGGCCTGCAATCTGGTGGAAGTCGCGTGCGGTGAGGATTGCTGTCTTGTCGCCGCTGTATTTGCAGAGTTGCGTGAAGAGTACCGTGCGTATGGGAACGTTCACGCCCACGCCGAGCGTGTCGGTGCCGCAGATGACTTTCAATAAGCCTTTTTGTGCGAGTTTTTCGCAGAGGATGCGGTACTTGGGCAATAGTCCTGCGTGGTGAAGGCCGATTCCCTGTTTGAGCCAGCGCTTGACATCGGGACCGTACGGACTTGAGAATCGCACTTCCTTGATGGCCTCGTTTATCTTGACCTTCTCTTCCTTGGTGCAGAGGTCGAGGCTCATGAAGTTCTGTGCGTTGCTTGCGGCTGCAGCCTGCGTAAAATGAACGACATATACGGGTGCCTTGCCCTCGTTCACGAGCTTCTGAACTTCGGTCGAAAGTTCCGTGGTGCTGTAGGTAAAATCGAGTGGCACAGGCCTCTGCGTGGAACGCACCGTGATGGACTCACGCCCGGTGTGCTTCGTCATCTCGCGTTCAAAGAATTCCGTTGCGCCGACGGTCGCGCTCATCAGCAGGAATCGAGACTGCGGAAGCGTGAGGAGCGGAATCTGCCAGGCGACACCGCGTTCACGGTCGGTATAGTAGTGGAACTCGTCCATCACGATGTCGGTAATCGCGAGTTTTTCGCCTTCGCAGAGCGCCATGTTGCTTAAAATTTCTGCGGTGCAGCACAGGATGGGCGCGTCGCGGTTTACGGTCGCGTCGCCGGTAGAGAGCCCGACGTTCTCGGGCCCGAATTCCTTGCAGAGTGCCATCCATTTCTCGTTCACGAGCGCCTTGATGGGGCAGGTGTAAACGCTCTTGCGGCCATGCGCGATGCTGTCGAAGTGGAGCGCGAGTGCGACCATCGACTTGCCCGAGCCCGTGGGCGTATTCAGGATGACGTTCTTGCCGTCCAGAAGTTCGAGGATAGCCTCTTCCTGTGCGGGGTAGAGCGTGGTTCCGCGTGATTCCGCCCATTCCATAAAGGACATCAGCAGTTCCTCGGCGCCCTCCCCGTTCTTGAACGGGGAACTAGGCAGGTATTCCTTGAGGCTTTTGCGGACGTTTTCGCTCATGAGGCCAAAGATAGTTTTTGCAAGGCGGGCTATTTTGTTAAATTTCGTCAGTAAGCATATAAAAACAGGATGACACCATGAAAGGAATCGTTCTCGCCGGAGGCTCCGGCACAAGGCTCTACCCGCTGACCATGGTCACCAGCAAGCAACTCTTGCCGGTCTACGACAAGCCCATGATCTACTACCCGCTTTCGACCCTGATGCTTGCGGGCATCCGCGAAATCCTCATCATCTCGACGCCGACGGACTTGCCGAACTTTGAACGCCTTCTGGGCGACGGTTCCGCAATGGGCCTCAAGCTCAGTTACAAGGTGCAGCCGAGCCCCGATGGCCTGGCGCAGGCGTTTATCTTGGGCGAGGAATTTATCGGTAACGACTGCTGCGCGATGGTGCTCGGCGACAACATCTTCTATGGCAACGGCTTTAGCCCGCTCCTGAAGGCTGCGGTGAAGAACGCCGAACAGAACGGCCGTGCGAGCGTGTTCGGCTACTACGTAGAAGATCCGGAACGTTTTGGCGTGGTGGAGTTCGACGACAATGGCAAGGTCATCTCTGTGGAAGAAAAGCCTAAGGAACCCAAGAGCAACTATGCGATTACGGGCCTCTACTTCTACGACAACCGCGTGAGTGGATTTGCGAAGGCACAGAAGCCGAGTGCACGCGGCGAACTCGAGATTACCGACTTGAACAAGACGTACCTCGACAAGGGCGAACTCGACGTGAAACTCCTGGGCCGTGGGTTTGCATGGCTCGATACCGGCACGATGGACAGCTTGATTGAAGCGGGCGAGTTCGTGAAGATGGTTGAGAACCGTCAGGGCATCCAGATTAGCGCTGTGGAAGAGATTGCCTACGTGAACGGCTGGATCAGCAAGGAAAAGTTGCTCGAGTCTGCCGCCAAGTACGGGAAGTCCCCCTACGGTCAGCACCTGCGCAAGGTCGCCGAAGGTAAGATCAGGTACTAGGAGTAAATATGAAAAAGAAATTTGGCTTGATTCTTGTTGCGGCTGCAATGTGCGCGTTGACCGCCTGCAACCAGGAAAATGCACAGTCTAAGGCGGGCGAGAAGGCCGCGCAGCCCGAGGCTGCGGCCCCGCAGGCGTCGAAGTCGCTTGTCGTTTATTACTCGCAGAACGGTGCGACAAAGAAGCTCGCGGAAATTTTCCAGAAGGCAAAGAATGCCGACATGTTCGAGATTGCGACGGTGACTCCGTACCCCTCGACATACGACAGCACGATTGCCGCAGTGGGCGCCCAGCGCGAAAGCAAGCAGTGGCCCGCACTTGTGAACCCGAAGGCCGACCTCGCGAAATACGACACGGTGTATCTCGGATACCCAATCATGTTCGGGAGCTTCGCCCCTCCGGTCTATACCTTCCTTGACTCGAACGACCTTTCGGGCAAGGTGGTGGTGCCGTTCTGTACCTACGGGAGCGGCGGTCGCAAGGCTTCTGCCGCAGAACTCAAGACGCTCGAGCCGAATGCAAACGTGACGCTTGCCTACGGGATTTCGAACAAGCGAATTACCGCGGAAAATGGTGCGGAAGTTGCAACGAAGGAAGTCGAAGGCTTCTTTGCCGACCTTGCGACCGGCAAGACGGACGAGATGCTCATGGGTGGCTTTACGGAACAGCGCCCGCTTACTGCGGAAGATTCCGCGGTATTTGCGACCGCGACGAAGGATTACGCCTACTTGAAGCTCGCTCCGCTGAGTGTCGCTACGCAGGTGGTGGCCGGTACCAACTACCTCTTTGTGTGCACGACAAGCGGGTTCAACCGCCCGCCCACCGAGACGATGGTGAAAATCTTCAAGCCGCTCCCGGGCAGGGGCGAACCTGAACTTATCGTCATGGAAAAGTAGCCGACGCCATCGCTTGACGAAACTTTAAAAAATAAGAGCCAGGATTTTTCCTGACTCTTTTTTATCAAATTAAATAGGTCGGCCGGCTTATTGACGCGCGGCCATCTCTTCCGGAGTTCTAGAAAGAATATCCCAGTCGCCGCGCTTGATAATCTTATACGCATATCCCTGTTCGGTGAGGAACAGCTGGCGGTTCATGGCGAATTCCTGTTCCTTGGAATCCTGCGTCACGATGCTGTAGAAGTGCGCTGCACCGCCGTCGCTCTTGGGGCGCAGCACGCGGCCCAGTCGCTGGGCTTCTTCCTGGCGGCTTCCGAACGTTCCCGAAACCTGGATAAGCACGTTTGCATCGGGCAGGTCGATCGCGAAGTTGCCCACCTTCGAGACCATCAGGTTTTTCTGGCTTCCGTCGCGGAAGGCGGCGTACAGGCGCTCGCGCTCCTTGTTCGGAGTCTTGCCCGTGATGAGCGGAATCTGCAGGTCCTCGGAGAGGGCTTCGAGCTGGTCGATGTACTGTCCGATAATCAGAACGCGGTCGTCGGGCTTGTCGAAGTGCTTGAGCAGGCGCTCCACGATGTCCGTCTTTTCGGGGTTCGTGCTCGCGAGCGTAATCTTCTCGCGGATAGGCGCGAGGGCGTACTTCATCTTGAGTTCCGCTTCCATCGGGATGCGGATCTCGTTGCAGTCGGCAGTGGCGATCCAGCCCTGCGCTTCGAGGATGCGCCACGGGATATCGTACTTCTTGGGGCCGATAAGGCTGAAGACTTCCGTTTCCTTGTGGTCTTCGCGCACGAGCGTTGCCGTAAGGCCAAGGCGGCGGGTCGCCTGCATTTCGGTACTCAGGCGGAACACGGGTGCCGGGAGCAGGTGCACCTCGTCGTAAATCATGAGGCCCCACTTTTCCTGGCTGAACAGCGGGAAGTTCGCGAGTTCCTTCTTGACTTCCTCGTCGCTCAGTTCGAGTTCCTCGGTCTCGTTCGCGTTTTCGTCTTTCTTGACGCGCTTGCGCTGGGTCAAAATCTGGTAGGTCGCGACCGTCACCGGGCCGATTTCCTTGACTTCGCCGGAGTATTCCTTCACCTGGTCGATGGTGAGGTCGGTCTTGTCGCAGATTTCGCGGATCCACTGGCGGCTGGCCGAAATGTTCGGGGTCAGGATGAGCGTCTTGGTCTGGATGAGGGCCATCGTGGCAAGGCCAATCACTGTCTTGCCCGAACCGCAGGGGAGCACAATCACGCCCGAACCGCCCTTCTCGGAACCGCTCGCGTAGAAAATCTGTGCGGCTTCCTTCTGGTAGTCGCGTAGTTCGAACGCCTTGCCAGAGAGGGTCGTCTTCCTCAGGTTGATGGGGAGCGGGTCGCCCACGGTATAGCCCGCGAGGTCCTCGACCGGGAATCCGGCGTTCGTGAGGGCCATCTTGATGTGGCCACGGCGTTCGCCGTCCATTATTGCGTGCGTGTCGTCGATAAATTCCTTCACGTACTCGGCGACTTCGGGCAACTTGCAGATTTCGACGAACATGATCTTGTCGTCGGATTCCATGATGAGGTTGCCGCAGTCGTCCTTCTTGAGGCGCAGCAGGCCGTAGCGGGCCATGTAGTCCTCGATCTCGGTAATGACGCTCTGCGGGATGGGGTAGCGGCTCTGGGATTCCAGGCGTTCCAGCACGTCGGGTGCGCGGAGCCCGGTCGCCGCGGCATTCCACAGGCTCAGGTGCGAAATCTTGTAGGTGTGCAGGTGCTCGGGGCTCTTGACCAGCTCGGTGAAGGGTGCAATCGCGTCGCGTGCCGCTTCGTAGGAGGGGGAATCGACCTCGACCATGATTTCGAGGTTGCTCTGAACAATAATGGCGCCATTCGGATTCATAGGGCGCCAAATATAGTAAAAAAAGCGATTTTTGGTTAGGGAGCGCGTTGCGCGGGGTCCCGTCACGGACAAAAGAAAAACCCCGGTTCCTCAAGGGAATCGGGGCTTTCGAGCCACCCAGCAGATTTGAACTGCCGACCTGCTGATTACGAATCAGCTGCTCTACCAGCTGAGCTAGAGTGGCATAGCGGGGTCAAAAATAGCAAAAGGGCGTTTTTTTGTCAAGATGGGGTGCCCCTAGTTGGCAAAGTCCCCTAGTTTTTCTATGTTTGGCTTACGAAATTTTAAAATGGAAGTCTAAAATGGCTAACGAATCTAACCAGAATAATTCTGAAATCAAGGAATTTTTTGTCCAGCACGGTACCAAGGTGCTCGTTGGGCTTGTCATTTTGCTCGTGGTTGTCGCGGGTATCGTCCAGTTCAGGGACAGCCGCAAGGCTGCCGCCATCGAACAGACCGAACTCCTGGGCAAGGGCTACACGCTCCTCTACACGAACCAGAAGGATGCCGCCCTCGCCGAATTCGAGGCCCGTATCCAGGCCGGCGACGTGAAGGGTCTCTCCCTTGCGAAGGCCGCCCTCTTTGCTGGCAACATCAAGTACGAAAAGTCTGATTTTGACGGTGCTATCGCTCTGTACCAGAAGTCCATCGATAACGCTGGCGATGTCGCGCTCGTGCGTTCGGCCGCCATCCACGGTCTGGCCGCCGCCAAGATGGAAAAGGGTGACCTCTCCGCTGCCGCCAAGTTGCTCGAGGACTTCGTGAAGGAATTCGGCAAGCGTACCGGCGACAAGGAAGACCGCTTCCAGAAGGAAGAACCGATCGACGAGACCCCGCTTGTTCCGGATGCCATGTGGAAGCTGGTACTCCTGCACAACGAACTCGGTTCCAAGAACAAGGCGAAGAGCGTTGCCGAACGTATCATCGAGGTCTACGGCGACAATACGCTGTACGCCGACAGGGCCAAGAAGTTCCTCGCTACGTTCTAGGCTTTAGGTCGCGGGTTAGGCAAGCGCGAACTTCCAGCCCGCGATGAATATGGCGAAATAGATTGCGACCCAGATGAGGTCGGTAAGTGTGGTAGGCGTTCCCCAGCGGAGCGCCTTCTTCTTTGGGATGAACCCGCAGAATATGCCCGCGATAAACCCGTAGGCGTGGCCCAGGATATCGGCGTTCTCGCCTGTCCCGAGGAATACGGCGAGCGAGGCGGCGCCGCACAGCGGTGCGAAGCGACGGAGCTGGCCGTGAGTCTCCCTGGGCATGAGCCTGAACTCGATTACGGCAAGGGCCCCGATAGCGGCGAACACGAACGTCGAGAACCCGAGGGCGCGGAAGTCCGTCTGCACGGTGAGGACGGTGCAGAAGTTTGCGAGTGCACTTGCGATGGCGAGGAAGGGTGCCATGCGGGCGAGCGGCGTCCGGTACGACATGAGGGTGAGGACGATGTAGCCGGTGAGGAGGTTAGAGGCAAGGTGCCGTGCGTCGGCATGGAGCGTGAGGGCGGTGATGGTGCGCCACCACTGCCCGTGCATCACCTTGTCGGCATCGGAAAGCCCGAGGCTGTGCATGCGGGCGACCTTGCCCGAAAAGTCGAGGAGTGTGCAGACGACCGGTACTAGTAGCACCCACACGGGCTGCGCGCTCACGGAGAGCGGGAGTGGCGGGTTTGCCTCGCGCGGAGGGTTCTCCTTGCGGTAGAGTTCCAGCTGGAGTTTTGCCCGCGGCTCGTGCTCGGGCTTGACGAAAATCTCGAATGGCCCCTCGGGCGAGCGTTCCAGCCGGTGGACAATGCCCTGCGATAGCAGCACCAGACTGTAGTCGCGAATTTGTCTGTAAGTGCCCTCTGCGATGCGGGCCGATTCCTCGGGGAGTTCCTCTGCAGGGATGTCGCCTGCGGGTTCGCTAACTGGGTTGGGCGGTGGCGGAGCGGGAGGCCTGCGCCTAATCATAGGGGACAAGGGACCCGTAGCCATGTTTACTCCTGCACGGAACGTGCTGCCGACGTGAGCGCGAACTTGCCTGTCGCGGATTCGCATTCGGCGCGCAGGTAGGCGAAGTTGTCGAAGTGGATTTCGATGTCGCTACTTGCGGGTGCGGCGACGAGGCTTTCTATGCAGAGTTCCTCTTGCTTCGCGAGCTTGCCGCTTGCGGTGTAGCGCCGCCCGAATATGCGGATGTAGCGGAACGCTCCGCCAAAATCATTCGTATTGCGGGCATGGAATATGATTCCCTTGCTCCCGTGGATGTCGGCGCGTTCCCACCAGAGGGCGGGACCGTCAGTCACGTAGCAGTTGTCGCCTGCGAAAGCGGCGTTGAGTGCCTCGTGCGTAAGTTGCGTTGCAGGAACAACCGTCCGTACCTTCCCGAAAATGTGGTGGCGGGAATGGCGGAGCGTGCAGAGCGGTGTCGCGACGGAGGTGGTGTCGTTCAGGTCGCCGTGCGCGTCGTTACCGCCAATCGGCAGCAGGTAGTTTCCCTTGCCGAGTTCCTCGATCCAGAATTCGCGCCCGAGCTTGAAACCCTCGTCGCGGGTGCCGTTCCAGAACTGCAGGCCACGAATCTTGTGGGCTGCGTCCAGGTTCAAGTCCTTGTGGCTCCAGTACCCGCGCCGGAAGATAAATTTCTCGAGCATTCCTATGGGTTGGAAGGGGTGCGCTGCAAAGCAGTGCGCGCCTGTCGCCTGCAGCAGTTGCGGAATTTTCATCGTGGGCTTGTTGTCGAGCCAGTAGCGCCCGCAGTCACCAAGTCCGGGCAGGTAGCCGTCCGGTGCAAGGACCGTCATGTGGACGTTCTCGCCTTTGCTGTTGCCGGCAGAGACCTCCTCGCCTGCGAGCAGGAGGGGCATGCCCTCGCCGGAAGGGAGCGATGCAATCTCGTCGCGGAGCGCCTGGAAGCGCGGCGCGGGGGAGGGCGCTTCCTTCGTGTAGTCTTCTTCGGTGAACGCGAAATCGTAGGCGTGGTCAGTACAGCTCACGAAATCGAGCCCGATGGCCTTTGCCGCCTGCTGCAGTACCGCGGGAGAGGCCCCGTGTTCCACGTGGTCGCAGGAGTAGTGCGTGTGGCAGTGTGTTTCGCCGGCAATGTAACCGGGGGCCTTCGGCGGGTCCTGCGCGAGCACCTGGATTTTTAGCGGGGCAGGCTTTAGCCCGGGCAGATTCCAGCGGTTAAATGTTCTTACTTTGTCTGTAACATCGTTTGTCGAAGTGTCAATGCGGCGAGCGGTCACCTTGCAACGAATCTCATATTTGCCTGCAGGGAGCGTTCCCGGTTTTACGGGGTAGAAACCGAACTGTCCCGTCGCGCGGATATTTAAATCAATTGTCCTGGCTGGCACGAAATTTGCACCCGCACAACTAGTCGCACCCGCCAAGTTTGCCTGGTTTGCATCACCCGCTAATTCTTTAGAACAAATCTCAACATCCATCTTCTCGATGAGTGTCGGGAACCGGTGCGCGTCACGCACGACAATCCATAGGGTAGGTTCCGCTCCGGGTATAAACTGGAAGGGTGCGTCCACGATGATTTCGGGCCACGGCCTGTACAGTAGCGACCAAGGCAGCCGGAACTTGAAGTGCGTTTCCGCGTACTGCGGCTTTTCCCCCGGGAGCAGGCTCATTATTCCGCCTTCGGCTGAGCCTCTTTTGCGGCCGGCGCAGTTTTATTATCCGCAGCTTCAGCTGCCGGCGTATCACTAACCGGAACCTCGTTAGTCGGCGCATTACCCTTTGCGGCCGGTGCGTCACTAGTCGGTGCGTCACTGGCCGGTGCAACCTTTTCATCCGGTGAAACATTCTCGACGGGTTTTTCTACCGGCTTGGGCGCTGCTGTCGTGTCGGTTGGCGCAGTGCCTTCCACCTTCTTCGCGTCCTTGGACTTCACTACGTCCTCAAGTTTTGCTACGGGCATCTTGATAAGCCCGAAACTCATGCGGATTTGCAACTGCAGGCCACCGATATCCCACTTGGCCTTCTCGGTCGGGCCGTCCGGAACGATGTCCGCGAATGATTCCTTCGATTCCACCTTGATGGTGCTGAACCCGATGTCGCCGAACACGTTGAGCCCGTTCCAGCTGGCAATCAGGTACCCGAGGCTCACGCCAAAGCCTGCGCCCCAGGGCTTATTGTCGGCTTCGAGCTTGCCCCAGGTGGTGTAGATTTCCGTTCCGGGGAGTGTCCAGTACCAGCGTACGGCGACGCTGAACAACCCGCCGTTCGAAAGCGTGATGAGGTTACCGGGTATGGCAATCCTGTATTCCAGGAATGCGGGGACGCCCTGGATGGTGTAACTGTAGTTGTGCGCCTTGTTCTTGCGGTCCGAGAGCACCACCGATTCGTTGTCGTAGATGAACCCTACGCCCGCACTCAAAAAGTGCCCGTCCATCACCTGGTACTGTAGGCCTGCCGTGACCGGGAAGCAGAAGTTCACCTTCTGGAAGTTCTGCTTTGCCACGTACAGCGATTCCTCGGCGTCGACTGCCTGCGACTTGAACTCGGTGTAGATGGTGTCGATGGCGTTCTGGAAGTACTTGCGCTGGTCAAAGCTCAGGAACGAGATGGAAGGCTGCGCGAAGATGGAAAGTCTCGACAGGTCGCGTGTGGGCTTGGATTCCTCGTCATCGGCGATTGCGCCCGTCGCAAGCAGCAGCGTAGCGAATAGCACGAGGATAGACTTGAAACCCGCTTGACGCATAAGAGACCTAGTTCAGCATTTCGCGTTCTTCTTTCAGGATGCGCTTCTTTTCGGAATCCTTCTTCATGCGCTTCTCGAACTTCTCTTCGGCCTTCGCGATCTTCTTCTCGGTCTTCTCGAGCAGTTTGTGGCCGTCCTTGTCGTCATCCTTGAGTTCAAGTTTTGCGATGTTCAGGTATTCGCGAGCCGCCTCGAACTGGTCGAGGTCAGTGTAAGCCTGCGAGATAAGGAACAGGGATTCCTTGCGGCGCTTGGAATTCTGGTAGGTCTCGAGGAACTCCTTGAAGTAGATGACCGCCGCCTGCGGCTTGTCCATGCGCAGGTAGAGCCTTGCCGTCTGGAACTCCTTCTCGGCGATGCGTTCCACGAGCAGCCCGTAGTAGTAGTTGATGGAGTCGCGGAGCGGGGTGTCGGGGTGGTTCGAGAGGTAGCGTTCGAAATCCTTCATGGCGACGGTGGTATTCGCCTCGTCGCGGCTCACGCGGAATTCCATGTTGAACGAGCAGATGGCCTTCTTGAACTCGGCGGATTCTGCGAACGGGGAACCGGGGAAGTTTGCAATGAAGCTGCCGTATTCGCCGCGCGCCTCGATCCAGTTTTCTAGGTTGAAGTGGCTTTCGGCGAGCAGGAAGGATGTCTGTTCCAGGTAGCCCGTACCGGCACAGTAGCTCATGATTTCTTCGGCCTTGTCGATGACGCGCCCGTACTTTTCTTTCTTGAAGAGCTCTTCTGCCTTGTCATACTTGTTCTTGCAGAACTGCGTGTGCGTTACTCGGTTCGACGAGTCGGAGGAGCAACCGCTAAAAAGGGCTACGCTAAGAAAAATGCTTGAGAACAGTGCTGTCTTTAGGGTCAGTTTCATTTTTTTTCTTCGGTTAATTCTAACTTTTCACTGTTAAAGTAGAAAAAATCGCTCGTAAGGAAAAATGATTCTAGTCCGTTATGTGTTGAAAGAGCTTATTGGTCCGTTCCTGGCGGCGCTTTTTGGCATAACGTTTTTGTTCGTTGTCGATTTTCTTGTAAAAATTCTTGATAACGTGCTGTCGAAGGGCCTGCCTGCATCGACGGTGCTCGAGATATTCGCACTGAACCTCGCATGGATGCTTTCTCTCTCGATTCCGATGGCGGTGCTGGTCGCATGCCTCATGGCTTTCGGGCGCCTTTCGGGTGACCACGAGATTACCGCGGTCAAGGCGGCGGGTGTTTCTCCCTTGTCGCTCATGCGCCCCGTGATGCTGGTGGCATCGCTCCTCGTGGTGCTCATGGTGCTCTTCAATAACTGGGTGCTGCCCGAGGCGAACCACCGTTCCGTGGAACTCATGAACGCCGTCTCGCGCAAAAAGCCGCACGTGTTTATCGACGCGGGGCGCCTGATTACGCAGTTCCCGGACGTACACCTGTGGGTGAACCGCATCGACCCGGTATCGGGCGTGCTTTACGGCATCCAGGTCTACGAGATGGAAAAGAAGGGTGCGCCGAGGATTGTGTATGCCGATAGTGCTACGCTCGACTACGTGGATAACGGTGCGACCCTCATGTTCAGGCTCCGCAGTGGCGAGACGCATACGGTGGACCCGGACAAGCCCGAGAACTATTTCCGTATCCGGTTCTTCTCGCAGGACCTTGCCCTGCAGAACGTGGATGACCGCCTGGAACGCAGGAGCCGCAGTTACCGCAGCGACCGCGAGATGCCTGTCGAGATGATGATGGACGTGGTGAACGAGGCGCGCGCGAAGTACGATACCGTATCGCAGGTTGCCTTCGAAAAACGCCTGTCGACCCTCGTTGCGACCCGCAACTACGTGATGGGCGATAGCATTGTGCCCAAGGATGCGAAGGGCGCGGAGTTCCCCGATTCTGTCCAGAGGCGCAAGTCGCTGCAGCGCCTCCGCATGCAGGAGATTTCCGCGCTGCGCAATACGGAGCGTTTATGGGGCCGCATGGAGGCAGAACAGAAGCGTGCCGCGCAGTACATGGTGGAAATCCACAAGAAGTTCAGTACCTCGTTTGCCTGCCTTATTTTCGTGCTTATCGGTGCCCCCCTTGGTATCATGGCCCGCAAGGGCGGTATCGGTACGGGCATCATCTACAGCCTTGCGTTTTTCGTGATTTACTGGATTTGCCTTATCGGCGGCGAGAACCTGGCTGACCGCCTTATCATTTCGCCGGAACTTGCCATGTGGGCATCGAACATCATCATCGGCGTGTTCGGCATATTCATTACGGTGGCGATGGTGCGTGACCGCTTTACCGGCGATTCCAAGTTCTTCAGGTTCATGCGGGCTGCGGGCCGCAAGTTCCGTTCCATAGGGAAGGGCCGCGCATGAAGTTCTCAAGGTACCTAGTCTGGAATTTCCTCAAGATGTTCCTCATCGTGACCATCGGCGCCATCTTCATGTTCGCCGTGATTGACTTTGTGGGCAACATCAAGACTTGGCTTGCCCGCGACACGAAGGACGCTATCGACTACTACTTGTGCTACCTGCCGTACATGCTGTACCTCATCACGCCGGTATCCTTGTTTATTGCTGTGCTCGCCTCGGTGGGTAACATGTCCCGCCATCTGGAAATGAGCGCCATGCAGAGTTCGGGCCAGAGCCCGCTCAAGACGCTGTTCCCGATATTCTTCCTGGGCGTGCTTGCCTCGATTGGCTCGTACGAGATGAGCGAGCACTGGCTGCCCGATGCGAACCACAAGCGCCTCGAAATCATGGAGACGAACGCGCAAAAGAAGAAGAACCCACGCATTAAGGAAAAGAACGACTTCACGTTTATCGACAGCGAGAAGGCGAGCTGGTTCTTCAAGTTCTATTCGGGCAAGGCGAAGATGGGCCGCGATGTTGTGCTGCTCCTGCGCGAGCAGGGGAGGCTGGTGGAACGCTACGACGCGAAGACGGTGCGCTGGCTGGAGCCCGATACCACGAAGCCCGATTCCCTGCGCGAGGAACCGTGCTGGGTGTTCGAACGCGGCATGAAGCGCGTGTTCAACAAGGACGGCTCGGTGACGGTGCTGACGCTTAACAGGGAAAAGATGCTCGGGAAGGTGTTCACCCGGCCCGAGGACCTCATCAACGAGCGCCAGGTTTCCGACGAGATGGACTCGAAGATGGTGATGGAACGCATCGAGGTGCTCAAGCGCTCCGGCGAAGATACGCGTGCCATGGAGACCTCGCTACACTTCAAGCGCTCCGCTCACTGGATGAATTTGATCGTGCTCCTTATCGGGGCGGCCCTTTGCCACCGATATAGCCGTTCTGGAGGGCTATCACAGAAGTTCGGTGTTGGCCTGTTGCTCGTTTTTAGTTATTATATTCTAGAAAGAATCGGATTGAAGATGGGTGAAAATGGGGCCCTGTCGCCTTTCCTGGCGGCTTGGATTAGCCATTTCCTGTATGCGGGTGTCGCCTGCTCCATGCTCTACCGTTCATTCCGGCTGTAAGTTTCAGAGGACGCAATGCAGATGTCGATAATCTTGTTCGTTGTTGCAGGCTTCCTCCTGGGTCTTTCGCTCCAGGGGGGGATGTTCCTGTTCCTTATCCCCTTTGCGGGTGTCGCCGCGGCTCTCGGTTACATGAACTTGCCGCGCGTTCCTGGCGGAAAGACCGCGACGCTCCCTGTGGTGGGCAGTGCGGTGCGCGCTACGGGAATTACCCCTGCCGTCACGCCCGAGCTCAAGAATTCCTTCGGCGATTCCGATGCGGACTATAACGAACCCGGTTCGACCCTCCGTGTAAACCAGGTGTGGGCGCGCGCCGATGCCGACGTGAAGAAGGCTTTTGGCGATATGCTCGAGGGCCTCAAGCGCATTGTCCCGAACGTGCATTCCCTCGTGGTGTTCTCGCCCCTCAATTCTATGAAGGAGTGGGGGATCCGCGCGTATGCCTGCTCGAATCCCGAGGCGAAGATTGCGACCGACGTGAAGATTACCGAGAACACGGGCCTCATCAGCCAACTTTTCCGCCCCGACGTGAACCGCCTCCTGGAAGGGGACCTGCCGGGCGGCAAGCCGCTGCTCTACTACATCGATAACCCGATGATCAAGTCCGTAGTCGCGGTCCCGATGCTTGACCGCGGCAAGAACCGCGTGGGTGCTGTCGTGATGGATTCTCTCTATCCGTCCGCATTCAACCAGCATACGGCCCAGGCACTTACCTACATTGCGAGCACGCTCTATACGCTGTACTTCAAGAGCTTTGTCTCGGCGAAGAACTACATCGAGCAGCAGCAGTTCAGCGTGCTGTACCACTACCAGCACCAGTTCTTCAAGAATATGTCGGTGAAGGAGATCTACCGCCAGATTTCCGAGTACGTGAAGGGCAACATTCCCTTCGACCGCATGATGATCCTTGCTCTCGACCGCCAGAACGACTACAACCTGCATCAGGAACGTACGGGCCGCGTGGTGAGCTGCTACGGTATCGATGCCGACCAGTTCGAGAACAAGACGTTTACGCTTTCCGACAAGGGCCTTGCAATCCTCGCGCTGTACCACAACCGTCCGGTGGAACGCACGTTCAACCAGTCGGCGTTCAATGCGTATATCCCGCGTATCGATAGCCAGGAAAAGAAGAACATGGATATCCGCCAACTGTTCGTGATGCCGGTGCCTTCCGACGCGACCGCGGAACAGGCTGAACTCGCCATCTGCCTCGAAAGCCGCCGGAGCGACCGTTATTCCGAGCACGAGATGAACCTGCTCAAGGCGTTCGCGGGTGTTGCGGGTTTCGCATATGCGCGTGCCTGCCAGGTGGAACGCGACAAGGACTTGGCGACGCGCGATGGCCTTACCGGGCTTATCAACCACCGTACGCTCCACGAGAATTTGCGCACCGAGAAAATCCGTGCCGACCGCCAGAAATACAATATTGGCGTGCTCATGATGGATATCGACCACTTCAAGAACGTGAACGATACTTACGGCCACCCCATCGGCGACGTGGTCATCAAGGGAATTGCGGGCGCCATCAGTGGCGAAATCCGCAAGGAAATCGACGTGGTCGCCCGTTATGGTGGCGAGGAGTTTGTCGTTGGGCTCGTCGATACGACTCCCGAGGGGATGATCGAGACAGCCGAACGTATCCGCCAAGCGGTAATGAAGCTCGTGTTCGACGTGCACCAGCAGGATCCTCTCCGCGTGACGGTGAGTATCGGTGCCTTCCTCGTGACGCCAGACTTCCACGACATGAAGAAGGCGGTGAACTACGCTGACCAGGCGCTCTACAAGGCGAAGGAAGGTGGCCGTAACCAGGTCATCCAGTACACCGACCGTACTGCCGAGCACGTTGCCGTTGAACAAGGAGTTTAATGGTGTTTACCATTCTTGACTGGATTGTCCTCGCGGCATACCTGCTGCTTTCCCTGTTTATCGGCCTCTGGGTTTCCCGCGGCAACAAGAACCTCAAGGAATACATGTTCGGTGGCGGTTCCATCCCGTGGGTCGCCGTGGGCATCAGCCTTATCGCCACATCCGTGAGCGCGACGACATTCCTCGGCGCGCCTGCCGACGTGTACGGCGACAACATGACCTTCCTCATGTTCCAGATTGGTGCGCTCCTGAGTATCGTTGTTGTGGGATTTGTGTTTATCCCGAAGTTCCGCAGTTCGGGCATTAACAGCGCGTATGAACTTTTCGAGGTGCGTTTCGGTTCCAAGACGGTGCGCAGGCTTGCCGCCGTTTTCTACAGCTTGCATTTGCTGCTGCGTACGGGCATATTGCTCTATGCGCCCTCGCTCGTGCTCGCACAGATTCTGCACGTAGACCTGAAGGTGGCTATCGTCGTGTCTGCCGCGGTTGCGATTTTCTACACGTGGTTCGGCGGCATCAAGGCGGTCATCTGGACCGACGTGATGCAGTTCTGCGTGTTCTTTGGCGGTGGCGTTCTGGTGCTAGTGCTTATCTCGAATGCCGTGGGCGGTTTCGGCGAGATGGCGGCCATGGCGAGCGAGGCCGGCAAGACCAAGTGGTGGGATGCCTCGATGGATGTTTCCAATGCGCGCACGCTTATCTCTGCGGGCTTCGCGTATGCTATTCTCGAGATTGCAATTCGCGGTTGTGACCAGCAGTTTGTACAACGTTATCTGAGTTGCAAGGACGTGAAGGCGGCGAACCGTTCGAGCGTGCTCTCGATGGTGCTTGGTTGTGCGGTTTCCATCCTCTTCTATTGGGTGGGCGCGGCTCTTTACGTTTATTACCAGAAGGCGCACGTTGCTGCGCTCCCCGAGGGTATTGGCCAGAATGACGTGTTCCCTTACTTTATTGTAAACGGCCTGCCCGTAGGTGTGACCGGCCTGATTGTCGCCGCCATCTGTGCGGCTGCCATGAGTAGCCTCTCGGGTGCCATCAATTCCCTCAGCAACACCTCGGAACGCGATTTCCTCGGCTGGGATGAATCTGCAGGAATGGGCGGCCTCAAGCGTGCCAAGATCTGGACAGCCGTGTGGGGCGTACTTGGCGTGTTCTTCGCGCTGTTCGCCGCAACGCAGCAGGGGAGCCTCCTCAAGAATGCGCTCTTCTTTACCGGCCTCTTCACGGGCCCGCTGCTCGGCATGTTCCTGCTCGCCTTCTTCGTGAAGGGCCTCAGGAGTTGGCAGGTGATTGCCTCCGTGGTTTGCGGCATGGGGAGCCTCGTGCTTATCCAGGGAATCCCCGCTTTTGGTGTGCCCGCGGTCCTCGGCGACATCTTCAGCTGGCCTTGGATGCCGTTCATCAGCATGACGACCACCGTGCTTGTCGCTGTCGTGCTGAAGTTTGCGGCAATGCCGTTTGCGAAGAAATAGGGTGATTTCCAAAAAAAAGGAGGTCGGAACGATGATTGCAAAACTGCTTAACATCATCTGTCTCGTGTTGCTGATTGCCTGCGCGTGCGTCCTTATCCGCACGGTGAAGGCCGAACCCGCGGTTGTGCCTGCGGTTTCTTCTGACGGTACGACGGTGTACGACGTCCCGAAAATCGAGGTTTCGGTTTCGGAGTCCAAGAAGTTTGCCGCCGACAAGTTCGAGATGGGCTTCAGCCTCGAAATCCGCGGCAGGGACAAGGAAACTGTAACTAGGCGTCTGGCGGAACGCCGCTCTGTGATTTTCGAAAACGTGAAGTCGCTTGAAATTCCGCAGTCCAACGTGGAGCAGAACAGCGTGGATGTCCGCAAGGATTGGTCGTACCGTAGTGGAAAGCGCGAACTTGTCGGTTACGTGGCCACGCAGAATTTTGTCGTTACGGTAAATCGCAAAATTGATGCCGCCGCTCTCGTGCAGGCGCTTGCGGCCGAGCCGGATGTCGAAATCCATAGGACGGCGGCCCAGCTTAAGGATGTCGATGGCGTCCAGTCGCAGGTTATCAAGGCTGCGGGCAAGAAGGCGCTGGCGAAGGCCCGCGACTATGCCGAAAGTGTTGACGCCAAGCTCGGTCGCGTTCTCCAGATTAACGGGGAAGGCGGCGGAATTACCTACAATCGCAGGTACCGCACGAATGGCCTCATGATGGCGAAAGCGGCGATGTTGGACGGCGCTGCCGAAATGGCCCCCGACGAAAATGCCATCGCCGATTCCGTCGAAGTCAGCGCTTCTGTCCGTATTGTCGTGGAACTGAAGTAAGCCCCCAAAACTACTGCTCAACTGCGGCATTTTGTCAACCCGTTTTGGCGAAAAATGCCCCTTTTTTGGGGTGTGAATATCTTCCCGGGAACCCCGAAACGGCTAAATGTTTGTGCCATAGGGAGTTGGATTTTCGGAAACCCGACTGGCGGTCGAGGTCCGGCGACAAGTATTTCACAAGTTGTTGATAAGTTTTTCGTATTATTACAAAAAAATTACTGCAAAATCAAAAAAAATCTCCCTTTTCCCAAAATCTTTTATTATCTTATTACCTACATCTTGTGGTGGTGGTCCGACCTCTTGCACAAGATGTAGTGTGTTGAACTTCTTTTTGGATTGGTAGATGATTTTCACAGTAAGGAAGCGTGACGGCCGCGAAATGCCGTTCAACATCGAGAAGATTTCTGACGCCATTATCAAGGCCTTCCGCGCCTCTGGCGAACTCAACGAACAGATTAAGGCATCCCAGGAACAGATTGACCTGCTTGGCCACGAAGACGTTTTGAGCAGTACTGCTCTAAAGGTAGCCGCCTACGCGGTGGGCCGCCTCGAGGCCGAAGGCAAGACCAAGCCGGACATCGAAGAGATCCAGGACGCCGTCGAAAAGGCGCTTACCGACAACAACTACGCCGATACCGCCAAGAGCTACATCCTTTACCGTGCCGAGCGTACCCGCATCCGCGAGGTGAACACCCGCCTCATGCACACGCTCCGCGACATCACGTTCAGCTCCGCGAAGGAATCCGACCTCAAGCGCGAGAACGCGAACATAGATGGCGATACCGCCATGGGCACCATGCTCAAGTACGGTAGCGAATCTGCAAAGCACTTCTACACGATGATGATGCTCAAGCCCGAGCACAGCCGTGCACACCTGGATGGCGATATCCATATCCATGATTTGGATTTCTACTCGCTCACCATGACGTGCTGCCAGATCGACCTTATTAAGTTGTTCAAAAACGGCTTCAACACGGGTCACGGCCACCTCCGCGAACCGAAGGATATCCGCAGCTACGCTGCCCTCGCGGCGATTGCCATACAAAGTAACCAGAACGACCAGCACGGCGGCCAGTCGGTGCCGAACTTCGACTACGCGATGGCAAACGGCGTGCGCATCACTTACCGCAAGGCCTACCTCTCCAACATGGTGAAGGCCCTCATCCTCTTTACCGGCAAGGAAGAAGAGGAACTCATGCCTATCGTCAAGAAGCTCCACTCCGAGATGGAGCAGATGGGCATGGTCGCAACGCTCGTGCCGAACGAGAAGTTCGTGGAGACTGAAGCCCGCGAACTTTCCAAGACCTTCGATGCCGAGATGGTGATGAAGGCCCAGAAGTTCGCCGAGAAGCAGGCCTACGAAGAGACTGACAAGGCTACCTTCCAGGCGATGGAAGCGTTTGTCCACAACCTGAACTCCATGCACAGCCGCGCCGGTGCGCAGACTCCGTTCAGCAGCATCAACTACGGTATGTGCACCGATCCGGAAGCCCGCATGGTCATGCGTAACCTCCTTCTCACTACGGACGAGGGCCTGGGCGGTGGCGAGACGGCTATCTTCCCGATTCAGATTTTCCGCGTGAAGAAGGGTATCAACCTCAACGAGGGCGACCCGAACTACGACCTGTTCAAGCTTGCCTGCCGCGTGAGTGCAAAGCGCCTGTTCCCGAACTTCAGCTTCCAGGATGCACCGTACAACCTGCAGTACTACAAGCCGGGCCATCCCGAAACCGAAATTTCGTACATGGGCTGCCGTACCCGCGTTATCGGTAACAACTACGACCCGAGCCGCGAAATCTCCTATGGTCGTGGCAACCTGAGCTTCACCTCTATCAACCTCCCGCGTATCGCCATCAAGATGCGCTCGGTGGACCTGTTCTTCAAGGAACTCGACCGCATGCTGCAGCTCGTGAGCGACCAGCTCATGGAACGCTTCGCCGTCCAGAGCCGCCGCAAGGTCAAGAACTTCCCGTTCCTCATGGGTCAGGGCGTGTGGATTGATTCCGACAAGCTTGGCTGGGAAGACACTGTGGGCGAGGTTATCAAGCACGGCACGCTCTCCATCGGCTTTATCGGCCTTGCCGAAACCCTGGTGATGCTTACGGGCAAGCACCACGGTGAATCCGAAGCTAGCCAGGAACTCGGTCTCAAGATTATCGGCCACATGCGCGAATTTTGCGACAACGAGTCCAAGCGCCTCGGCCTCAACTTCAGCTTGCTCGCCACGCCTGCCGAAGGCCTTTCTGGCCGCTTCGTGCGTATGGACAAGAAGAAGTTCGGCGAGATCAAGGGCGTTACCGACCGCGACTACTACACCAACTCGTTCCACGTGCCGGTGTACTACAAGATTTCGGCCTTCAAGAAGCTTGCTCTCGAAGCCCCGTACCACGCGCTCACCAACGCGGGCCACATCAGCTACATCGAGCTCGATGGCGACCCGACGCAGAACCTCGACGCGTTCGAGAAGATCGTGCGCTACATGGCCGAGGTGGGTATCGGTTACGGTTCCATCAACCACCCGGTTGACCGTGACCCGGTCTGCGGATTCGTGGGCGTCATCGGCGACACCTGCCCCCGCTGCGGACGTAGCGATGGCCATTACATTTCTGAAGAAAAACTGAATGAACTCCGGAAGAAGTTCCCGGGAATGCCTGCTTTCCGAGGCATTAGATAAACATTTAAACAAGGAGTAAAAACAATGTCTGAAAAAGAAAAATCTCTCTATGGCGAAGGCGTGTGCTTCGAACGCATCCGCCGCATCACGGGTTACCTCGTGGGTACGGTCGACCGTTTCAACAACGCAAAGCGTGCCGAAGTGAACGACCGCGTGAAGCACGGCGTATAACATGGACGAATACCCGCGTTTGCGGATTGCCGGTATCGAGCCCGAATCATTCGTGGACGGTCCCGGAATCCGTATGACAGTCTTTACCCAGGGGTGCCATCACAATTGCCCCGGGTGCCAGAATCCTCAGACCCACGATTTCAACGGGGGTCATTTTATTGATATTGAGGAAATCCTCTCGATGCTCGACGAGAACCCGCTGCTTGACGGCGTCACCTTCAGCGGTGGCGACCCGATGGACCAGGCGGCGGCGCTTATCCCGCTGGCTCGCGAGATCAAGGAACGTGGCAAGAACCTCGTGATTTTCACGGGTTACACGTACGAATACCTGCAGCAGCACTGGGAAGAAAAGCCGGAATTTCTGGAACTGCTTTCCTTTGCGGATATCCTGGTCGACGGCCCGTTCATCATGGCGAAGAAGTCGCTCGAGCTCAAGTTCCGCGGCTCCAGCAACCAGCGACTCATCGACGTGCAGCAGACCCTTACCGAGGGCCGCGTGGTGCTGCACAAGATACAGCTCAGGGAGATGGAAGAACATCCCGACTGGCATTTCGGGTAAAAAACGCCTTTTTGTGGGTGTGATTACCCTGAAGCGAAAAAATAAGGTTCTCGCCTGGTGCAGGCGGGAATTTTTAATTTATATTAAGAAAACAAAATGTTTAGGGCCTTAAAGGGAGGAAATCCATGAAAAGATTGTTTGTCGGCTGTATTGCCTTATCCTTTGCCGCGATGCTTGCGGCCTGCGGGGACGATTCTTCGTCCACTTCCCCTGAAACATCTGGGAACGAAAGTTCATCCTCGGTGGAGGAAGTTTCCTCGTCCAGCGAACTCCCGCCCGACACGGCGTGTTGCAAGGTAAAGGAGTCCTCCTCGTCTGTTGTCCTGGTCTCTTCTTCATCCGCTGTTGTGCTGGAATCTTCTTCGTCCGCTGTTGCGCCGAAGTCTTCTTCGTCTAGCGTTGTGGAATCGTCTTCTAGTGCCAAGCTCATTATCGGGAACATGCTCTGGGATGGCTTTAGTAATCGAAGTGAAAAAGTCCTTACGGGTGGTGATGAGACTTCGGGTTACTGGTATGAATTTAATGACAATAGCGAAGGGGGATCTTCTACAATTGAGTTCCCGTCCGACGTCGATACACACATTGATGGTTCTCCATTTTCGGACCTCATTGAAAAATATCGCGGAATTCAGCTAGGAGTCGCTTTCGGAAGTGGCTTTGAAAAGCCGTATGCAGGGGTGGCTTTCAATGTCTGGAGCGAGGAACAGGAAGGGGTGAATGTCTATCCGTGGGGCGGACTTTGCCTTGAGTACAAGTCGTCTATTGATTTTGAGATAGAGCTTGGCCTTGAAAATGGAGCAATCCCTACAATGGGCTCCTGCAGTTTTGTGGCGAGCGTTCCGGCTTCTACAAGTGAAAAAGTCAGCGATTTTGTCTGGGAAAAGTTCAAGAACAACTGTGGCGCGGGGGTGAGCCCCGATATAATGGATGTCTTGAAGAAGGTTGCTACGGTCAAACTGAAATTTAAGGGCGATGCCGGGACTACGGGAGATTTCTTTATTGAGCGAATCGGGGCAGTAGGAATGTGCCACGACATGATGCCTGCGCTGTAGTTTTTGGAAAATAGGAGGACGTGATGAAAAAACTTTTTGCTGGCTGTATTGCCGTATCCTTTGCCGCGATGCTTGCTGCTTGTGGTGATGACGACAGCGACTTTGCTTCACGTCCGGACGGGAAGGAATCGTCTAGTACCACGCCGTCTTCAAAGGTCATTGAGCCTGCCGAAGTGACGACTGGAACTATGACCGACTCCCGCGATGACCAGACATACAATACGGTCACAATCGGTACGCAGACCTGGATGGCGGAGAACCTCAACTACGAAACGGCGAATAGCTACTGCTTCAATGATTACGCTACCTACTGCACCAAGTACGGCCGGTTTTATGCATGGGCTGCCGCTATGGACAGCGCGGGTACATGGAGCACAAACGGCAAGGGTTGCGGTCATGGCTCGAAATGCTCACCAACCGGTACTATACGAGGCATTTGTCCTGAGGGCTGGCACTTGCCTTCGCAAACGGAATGGGAAGTGCTTTTCACTGCAGTAGGCGGAATCGGCACGGCGGGCAAGATGCTCAAGTCTGCGACTGGCTGGAACGATAGTGGCAACGGCACGGATGCCTTCGCCTTCACTGCGCTCCCTGGCGGCAGCAGGTCCATGCTTGGGTTTTACTACATCGAGGGCATCTACGCGTACTTCTGGAGTTCCACTGAGTACGATAGCGAATACGCGTACTACATGCACTTGAAAGAGGTCAACGACAATGCGATCCTGGACTACGACGACAAACGCTACGGGCTTACTGTCCGTTGCCTTAAGGACTAGTCCCAAACTGATTAAAGTAGATATCGTTAGTGATTTAAGCGATTAATCATCGAATAAAAATTTTTAAGTGCCATTTCTCGTTTGGAAACGGCACTCTTTTTTGGCACGGTTCTTGCAAATATAAGGGCATGAGGCAAATGATAAACCAAGCCTTCAAGGAGACTTATATTAAGCATCAATGTTGATGGGGCCTTTTTTATTATAAAACGCAAAGAGCGCAGAGCTATTCAGTAACGCTATAATGCCTTTATTTCTTCGATGGACAATCCGGATACCAAAGCGATTTTTTCGATGGGGTCGCCCATGTTCTTTGCCTCGCTTACAAGAAATTCCTCTGTAAAGATACTCAATTTTGTTGGTTCGAGGAGGAAATGTGCTTTTTTGATGCCTTTTTTGCGGGATAAGGGCCTAAAAGGGAAAAAATCATTTTATAGCAAGTCACTTATTAAATTTTTGATTACATTTGTTTTCGGGTAGTTGTATTATGAGACTCTTTTTCCTGCTAATTACGTTCTTGGCTAGTTTGGTGATGGCGACGCATGTTGCCGTCCTTGAGACTGTTGCGGAAGAAAATGCGAAAGACTGTGTTTCGTTGACTGACCGCCGGTATTTGACGAACGTGCTCCGTGAGCAGGCTGTCCAGCTGCTCCCTGTGGAGCAGAATTTTGTCATCATGACGCGCGACAACATCAGCGTGATGCTCCCGCCGGGCATGGCCCTCGAAGATTGCGAGGGTAGTTGCCTTGCGGAGACCGGCCGAAATATTTCCGCGGACTTTATATGCCAGGCGCGTGTCGGAAAATTCGGCGGCATGCTTACATTGTCGGCGGAACTCTACGAGACGGCGGGGAACAAACTTATTGCGAGTTTCAACGGGCGAGGGGCCGATGTGAACGAACTTCTTGCGCTCATTGAGCAGAAATCGCCAGACTTTTTCCGTAGAATTAAGGACTTGGCAGTACCTGCTGTTGTGGCAGAAAATGAGACGGAAACGGACAATGCGGGCGTTGTGGATTCAACAAGTACGGATGCAGAAAAACCTGCTACGGAAGAGGTAAAATCCGCCTCGGCAGAACCGGAGGAAGTTAAACCTGAAGAAACGAATGCGGCAAGTTCCCGTGCGGAAATTGCTTACAATGAATTGGATGGCAAGGAAAGTGATGCAAAGGTGGGCGAGAGTGTGCCCACGAATATAGATGATGAATCGGCAAAGAAGGGCGGGATTCATTGGATTCCGTTAAGCATTAGCGCTGTTGTGACGGCGGTAGGTGTGACGGCTGCTATTGTTGGGAACCAGAAGGCGAAAGAAGAATCCGAAAAGACGTATACGACCGTAGAAGAATACGAGAAGAACCTTCAGGATGTGAAGGATTATCAGACTACGCGTACGGTGGGGACAATTATTGCCATTGTCGGTGCGATCGGCATTGGCTTGAGTATTGCTTTTTAGGAGGAGGTGATGATGAAGATTTTGAATGCAAATTGTCGTCTCCTTGCGGTATTGTTGTTGCTTGTTCTCGAGGCCTGTACGGATTATGCCTCTAAAATGGAAGATGATTTCGAAGAATGGAAAGCTGCGCAAGCGCAGTCGAGTGAAGGTGAAGTAGTTGTGTCTTCCTCCAGTATCACACCGAAGTCGCGTTCTAACGAGACAGATGTGTCTAGTAGCAGTGTCCCCGAAGGGTATGTAGACCCGTCGACTGTAGTTACGGGATCTGTAACTGACGAGCGTGACGGTCAGACTTATAAGACCGTTACCATAGGCACGCAGACTTGGATGGCTCAGAACCTTAATTACGAAACGGCAAACAGCGCTTGCTATAATGACGAGGCCTCTAACTGTACCAAGTACGGCCGCCTTTACACCTGGGCCGCTGCGATGGACAGCTCGGGAACATGGTCTACAAACGGCAAGGGCTGTGGCTACGAAAAAGAGTGTTCGCCGACTTATCCGGTGCGCGGAGTCTGTCCCGATGGGTGGCATCTGCCTACAAGTACAGAATTTAGTGTGTTGGAACAAGCCGTCGGGGGACAATCGACCGCGGGCAAGATGCTTAAGTCCACTAGCGGCTGGTACAACAGCGGATATGGAACGGATGCCTATTCCTTTGCAGCATTACCCGGTTTCGATGCCTATATTGCGACCTTCTGGAGTTCTACTGAGCGCGATAGCAGAGACGCAATCCGCATGGACTTGCTTGCCCAATCCGACGAAACAATCCTGACCCAATACCACAGGAACTCCTTCTACTCTGTCCGTTGCGTTAAGGACGAAAACAGTTCTAGTATCACTCCGCAATCGAGCTCCAGCGCGACAAGTGTGTCTAGTAGTAGTGTAAAATCAAGTAGTTCGGCGCCTTCGTCGAGTTCAGAAATCAAACTTGAAACTTTGACCGATGAACGAGATGGTCAAACGTACAAGATTGTTACCATAGGCTCTCAAACTTGGATGGCGGAAAATTTAAACTATGAAACAGACAATAGCTACTGTTACAACGACAGTCCATCCAACTGCACCAAGTATGGTCGCCTTTACACATGGAATGCGGCGAAAATGGCTTGTCCTTCCGGTTGGCATTTGCCGGCTCTGGCTGAATTTGACACTTTGTATGTCGCAGTCGGAGGAAAATCGTCGGCAGGAGCGGCACTCAAGTCAGTTAGTGGTTGGATTGTAGATGATGAATGTAAAGGCAGTGAAAAGTGTGTAAGCGATTATGAGGATGCATACTTGTTTACGGTGTTGCCTGCTGGAGTTAGGCGCAACGGGACTTATGGTGGCGAGGGTGGCGATGCACGCTTTTGGACATCTTCTGAGTACAGTAGCGACGATGCTTTCCTCACGTATATGGAATCCTATTATAACGAAGCGAATGATTATTACGATAGTAAGGATGCCGGGTACTCTCTCCGTTGTATCAAGGGTGAGGTCGCAATAGCTAAATCGTCTTCCTCTGTCTCTCCGCAGTCAAATTTGAGTTCTAGTAGTAAGGAAGTTTCCTCTAGTAGTGAAATTGTCAAGTCATCTTCTTCGGGGAAAGCTTCGTGGGCGTATCTAAACCCTGCTATATCTTATGGAGAAATGACAGATGACCGCGATGGACAAGTTTATAAGACTGTTGTAATTGGCGAACAGACTTGGATGGCAGAGAATCTGAATCTTGAAACGGCGAATAGTTACTGCTACAATGACTCTACAAAATATTGCGATAAGTATGGGAGACTATATACGTGGGCTGATGCGTTGGAGGCTTGCCCAGCAGATTGGCATTTGCCAGATTCTACAGAAAGTGAAAAACTTTTATCTACAGTTGGTGGAGAATATGTTGCAGGAACAAATCTCAAGTCCATAAGCGATTGGGTGGAAAATGGAAACGGAGGTGTTGATACTTATGGTTTCTCGGCAATTCCTGCTGGTTACAAAAGTAAGGAAGGAGAATATGGAGGATTGAGTGAATATGCAAATTTCTGGCTTTCCGCTGAATATAGTAGTGAAAAGGGACGTCTAATGTTTTTTTATTACGGAGGCCGTGGCGGGATGATTGGTTATAATTACAAGAATGAGTTGTATTCTATTCGTTGTTTGAAAAATGAAACTCCTAAGTCTTCTTCTAGCATTTCCTCGTCTTCCAGCAAGGCTTCATGGGCGTATTTAAATCCTTCGTATTCTTATGGAGAAATGACGGATGATCGTGATGGACAGGTTTATAAGACCGTTGAAATTGGTGAACAAACTTGGATGGCGGAAAATCTCAATTATGCCTATTTATCGTTAGAATCAGACTCAGATTCGTTGAGTTTTTGCTATGATAATGATCCTCTAAATTGCTCGAAATATGGTCGATTATATCGATGGAGTGCTGCAATGGATAGCGCAGGAATGTTCAGTACTACAGGAAAGGGGTGTGGATATTCGGTTTGCTTGCCAACAGGAAATGTTCGCGGAGTTTGTCCAGAGGGGTGGCATTTGCCTAGTAAAAATGAGATTTTTAACTCTGATTATTCCAATCCTATTTATTGGCAAGATTCTATTTCTAGTTGGTATATGAGTGGCTTGACAATACCTGCTTCTGGATATATGGGTCAAATAGGAGGATTTGATTATAAGAATAAATATGCTGGGCTTTGGACTAGTTCTGAGGTTGCTTCAGATGGTTATGCTTTTTCGCTCTTTTTGCGTTATGATGACTCCTTTACCCGAAAAGATGGTGATAATAAGAACAATGGTTATTCCGTCCGTTGCGTTAAGGACTAGCCCTAAACTGATTAAAGTAGATAAATCAGTGATTTAATCGATTAATCATTGAATAAAAATTTTTTAAGTGCTGTTTTCTTCGCGGAAACGGCTCTTTTCTTTTGGCATGGTTCTTGCAAATATAGGGCATAAGACAAATGATAAACCAAGCCCGCAGGGAATGACCGATGAATACTAGCCAAACAGCACAAGAAAATGTTATATTGCCTTTTGGCAATATGATGTACCCCTTTATGACACTTGATGATAATGCAGAAATTGTCCATTCTGAAATGGGCAAGGACGGTCGTGTCAAGGTGTATATTGAAAAGCCCGATGCAAAGGACGGCTTCCATCGGGCAACATGCTATTTACCCTCCTATACATGGGAAGATATATTCGGTTTTTCAGATGAGGAAATCGATCGCTATAAGAAAGTGATTGAGTCTACAGCTCATATGATAATGGAATTCTCTCAGAAAGGCGGGTTTAGCAATGCCGCAAATCTTTAAAAGAGGATCCTTCTGTTTTTTCGATGTGGAGCGGGAAAAGGGAATGTTAGCCCGCAAAACTCCTTGCTGCGCAAGGTTGCGGTCTAACCCTTCGGGCTCGACACTCGCTTACGCTCGCGTCAAGCTCATAAGGCGCCTATTGTATGGGCTTCGCCCACGGCACCTTATGCCGCACCCTCTTCGAGGGTCCGGTCCCGTCCGCGAATAAACGAAAAAAGACACCATAAAGGTGTCTTTTTCGTTTAGAGCGGGAAAAGGGACTCGGACCCTCGACCCCGACCTTGGCAAGGTCGTGCTCTACCAACTGAGCTATTCCCGCGAGGTGAGACCAATTATAGAATATTAGTCCAGGTCTGTCAAGGGTCTTTGCAAAGAAAATATCAAAATTTCGTGCTTTTTTCCCCTTAATTCGAAAAATCCTTCCTTTTTGCTCAGGTATCCGTGGGGGAAAGGCTTTGGGAGCACGTTGTAGAGATCCTCGGAGACCAGGAATTCCTGACCGAGCCTTCCACAGAGGGCCTGTATGCGGCTGGTGGTGTTGAGCACGTCGCCGTGGTAGGCCATCTCGCTGCCGAAGTTGCCGACCTCGGTGGTCACGACGGTCCCGCAGTGCGCACCGGCCTTGAAGGTGGGGGCAGCGCCGTACTTCTTGATAAATTTCGGGCCGATCTTCTGCAGGCATTCGTTAAAGTCAAAGAAGCAGTCGATGGGTCGGGCCTTGGTCCTGCAGGCGGAAATGGGCCAGGTGAGGAACGCGCCGTCGCCTGCAATCTGGTAGATTTCGCCCTGGTTCTCCTCGCAGCAGTTCGAGAGCAGCTTGTAGTAGTCCTTCATGAAGGTGCTGTACTTCACGTGCCCGAGTTCCTCGGCGAGTTCGGTGGAATGCCGCAGGTCGATGAACATGAATATCAGGTCTTCCTCGAGCGGTTCCTGCGACTTGCCGAGTAGTGTATTCCAGAACACACGCGTACCGAACTTCTTGTGCACGCTCCTCACGAAGGTGATGAGGTAGGCGACCAGGAAGAAGGTGATAACCTGGGCCTGTTCCGAAGGGTCGTGTATTGCATCTATCAAGGCGTAGAGGCCGTCCTCGTTCACGATTCCCTCTCCGCTCTTGAGGCGCAACAGCAGGATGCAGAGGATCTTGCTTGTGCTGATGGCGGCAAAGAAGTACAGCGAGCGTATGAGCAGCGACTGCCACACCGCACGGCAGTCCATCTCGTCCTTTAGGATGAGGATGTCGTAGACCCCGTGCGAAAAGCCCATGAATAGCGCGAACTGCAACATCTGGAGCATTATGCCCAGGTCGAACCGTCCCTGTTGGGCATAGGTGACGAGCGTCGAGATACCGACTGCCGCTAGAATCCAGCAGAGCACGTAGTAGCAGACGGCGTTGAACTTTCTTTCGGTTTGACGGGTGAGGGCCATGGTGCGGTCAGTGGATGAATAGGGGGAGAGACCACACCATCGCGATTAGGATAATGTCCTTGTACGAATCGTCCAGGAGAAGGCTCGATGCGAGGAAAAACGCTATCGTGCAGATAGCGAGGAAGACGAACAGCGGGATTCGCTTTTTCATGGTGTTGCGGAAATTTTTGTTCTTCATGTCTTCCATGTTTAAGGATATAATTTAAATTTTTACAAAACGGATGCCCAAAATTATCAAAAATTCGGAATAACGATGCTCGGCCTATATATTCATGTCCCTTTTTGCAAGAAAATCTGCGATTATTGCGATTTTCACGCATTTCCGGCACCCGAATGGTTGAAGTTGGAATATTTGGACCTGGTATTGAGGGAGGTTTCCGCCTTTGCGGAGAGTCATCCGGGGGCACTTTCGGCGGTCGAGACGCTCTATGTGGGCGGGGGTACCCCCTCGATGCTCACGCCGGAGCAAATGTCGCGATTTTTCGCAATTTTCGCGGATGCGGGCGTCGATTTTAGCCGCCTGAAGGAGGCGACTTTCGAGTTCAATCCGGAATCCTGCGATGCAGAAAGGCTCGCCGTGGCCCAGGAATGCGGCATCACGCGGGCGAGCCTCGGGCTCCAGAGCCTGCACCAGAACCTGCTCGACCGGGTGGGGCGCCATCACGATGTCCAGACGGGCATGCGCGCGCTGGACCTGCTCCTTTCGAGGGGGAACCTGCGGGTGAATGCCGACCTCATGTTCGACCTGCCGGGGCAGTCGCTGGGCGACCTCCTCGAGGACGTGCAGTGGCTTGCGGGTAGCGGAGTCGGGCACATCAGCCTCTACGGGCTCAAGGTCGACCCGGCGCGGCGCCTGGGAATCCGCGTCTCCAAGGGTCTCGAGACCGTAGACGAGGACCTTTATGCGGAAATGTACCTGAAAAGCGTCGAAACGCTCGAAAAATGCGGTTTTTCGCGGTACGAGACGTCGAATTTCGCCCGCGGGGGCGAGGAAAGCCTGCACAACCTGAACTACTGGAACCGGGGGGAGTACCTGGCCTTCGGGCCGAGCGCCCACGGGTTCTACGAGGGGGTGCGTTTCTATGCCCCCGAAAGGTATGCGGGGTGGCGCGATTACGTCAAAAAGGGCTGCCCGAGGGAGGGGCTCACGCTCGATACGCTCACTCCCGAGGACGTTGCCGCCGAATATGTGCAACTCTCGTTACGTACAAAGTATGGAATGCGCGTGCAAACCCTTGAAAATCTTGGATTTACGGTCCCTGAAAGCGCCTTCCTGAGGTGGGTTTCGGAGGGCTACGCCGAGCTTTCCGGGGGCGTTTTCCGCCTGGTCGGGAAGGGGTGGATCTTTATGGATACAGTCGTGCTCGATATTTATTCCAAGATGGAATAGAAGTACCCCTCCAGCGGCCCCATTTTTCCAAAAAAAAAGATACATTTAATAATGTAATAGGTCTATACGTGTCGTATTGTCCGTTTTTGAGGTTTTTTATGCAGTTCATGAATCGAAATATCGTGTGCCTGGTCCTGTGGTTGCTGATGCTCCCTGCAGGGCTTTTGGCGCAGGAGACGGTGGACTGCATCGACTATTCGGGCAGTGAACCGGACTCCCGTTGCGTGTACCAGCGGCTCGAGGCTGGCGCTAAGGGCGTGGGCCTGTTCGTCGTCCCTGCCGACATGGACGCCATCCCGGCGAACGCAATTCCGAACAAGGACTTCTATGTCTATGCGCCCAAGGCGAATTCCGATTCCGTCAGCCTCACCCTCCAGAACGGCGGCGACAAGATTTCGCACATGAAGGTCGTGAACTCCGGCGAGACCGGCGTGCAGGGCGTCATCTTCGATGCGCTTTACCCCATCTACAACGTCGCGGTGGGTACCGCCCTCGAGAACGATGGCACGTACTCTATCGCCCGCGTGTACAACTACTACGTGCCCGGAGTGCAGTTTTGCGAGGATAGCAAGTGCGAAAAACCCATAAGCGACGTGACAAAAATTCAGCTTGAGGTGGGCGACTCGCTCGTGGTGTATGCCCGCGCCTTTATCCCGGTCGGCCCCGGCAAGGACCTGACCGATTCCACCCTCGAAAAGACCTTCTACATCAAGCCGCTCGAGTCGGCGCTCCGCTACTACAGCCTTTCCGGCGTGGAACTGCCCCTGCGCCCGTTCGGCTACCAGATTGATTTCCGCAACGGCCGTGCGGTGTTCGTCATCCACGCGACGAAGGCGGTGGTTGGCGACGATTCCCCGTTCACCATCAATTCCTATATCGACCTCACGGCGGAAGGCGACACGAACTTCATCGTGACGCAGGAATTCCCCGGCAACCTGCAGTTCGTGAATCCCGACATGCCTATCTTGGATAGCGCATTCATCTTCGATACGAACGGCGACGGTGCGGGCGACAGCATCGCGGCGTACTTCTCGGGCCGCAAGGATTCCGTGGACATGGAAAAGTTCTTCTACGACTGGCCGAATGGCGGCAAGTTCGTGGAGCACGAGGGCGAGTGGGAATGGTCCAGGAAGGACGGCATCCTTGAGCTCACCAACGTGAAGTCCAAGGTTCCGGAAGATTCTGGTAACGGTACGCTTAAGGTCGACATGAAGTCGGTGAACACCGGGGCTTCCGCCAGCGCCGAAGGCACCATGATCGATAGGATTGGCCCTGTCATCCTGAAGGCGAGTCTCATTCCGGGCGATGGCGCCACCGATACGCTTGAACTCTTCTTCAACAAGCCAATCGACGAATCGTGGAATGAGGGCAAGGGCTACATTTTGAACGGCACCCCGATTAACCTCGAGGCCATCAAGAAGGATGGCAAGCACTGGGTGTTCGTGCTTGATACGGGAATTGTGGACTTCGGCGATTCCATCAAGATTGCGACGACTTGCGCCGACAAGGCTTGCCCCGATGGCCTCGTGAAGGCTGCCGACGGCAACAAGACGGGCAAGAACAATCCTGCGGTAATCGAGAATTCGGGCCGCATCTACGTGGACGACGAACGCAACGGGTTCTACGACCGCGATGGCGACGGCCGCATGGATAGCGCCTCGGTCGCTTTCGACATGCCGATTACGCGCGAGGACCTGGAGAAGATGACTTTCCGTTACTACTGGCTCGATACGAACGGGCAGGTGGTGGAAATCGTGCCTGATGCGGACAAGCTTACGCTTTCTGATGACGGAACCCTCGTAGGGTTTGCGCTGAACCTCAAGAAGGATGAGTACGGCATCAAGGAAAAGCTGACCTCGATAGACGAGGGTTACTCCAAGTCGGGCGAGGAATACGGCTACGTTACGGTGACCTACTTCGAAATGGTTGAGGGCGAGAAGAAAGAGAAAACGGATACCCTCGGGATGCACGACCGCATGGCGCCTGTAATCTCGGGTACGTTCCTCAAGCCGGAATCTTACCAGAAGATGGCGTCGGACGTGTTCTTCATCGAGTTCTCCGAGGCGATTGACTACAAGAACGTGGAAGGTGCCGCTGATGCGTTCAAGTTCCACGTGGATGGCGAGTGGGTGAGTATCCCGTTCACTGCTGTCGTGTGGGCGCCCGATGGCAAGTCTGCCGAAATCCGCATGGAAAGCGGCACCCGCCTTGTGGAGCGCATGAACCCCGCAGATTCCGTGAGGTTCGATGCGTCGTGCCTGAGCTTCAAGGATAGCGAGGGCAACGGGCTTTCGGGACTTGCTCCCGCGGTGATGGTCGAGGGTGACCCGCGCGTGATTACGCAGAACTACTCGTTTGCATCTAGGCAGAATATCGACGAGTCCGTGGACGAGGCGATTACCTTCGAGGTGGCCGACGGGCTTACCTCGGAAGAGGCCCACAAGGCGCTCGGCGTGCTCATGGACGTGAGCTTCTCGACCATTCTCAAGGAAGAAACCGACGAGGTCGAGATGGACCTCTCGAAGATTGGCATGGACTGGGAACTTTACGTGTACACGAACTTGGGCGTGTTTGTCGCGAAGGCGTCGGAAAAAATCAAGTGCGACGACCGCGATATCTTTGACGGCAACTGTTTTGAAAACCCGCACCAGCTGTACCTGCGTTGGAACATGCGTGACAACAACGGAAGGCGCGTTGGCGTGGGTGCGTATGTCGCGCACATCAAGGTGCGCGTGTATGGTGCGAAGGAAAGTTTTAAAGTGGAAAGGTTCTATAATTGGGGCATTACCGGATCCCGCAAGATTCGGTCCAAGGACTAGCGCCTTTCGGAGGTTAACACTATGAAAACGATAGTGAAGACATTATTAGCATTAGCGTTCGGCTGTGGCTTTGCCATGGCTCAAGGCACTATGGCGGCACCGGAAAACCCGGCGACCGGTATCTGGATTCAGCAGGTTGGCGATATTGTTCCTCATGCCTCCACTAAGGCAACCCTGTATTACACGAAGTATAGCCAGAACGACCGCGTTAAGGACCTGAACTACTACTATGACGGCGCGGGCTACTTGCAGTTGCTCAACAAGGAGATTTTGTGTACTTCGAATGATGGAATGGCGGGTGCCGACGGTATCGTGCACCATCCGGACGGAGACCTCCTTGTGGCGGCTCAGGGTATCAATATCCACAAGGTGAGTAAGGTCGCGAAGAAGGATGGAACGACAAATGGCGGAAAATGTGTTGTGAAGACGGCGCAGCCTGCGGTTCCTAATAGCACTAATGGTTTTTGGCATTTGATGATGGACCCGAACCAGGAATGGCTCTGGGCGGCAGGTATTCCTGGCTACCTCTTCAGGTTCTCGACCAAGGTGGACTCCCTGAACCCCGCAAACAAGAATTTTGCGGATAAGGGCTACAAGGTGGAACTCGCTCCCAATGATACCGATAGGGTGAAAAAAGACAAACTTGCCACGCTCATCTGGGACAAGGACGGCAATGCGTTCTTCACGTATTCCGACTACTTTGGCGGTGGCTGCGAGACAAATGCCAACACGGGAAATCCTTGTAGCGAAAGTGACAAGAAAAAACGCAGGGCGGGCGCCTATTTCGGCTACGTCACCGACACGACGAAGGTACTCGTGACGGCAGAAAACAAGAACACTGTCGGTGGTGAAATCGGTGATTCCGTGATTACCCGGCTCGGTACGACGATCCTGATTGACTCCCTTGAAGGTGCGCATGGCGGTACGTATGACCCGTATTCCGAAACCATTTTCGTGTTCGGCGGTTCTCGCATTGTGCAGATCAGGCCGTACAAGTCCAACGGCAGGATGAGGGCCGAGGTGGTCGCCTTCATTGACCTGCGCCAGTATTTCTTCCAGGAAGATCTTGAGCACCTGACCTTGCCGAGAACCTATGATGGCGGCTATGTGGGCTGGCGCTTGGACCAGGGTACGGTTGACGGCATGGGCCACCTGTTTGTGGCGAGCAACACTGGTCACCTTGTGTTTGTGGACTATGCGGCGAATCCGAGCAAGTATATCAACGACAACGTGCTTGTGCATGTGCAGTGGATCGATAACTTCCTTGATGACCTTGCTCCCCTTTCGGGTGCGGGCGTTATCCGTACCGGTGCGAATACCGGTTCCGATGTTGAAATCTCTAGTAGCAGTATCGGGTTCAGTTCTTCGCGCGTGGTGTACGAGGAATCCTCGTCCAGCGTGAATTCCAGCAGCTCTAGGCCCGGTTCCAGCTCTTCGGGCAACAATCCGGGTACGAGTTCTTCGGGTAACAATCCTGGCACGAGCTCTTCGGGCAACAACCCGGGTACGAGTTCCTCCGGCAATAATCCTGGCTCTTCGGGTAACAACCCTGGTACGAGTTCCTCCGGCGACAATCCTGGCTCTTCGGGCAACAACCCCGGCACGAGTTCTTCCGGCAATAATCCTGGCTCTTCGGGCAACAACCCGGGTACGAGTTCTTCCGGCAACAATCCTGGTTCTTCGGGCAACAATCCGGGCACGAGTTCCTCCGGCAATAACCCCGGTTCTTCGGGTGGCAACTCCGGCAGCAGTTCCTCCAACAAGGGCGGCTCCGAGGATATCAACTTCGGGTCTAGTTCTTCCCGCGTCTACGTCGGGTTCGAGGACTTCGATGTTTCCAGCAGTGGCGGCGGTATAGACTTCTACCCGTCCGATGACAAGTTCGAGAAGGGCGACTCCATCGTTACCTCCGCAACGATTCTCTTGCCGGTGGATTCCGCGGGCGGTGCGGGCGTCATCAAGATTGGCGAAAACTACTACATGGAACAGAACAACCCGGCGGCGCTCAATCTCGACCTGCGCGTGAATTCCGGCCTCGATTCTGCCCAGGTGGGTCAGGTTGTCGCTATCACGCTCGATCCGGATAAGGTAAAGGAATACTTTGGCGACGTGGATAGCCTCACGTTTGCCTCCGGTTCGGGCCTTACCCTGATCGACCCCACGAACCCGGCTATGAGCGACACTATTCGCGTGAACGCCGACGGTTCTATCACCATCTGGGTGACGGCCGACAGCGTGGTCAATGGCGGTTCCATCATCGTGCATGACCCCGGTAGCGGAACGACTGTCATTATAGATAACATCAACTTCTACGACCCGATTCCGGATGCCGAACTCGGTTACATCAAGGATTCCGATGGCGACCATGCTCTCGACTATGTGGAAATCGTCCTGAAGGATTCCGTGATTTCCGATCTCGAGGTCACATCGGTGGTGCTCGTGGTGAAGGGCGATACGCTTAGGCCCAAGAATAAACCGTCGTTGAACACGACGCGTGACCGCATTGCTATCGATGTCTCCGATCTGGAGTTCCCGGAGAAGTTCCCGGATGATGCGTATGCGGTGATTACGTACACCAACGTTCACGACGACATTGCCTACACGCGTGATGCCTATATCGTGGAAGTGGGTAGCCGCGTTATCAAGGATGCGTTTGCCATCCGCGACGTGCACGGCAAGGATTCTCTCTTCATCGAGTTCAACATCGACCTTATCCCGAAGGACCTTTCTACGCCCGAGATGCTCGTGCTCCTGAAACAGGAAGGGGAACGTTACGGGTTTAACCTGGACCAGATCAGCAATATCTACATGCCGACCAGGAACATGGTGATTCTCGTGGGCGAGAACATGGGCCTGAAGGGCGAAAACCGTGACAGCGTGTCGCTGCATCCGGGTGTGCAGTTCAACAACCTCAAGTACTTGACTTCCGATGAGTACGACCGCGAGGTTGTTATATCGGTTGTGGACCGCCTGCCCTCCGTGGTGGATGTGGAATACCGCGATACCGATGGCGACGGCACGCTCGACCAGATTGTGACGAACTTCAGCGGTCCGCTGACCGAGAAGGAAAAGAACATGCTGTACGCGACATTCCCGTGGTATAGCGAGCGCGGCATGATGATTCAGCTGCAGGCGAACCCGGCCGACCTGAAGTTCGACGGGACGGATTCCAGCCGTGTGGTATGGAACGTGGTCTCGACGACTCCGCTGGCGAAGGGTGTCACGAGTATCAGCGAATCGCTCCCGCAGGCGACTATCTATAGTTACTACGATGTGCTTGGCCAGACGTTCGTGAGCGAGGAATCTGCTCCGCTGGTCGACAAGATGTCGCCGATTGTCTCTGCTGTTACCCTCAGTTACGGCCAGAAGGCGGATACCCTCATCGTGTACTTCTCCGAAGTTATCAAGTACAAGGACTTGAAGGGTGACGACTTCTTCAGCTACATCCACGGCAAGGATACCATCGATATCATCCCGAAGGGAATCGACTGGGCATCCGATGGCATGAGCGCGAAGTTGATTATCGATGGAAGCGTCTCGACAATCCTCCCGGGCGACTCGCTCATGGTGGTGCGTGGCGAGAAGGGCGTCATCCAGGATAACTTCGGGAACGTCGCAGGCGATGACCCGAGCCCTGTCGTGATTGCTGGCCTCCTGAACCACCTGGTGGAAGCGACCAACATGGGTACCTTCGACGGCGAGGATGAAGTGCTACAGACGCTGAGTTCCGTGAACCTGCGCTACATGCCGAGTTCTACCACGAAGGAAGACATGGAGAAGCAGGGTGCGCTGGGCCAGTTGGTGCAGCTAGGCGAGCGGTTCGTGCCGCAGTTGCTTGACCGTGCGCAGATTTCTGCCGACGGTACGGTGGACCCGTCCGTGCTCGATTCCCTCGACCCGGAAAAGGTGTTCATCACCTTCGTCGTGAACTACTACGATCATCTGGGACAGTACGTGAACGACACGACCATCCTGGTGCCCTGTAACAGCCCGAAGTTCGGCGGCAACTGCCTTGTCTCTGACCAGAAACTCTTCGTGAACTGGAACTTCAAGGATCACCGCGGGCGCTTCGTGGGAACGGGCGTTTACACGGTGCAGTTCAAGATGGTTGTCCGTTACGAGAAGAAGAAGATCGAGGAAGAAATCAAGGACAAGTGGGGCGTCCGCCGCAAGAAGAGGAAATAGCCCTGAATGGATATGAGAAATGCCCCGCTTTTGCGGGGCATTTTCTGTAATTGTTTGGTTGGGATTAGCGACGTCTTTCAGCCATCTCTTTTTTCAAGATGTCCATGACGGCGCCGAGGTCTGCCGGAGCCTTGAACACGGGGTTCGCGAACTTGGAGGCTATGTTCTCGAGCTTCTTTTCGTGGTAGCCGACCTTGAATTCGGTGAACTTGAGGCCGTGTGCTGTGCTGATGACGACCACGTTTTCTTCCTTGTCAATCTTGCCTGCGGCCACGAGTTTTTCGAGGGCGCCGAGGGCGACACCCGTATGCGGGCAGCAGTAGAGACCGATGCGGTCGCCGCGGTGGGCTGCATTCGCAAGTTCTTCTTCGGTGACGCTCACGACCATGCCGTTCGTCTTCTGGATGGCGCGTACGGCCTTCGGGTAGCTGACCGGGTTACCGATCTGGATGGCGCTGGCGAGAGTCTTCTTCGCCTGCATGGGAACGAGCTTGTCGAAGCCGCGTTCGTAAGCCTGGAAGAACGGGTTGGCGTTTTCGGCCTGGGCGACGATGATGCGAGGAATGCGGTCGATGAGGCCCATGGCCTTGCAGTCTTCGAAACCCTTGGCCAAAGCACTGACGTTACCGAGGTTGCCGCCCGGGATAATCACGGTGTCGGGAACCTTCCAGCCCATTTCCTGGCAGATTTCCGGAGAAATCGTCTTCTGGCCTTCCACGCGGAGGCTGTTCATGGAGTTGGCGAGGTAGATGCGGTTGTCGGCAGTGACCTGCTGCACGATCTTCATGCAACCGTCAAAGTCGGTGTCGAGGGCGAGCACGATGCTGCCGTTGCTAATCGGCTGGATCAGCTGGGCAACGCTCGTCTTGCCGGCGGGCAGGAACACGATGCTCGGGATGCCGGCCTTGGCGCAGTAGGCGCTCAAAGCGGCAGAGGTGTCGCCGGTTGAGGCGCAAGCCACGGCGTCGATTTCGTGAATCTTCTTCTTGATAATGTGGTTCACCTGGCTCACGAGAACCGTCATGCCGAGGTCCTTGAAGCTACCGGTGTGAGAGTTACCGCAGAGCTTGACCTTGAGGCTCTTGATGCCCAGTTCCTTGGCGAGCGGAGCCGCGTCAAAGAGCGGGCTCCAGCCTTCGCGCATCGTGACGATATCTTCGATGGGCATGTCGGGGAGCACCATTTCACGCTTGCTCCAGATGCCGCTCATGTCGGCCGGTTCAAAGCTCATGCGGCGTTCGGCAAAGAGCTTCTTCCATTCGTCGGGGCTCTTGCTGGCAAGTGCTGCACGGTCGTGTTCGACTTCGAGCAGGCTGCCGTCCACCTTGCTGCGGTAAATGACGTCGGTCAGCGGGTAGGTATCGTCCCCGTTGATGTTCCTAAAATGGGCGTTGAATTGGGCCATAATGTCCTCTTGTTTTTCGGGGACAAATATAGTAAAAAGGGGCAAATTTTCTATATTATAGGGCGAATTTTAGACTAGATTCGGAGAACCGAGTGAAAAAGAGAAAACTTGTTTTATTGTCCTTTTTGGCTGTATTGGCGCTATCGCTTTCGGCATGCCTTTTCGATTCCGACGATACGGCGCTTAGCAGCTGGCTTTCTGACCAGGGCTTGCCCGACAGCTACAAGGTCCAGACTATCACCATAGAAGACCTTACTCCGGTGTCTGCGGAGGCGTATGCCGGCAAGACTGTCTTTTCTGCGTATGACAGGGCGCTTCTGGGTGCCCAGGCGGGCGTGAACCACGACCTCGTTCTCGATATCGCGTTCAGGGATTCGGCGTTCATCGACTCGCTGTCCAAATCGGATTCCGCTGCTGCGTTCGTTACCCTGTTCGTGCTCAATCCATTCTATTCCGCGAAATACTTCCCGGCCGATTCGCTCCCGTATGAGGAGACTCTCGACCTGAAGGTGGAATGGAAACTCGATGTGGGTAAGGGCAAGCCCAAGGCGTTTGTCGACAGTATCAAGGATATCAAGGATTCCGCCTGGCGTGAAGACCTCCAGGAATGGGAGGCGGACAATTCCGCCGATACCACGTACGAACTTTCCATTGGCGCGAAGGATTCCCTCGTGAAGATTAACATGCCTTCTGCGCTGGTCGAGGACTTGAAGAAAGCGGGTTCCGCGACGCACCTGCAGTTGCGCCTTTCCGCTCCGGATTCCAAGCGTGCCTACCGTATCTACGGTACGGGGACGGGCCTTGCCCCTTTCATGCGAGTGAAGACTTTCTCCGATACCACCTACAAGAACTTTACGGCCTTCCGCATGAGCGAGGTGATTACCTACACGGATACCTGCGATGGCTGCCTCTTGCTCCATGGCGGCGTGCTCGATTCCATCGTGGTGGAGTACCCCATCGACAAGGTTCTCGAGGCGCTTTCCGATTTCTATGGCGATGCGTTCCCCTTCGACGAGGGTGACGGCAACGATGTGCGCCAGGCGGTGGTGCTTGCGCAGATTACGTTCCCGCGTGACGATTCCGAGGGCATAAACGAACTGGGACTGCCCATCCAGGTTGTGGTCGGTACGTATATCGATAGCCTGGGTACGGAAATCCGCAAGATGGAAGAATACAGGCTGAACCGCAAGATGATTGTTGAAAAGGGGCACCCGAACCTGGTGTTCTTCGATGGCGACTCGCTTTCGCTGCAGGTCACCTACGGTATGCGCGACGTTATTAACCAGGCAAAGAGCGGGCGCAACCTCAAGATGATGGTGCGTCTGGGCTACCCGATGTTGCAGTCGATGGATTCCGCCTATGTGGACTATGCGTTCCAGGATACGACGACGGGCAAGACTGATACGTCGTACGTGTTCTTTAGCCATTTTGATTACGCCCGATACGACTTCGGTACATCGTTCAGCAAGCCGGCAACCTTAAAACTCTGGCTTGCCACCAAGCGCGGGGGTGAAGAATGAAAAAGATTCTAGGTCTTATTGTTTGCCTTGTTGCGTTTACGCAGGCGTCGATGATTGGTCTCGATGCTCTTGGTGAAGAACATGTCGTCGGCGGGTCCGCCGCCGCTGCCGGTCGCGGGTATGCTGGCGGTGCCAAGACGGGTGAGGCCGAGGGGCTTTCCGTTACGAACCCGGCCCGTATGGCTTTCGATACGAAGGTCGTGTTCAACCTGAACTTCCTTCTGGAATTCTATACGGCAGAGCGTCATGGCGACAGCTATTTCACGAAGAACCTTGCCATGCCGTCGTTCAACCTCTCGTTCCCGATGGGCGATTTCGGTGCGTTCGGTGTTTCTCTCTGGCAGCATTATTCTTCCGTAATCCGCGAGGAGATCTCGGATTCTGCCAGTGCTGCCGAGGCGAAGATTGAATACAACGGTAGCGTGTACGAGATTGTGCCGACGTATGCGGTGCGTCTCCCGTACCTCCGCAATATTTCGCTGGGTGCCGCGATGCATGTCGTGATGGGCAGCATGAAGCGCAGCCTTACGCTTGGCCCGAACAAGGATGCCGTTGCCGAAGAGGATGTGTGGGCGACCAACAACAAGGACATTACGGACTACGTGGATGGCTCCTGGGAGATTGAACACCACCCCGGCTACTACACGGGCTCTATCCAGTATCGCGGACGCCAGTCCTCGTTCTACTTCTCGTACACGACGGGCTATACGCTGTTGAACGAGTTGGAATACAATTTCCGCTTCTCTGAACTCGATACGCTTGTCCCGAGCAAGATCGACCGCCGTATTGAAGTCCCGGCCATGTTTGCAACTGGCGTCAACTACCGTCTGGCCAAGAGACACAACGTGATGATGGACTTGCAGTGGCGCGTCTGGGACGAAGATGTCGAGAATGTGGGCCACAGTTACGATATGCGCAGCGTGACCAAGACGCAGGATGACTTTGTCGCCTCTATCGGTTACCAGCGCGATGGCAGCGGACTTTACTACGACCCGTTCTGGGACAGGATTACGTACCGTGCAGGCGCATGGTACAAGAACTGGTACATCAAGGATGTCTATGAGATTGGCGGTTCTGTCGGTGCGAACTTCCCGCTGGGCAGGAAGGGGATTGCCGTGGATCTCGCCCTCCAGGGCGGCAAGCGTATTTCTGAATCCAGGGACAACTGGGAAGAGGTATTCCTGGGCATGCGTCTCGGGTTGATGGGTATCGGGAGCTGGGGACAGTCCCGCAGGTAATTTTTCGAAGGAGGCTAGTAATGGCTACGAAAAAAACAGCAAAGACGAAGGCCACCAAGAAGGTGGTAGAAAAGGCCGTCAAGGAAACGACCTCCAAGATCAAGAAGACCGTGAAGTCTGTCGCGAAGGAAGCCGAGAAGGTGGCAACCAAGGTCGCGTCGAAGACCGCTACGGCGAAGGCCGCTGTCAAGACGGCCGCGAAGACTGCTACGAAGTCGGCTGCAAAGCCCGTTGCAAAGATTGCCGCGAAGGTGACGGCTAAGGCTTCGGCAAAGTCCGCCCCGAAGGCATCGGAACAGACCGATGTCGTGCTCAAGTCTACCGAAAGGAAGCCTGCGAAGACGGTGAAGGTTGCCGCCCCGAAGGCTGCCGCAAAGCCTGTTACGAAGACCGCCAGCATGGCGCAGAACTTCGACCCCGAATACCTCGTACTCATGCAGAAGGATCCGAACTGGATGCAGGCCTTCTGGGAAGTTTCCGAGGACCGTATCAAGCGTGCCAAGAAGGGCAAGGGCAAGCTGGTGCTCCGCCTGTTCGACGTCTCGGGTGACCTTACCGTGAAGCGCGCCAAGAAGCGCAAGTTCCGCGATGTGGTGGTGCCTGCCGATGCCCGCAGCTGGTATGTGGAAAACAAGGCTACCGACTCTACGGTTGCCGTGCTCGGCTTTGCCCAGGGCAAGAACTTTATGCCGCTCGTGGAATCCGTTCCGGTGCAGGCCTACTCTCCGGAAGGTTCCGAAGTGAACGTGGACGACGTGTTTGTGAAGGCTTCCCTCGGCGGTGCCGCCATGGGCGGTTTTGGCAGTTCGGGACTTTCGAGCATGTCCGCAAAGAACTGGCTCGAGAATGCGCTCGGCAGCCTCTCCAGTTCGTCGGGTTCCATGTTCTCCGGCGCACTTTCCAGTGCCGCCCTCAAGAGCAACAAGCTGGAACTCCCGAAGGATTCCGTGAACTACGGCAAGGACTTTTTCCTGTGGGTCAAGACCCGCCTGATCGTTTACGGCGGAACTCGCCCGGATGCACACCTCCAGGTGCGTGGCGAACCGTTCCCGCTGAACCCGGATGGTACCTTCAGTTTCGAGGAAGACCTGCCGGATTCTACGAAGATTATCCCGGTGTTCGCTACCGACAAGGATGGCGACTTCCCGACAACGATCGTGCCTATCGTCGTTAAGCGTACGGAGTAGGCTAGCCTGCTCGAAACCCACGAGGACTCATTGTCCGCGCCCGGTAAAATACACCTGCTGCTGCACGCGCACCTGCCTTTTGTGCGCGAGCCCGAATATGACCGGTTCCTGGAAGAGAACTGGTTCTTCGAGGCTATGGCGGAGACGTACCTGCCGCTTATCCAGATGCTCCGCCGCCTGCAGGAGAAGGGCGTGCCGGGGACGCTCAACCTGAGTGTTTCCTCTGCGCTCCTCGCGATGCTTACCGACAGTTTGTTGCTCGAAAAGTTCACGCGTCATCTGCACCGGCAGATGGAACTCATCGAGAAGGAACGTGAACGTGCCCGCGGGAACGACGAACTTTCTCCCGTAGTGGATTTCTATTACCGGCGACAGGTCGCGCTTATTGACACGTGGGAACGCGATTGCAAGTGCGAAATTGTGCCTGCGCTAAGGCAACTTGAGGATTGCGGAAAACTGAATCTCCTTACCTGTGTGGGTACGCACCCGTTCTTGCCGGCATACCAGTCCGACGTGCAGGCGATTCGCTTGCAGTTGGGCGTTACGGTGCGTGCATTCGAAGAAGCCTTCGGGCGGAGGCCCAGCGGGCTTTGGCTCCCCGAGTGCGGGTATTTCGAGGGGCTGGACACGCTCCTTGCCGAATTCGGGTTCAAGTACTTCTTCCTCGAGACCCACGGCGTGCTTTTGGCAAAGCCCGCGCCCAAATACGGAGTATTTGCGCCAATAAAGACCCCTGCGGGGCTTTATTGCATGGGCCGCGAACAGGCGAGTTCCATGGAGGTTTGGAGCCGCAAGACGGGCTACCCGGGGCATCCCGAGTACCGCGAGTTCTTCAAGGATATCGCAAGCGAACGCGACCGCAACTACCTGGGCGATTACTTTATGGCGGGCGATACTCCTATCGAGACCGGCCTCAAGTACTACCGTATTACCGGGAGCGAGGACAAGCAGATTTATCGCCCGTGGAACGCGATGCGCCTGGTGGAAGACCACGCGCGACTCTTTGTGGCGAACCGCGAGGCGACCGTCACCGAGCTCCTCCCGAACATGGAAGGCAACAAGGTTTCCATCCTGTGCCCCTACGATGCGGAACTCTTTGGACACTGGTGGTTCGAGGGCCCGCTGTTTATCGAGAAGATGTTTGAGCGTGCTGCTGCATCCAACACGGTAGAGATGGCCTCACTCGAAACCACGATGTATTCTTCCTGCGATGGGGCGGTACATAGCCCAATATTCTCCTCATGGGGCGAGGGCGGTTTCGGTGAAGTCTGGATGAATGACGAGGTGAGTCACGCGTACCCGCTATTCTTCCGCATGCGCGGCATGATGGAGGAGTTCCGCCGCGCGCTCGTTGCCCGCGAGAAGAAGGGCAAGACTGCGCAGACAAAACTGTTCCGCAGGTTCTACGCGCAGATGGCCCGCGAACTATTACTGTTCCAGGCCTCCGACTGGGCGTTCATGATTCACAACAAGTCTGCTGCAGACTACGCGCGGTTCCGCGAGAATACGCACTACAGGAATGTGTGCGCCCTCTACGCCGCCGCGATGACCGGACTCGCGATGGGTCGCAAAAAGCCCGATACTTCGCTCTTGAATAAGCTCGAAAATCAAGACAATCTTTTCCCGTGGATCGGGGAGTTGCTTTAACCTGCGCTATTAAATAATGTTTTGCTTCGAGGGCGCTTTATACGCTCGCACATTCACTTTGTTCGAGTGTTCGCTTTATAAAGTGCCACTCTACGCAAAAAAAATAATGGTGGCTCCGGTTGAAAATGGTTTATTTCTCTTTTTGCGGGAAAGAGATGAGCGGCGGGAGGAAACCCTCGCGGCTGTTAGTCGCTTCGGGTTTCCTAAGCGTTCGGAAATTTTATTAAACGGCTTTTTTTGTAATGTTGGCTTCATCGTGTGCTCCGCACGTTCGCACGATCACTTCGTTCAAGTGTTCGCTTTATATTTTTGCGCGCAATCCTAGTACACGACTAGGAACTTCTGCGTCTTGCCGCTGGAGCCGGCGCGGAAGCGGTACACGCCGGGTTTCATCGAGTCCTTTACCTTGTCTGCTTCGATGCAGTGCGTGGTCCTTTCGTAGGGCTCGCGCAGCACCAGGTCCCCGCGGGCGTTCCTTATCTCGATAAACTTCTTGGATTCGGGTAGCGGCGTAAAGCAGAGCGAGCCGTTGCCGCGCCAGGGCATGGGGTAGGCGCGTAGCGTAGAATCCTTGACAATCTCGGGGATGAGTTTCGGGTCGTCGAAACTGCTGAACACCCACATGATGGAATCGGCGAAGAAGGAATCCTTCAGTATGGAATCGAGCGCCGACGTGTTCGAGATTCCGCGGATGTCTATTTTGTCGCCGTTGAACACGAGTGCCGAGGCCTTGCCCCTGTAGGATTCAATGTTCGGGACTCCGCCTAGGTAGTAATTGAATGCGTATATCGGCGCCTCGGGAACAAAACGGTTGTGGTCCGTGCTGTCCTCGACTGTTTCTGCGTGTATGGCAGATACAGTGTTCCATTCGGGCTGGTCATCGTAAATCCAGCGGGACTTACTTACGGATTTTGCATTTTTCCCGGAGAGCGCGACGGATGTCGCGAAATCGTGGAACAGCGAATCGCCTTCCAGTTTACGCTTGTCAAGGATTTTCTTGAGGTGTTCCTTGAAGGGCGAGTCTGGCCCGGTTTCGAAAAGTTCCCAGATTTCCTTGTCAAAGTGCTTGTCTACGTGGGTGTAGAGGTACAGGTAGAGAATCGCAAGGCAGTAGTCGTCCTTTAGTCTATCCAGAGGGGTTCCCGTGAAGCCGAAGATCCTGTTGAGGTACAGAATGTAGTCGTTTATCTCGGGTGCGCCGAGTTCCTCGTTTGCCGCCGCGGATGCCTCTATCCAGTAAGTCCAGTGGTTGTACAGGTCCATGTAGCGCAACTGTACGGCATGGAACATTTCGTGGAATATGGTTACGCGGATTCCCTTGGCGAAGTTCTCGTTGTAGGAGTACTGGTATGTCGTGTTGTATAGGGTGACTGTCGAGGCGGGGTAGTGGCATTCCTTGCCATCGCTTTCGACGGAGGCTGTGACGGTTGAGCCTTCCTGCACGTACTTGAAGTCGTTGTCGATGATGATTTCGGACTTGTGGTAATCCTTGGGGCTTGAGTATGTCACGCCGTAGCATCCGTTGCAGGCGTCTGCCTTGAGCACGCTTCTCGGGTCATGGAGAAAGTCGAGTTCTGCGACTTCGACCGGGTAGAATCCTTCCTTGACAGGCTTCTGGAAGTGGCTTGTGGTATCGAGCCCGAGGGGTGCGCGCATTCCCATGGTCTTCGTGTGGAACGTGAGTGCCTTCTCGAGCGTTACGGCAAGCGAGTCGATGAACTCGGGCGAGGTGGCGTGCGGGCCTTTACCGAGCGTGTAGAATATCTGGAAGTGTTCCGTTTCTCGTGTGTAGACGCTGTCGTAGTATTCGCGAGCATCGCAGTCCTTGATTCGGGTCGCGGCGGCAGGGTGCAATACGCTTTTGGGCTGCTTGCTGTTCTGGATTGCAAAATGCATGCCGCACTTGCCCCCGTGTGCGAAGGCGGTGCCGGTGAGCGTGAGTGCAAGGGCGAGGTGGGGCAGGGAGAACTTACGCATGTTCCCTCCCGGCATTTGCAAGTATTTCTGTGGCGCGTTGCTTGACCGAGCCGCTTACGGTAAGCATCTTTTGGTGCCTGGGCTTTGCGGTGGCGTCGACGATAAGCGGCGCGTCTATCGCCCAGTGCTTTTGCGCAAAGCGCTCGTTCAGCCCGTAGATATCTTGTGCGGGGTCGGAGCGCGTGAACGTTGTCCACAGGAAATCATCGAGGCTCTGCTGCGAGCCGTCGCCGATAGTGGAGGTATCGTCCATGACGCTCACCCACGGGTAGTTCTCGCGGTATTCCCAGCTTGCGAGGGCGTCGCGGAGCGCCTGCATGTAGGCACTGTTTAGTTCGCCGCCGTTCCATTGTATGGCGAGTACGCCCTTCATCGCGATTCTTGCATTGCTGAAGCCTGCGGGCAGTACAAGCCCGTCAAGGTCATTGCGATTCTCGTGCAGTTCGCGGCGCTTGACGCCTGCCGCGGCAATCACGAGCTTGGAACCGTGATTGAGGCGCGTTCCCGTGTAGTCGAGCGTGTCGATAAACGTGGAGGTCTGGAAGTGTAGATCCCGCGCAAAGTCTACTCGCTCCAGCATGTGCGCGAAGAAAGCCGGAACGTCGCGGACATCCAGTTGCCCGGTGGCATTCTTTGCCCCGTGAACATCCTGATTTTTGTCGGCGGGCTGTTTAACACCCGTTGGCTGTTTAATGCCCGCTTCATCGGCGATGGCATCTTCCTTCGCGGCCACCATCAGGTACTTCGCGAGTGAAACCTGGTTGAACCCGAGCAGCGCATTCGCTGTCTTCAAAAGTTCAAGCGGTTCGCGTTCCTCGGGCTTTATGTAGGGTATAAAGTTTTCCTTCGCGACGGCGAGGCAGAGCGGGTGTACGCCCGATGCGTCGACCGCGTGGACAGCCTCTACGCCCGGGAGCGACGAGGGTACCATCGGCTTGGTAATGTCGTGTATGAACTCCCCGAAAATCGTGTCTTCCTTTGGGGGCCTGCCTACGGAGGTGAACGGGTAAATCGCGTTCTTCTTGCAGAGCACCTTCCTTACCTTCAGGTAGGGGAAGAGGTGCTTGCCGGAATAGTAGCCCACGTGGTCGCCGAATGGCCCCTCGGGCTTGAGTTCGGGTGCAATCTCTCCCAGGATGCAGAAATCCGCATCGCTCGAGACGATGTAGCCCTCGTGCATAAAGTAGCGGAAGCGCCTCCCGCCGAGCATTCCGGCGAAGGTAAGCTCCGAGAGGTCCTCGGGCATGGGCATCACCGCGGCGACGGTATGTGCAGGGGGCCCGCCCAGGAAAACGCTCACCTTGAGGGGGCGGCCTTCCTCGATGGCCTTCCTGTGGTGCCGCGCGATGTCGCGGTTTATCTGGTAGTGGATGCCGCATTCATCGGGTGTGAAATCGTTCCCTGCAATCTGCACGCGGTACATGCCGAGGTTTGCGGCGAGTATCTTCGCGTCGCTACCCGGGAGTGTCGCTACCTGCGGGAGCGTGAGGAATGGCCCGCCGTCTTCGGGCCAGCCGACGATTTGCGGGAGGTCTGCGAGGGTGCATTCCTCGAAGTCGCGGATGCTGCCCGAACGCTTGGGGAGCGAGCGGATGCCTGCCCTTGCTGCACGCAATAAAGTGGCGGGGCCTGCATGCCTGAAAAATTCTGCGGGGTTGGACTTGAACTGGACTGCGGTCCTGGTGCTTTCGAGGGTATCCCGGAACAGGAAATCCATGCGTTCGCGGGTCCCGAAGATGTTGCAAGCCGCCTGGAACCTGCTCCCTTTCACCTTCTCGAACAGGAGCGTCGGCCCCTTGCTGTCGAATGCCTGCCGTGCGATTTCCGCCATTTCCAGGTACGGGTCCACTTCCTCGTGGACACGCTTGAGCATCCCCGCCTTTTCCAAGTCGAGCAGGGCCTGTTTCAGTGAAGTGTACATGGTGGCGGACCCCCCGGTGCGGGACTAACCCGCCGTGGCGCCCAGGTCGAGCGATTCGAACGCCTGCGTCTTCTTCTGGGATTCAACGGCGAGGACTATGTCGCGGGTATCCTTGCGGGCGAAAATCCCGTAGACCAGGCTTGCGCCTGCGATAATGCCCGCAAATACGTCTTCGGGAATGCCAATCAGCCCCTGGAAAGAGAGCTCGTCGTAGCAGGCGGTCATGTGCCCTTCGGCCACGAATTTGTGGCTTGCGGTGAATCCGCGGAAGGGACCCTGGCCAAGGCGGACTGTAATCTGGTTATCCTTTACCGAACTGATGATGCCGGTCCAGCGGATGACCCTGAAGCCGTACTGCAGCTGGTACTTGACGGTTGCCCCTGCGTTGAGTTCTTTTGGGAAAATGTAGTGGAGCTTGGGCTCTTTGCCGACAGTCAGGTTCAGGGGAGCGTATTGAAGCGTTTCCAAGACATTCGGAAGCGAAAACTCTTGCCATGAAGTTTGACTGAACTGCACCATACGTTAATTAATTTAGCAAAAAAAGCACGAAAGTGAACGAAATTTCTGCAATTTCCTCAGATTTTAGAAAATGCGCCTAAAACTAGGCCTGTTCGAACATGTCGATGCGCTTCTTGTGCTTGCCGCCCATGAATTCCGTCTCGAGGAACTTCGTGGCGAACACTTCGCACTGTGCGTAGGCGATAATGCGTGCGCCCATGCAGAGCACGTTCGCGTCGTTGTGGAGGCGGGTGAATTCGCAGGAGGTGAGGTCGCCACAGACGGCAGCGCGGATGCCCTTGTGCTTGTTTGCCGCCATGCTCATGCCGATCCCGGTACCGCAGATGAGGATACCGCAGTCCGCTTCCTTGCTGGTAATCTTGTTGCAGACCTTGTCGGCGAAAATCGGGTAGTCGCAGGATTCCGTGGAGTCGGTACCCATGTCGAGGACCTTGTAGCCCTTGTCTTCCAGAAACTTGACGAGTTTTTCCTTGTATTCGAACGCGGCGTGGTCACAGCCGATGGCGATGGTCTTGAACATGATTAAAATCCCGGTTTTCGAGTTGAAAAGTCCATAACCTTGAACTTTATCGGGCAATATAGATAATTCATCGGGTTATGGCTTTTGGGGGCTCGGGACCGGTGCAAAATAAATCTATTTTTGGCCTGTTATGGGCAATCTAGAGACCGACAGCAAGTTCCTGAAAAAGGCGATGATCGTGAACGTGGTGGGGACAATCCTCAAGGTTTGCGGGCCTCTCCTGACGTTCGTGATGGCGCGCATTTTCGGTGCCGCCGAATTCGGTATATTCGTCTCGTCGCAGACGCTCCTCCTCACGATTGCGCACTCGGCGACTCTCGGGCTCGATAAGGGCCTCTACTGGTACCTGCCGCAGAACAAGTTGAACAACCGTACCGCGCACGACGGTATCATGGAATCGTTCTGGGTTTCGGCGGGTATTTCGCTCCTGTGTATGGCAGTCATTTTCGTGGGTTCCTTCACGCCCTACATTTCGAAGGAGCTGCCCTGGTATGCCATTTCGCTCTTGTTCTATGTGGGCACCTACGTGTTCAGTACGGCATCCGAAGGGAACCGCCGCCCGCAGAATGCCGTGTTCGTCAATTCGTTCCTGACGGTGACGCTCGCCCCTGCGGTGTCCATCGCGCTCTACTTCCTGAATATTCCGCATGCGCTTCCGCTAGGCCTTTTTGTGGGCCAGGTGGTGGGCTTCTGCGTGCACTTTGTGCTGGTGCGTCGCCAGTTCCCCGATATGCCCCTGGTGCCGGGCAAGCTGCCACCCAAGAGTTTGGTGCTTTATTCGTTGCCGCTCGGGCTTGACGAGGTTGTCGCGTCGTTCCTGCTGCGTTCGAGCCTCTGGATGGTGATGCTTTTCCTCGGGCCCGAAAAGGCCGGTGCCTACGGTATCATGGTCACCATCTCGAATGCCCTCCAGACTATCCGCGTGGGCTTTACGCCTATCCTTACGCCGGTCGTTGCGGGCATGGACAAGGAACGCCTCAAGACGGACCTCAAGCCGGTCTACAGTTACTGCGTTTTCATGGTCACGTTCATCCAGCTGCTTATCGGGTTCTTCATCGTGCTGTTCCCGGACTTGATTCTGGGCATTGCGGGTAAGGACTTTATTGTTCAGCCCGAAGCGCTGGGCATATTGCTGTTCGTGCACCTGCTGGGCGGGTTTGGCGGAATGTCGAACTTGGTCATCAACGGGCTCGGCAAGACGCTTTATTCGCTGAAGATGGACTTTACGTCCCTCGTGGTCACCTTGGTGACGGGCTATTTCCTGATTCCCGCATTCGGACTCGTGGGCGCCGCGCTCGCCATGCTTTGCCAGCAGGGCGTAGCGATTATCTGCAATAACATCTACCTGATTATGATGGGCTACAGGCCGTATTCCATAAAGCTCGTGTCGCAGGCGCTTTGGATTGTGGGGCTCATCGCCTTCTACATTGTGGTGAACATGGGCGTGTTCTCCATGGTGATGTGGCAGAAGATAGTCGTGTACCTGGTGATTGTTGCCCTGTTGCTCCTTTACTGGAAGATTGTCAAGAAGCATTTCTCCGCGAACGCCAACATCCCTAAAAAGCAGGCGTGATTATGATTCCCAAGAAAATCCATTACATCTGGCTGTCCAACGACCCGCTGCCCAAGCTGCCGCAAATATGCATCGACAGCTGGAAGCGCCATTGCCCGGATTACGAAATTGTCCATTGGGACATGGAAAAGAGCAGGGCGGTTATCGATAGCGTTCCCTTTGTCCGCGAGGCGGTGGAACAGTCCAAGTGGGCTTTCGCGAGCGACTATATCCGTCTGTACGCTCTTTACCAGGAAGGTGGCGTGTATTTGGACAGCGATGTGTACATGTACCAGAGCTTCGACCCGTTCCTCGAAAACGAGTACTTTACCAATATCGAATATACGGTGCATTTCAAACGTAGCGGGTCCGAGAAGCTTTTGAACGAGGACGGGAGCAAGAAGGATCCGGATCAGATGGTGATTCCGGGACTTGCGTTGCAGGCGGCCATTTTTGGTGCGCGAGCAGGGCACCCGTTCCTCAAAAAGTGCATGGAGTACTATGAGGGCCGTCCGTTCGTGTTGCCCGACGGAAGCCTGAACACGACGAATATTTCGCCCTGCGTGTACGCGCATATTGCCCAGCAATACGGGTTCGTGTACAAGAACGAACTGCAGAAACTCTCCGAAGGGATGACGATTTACCCGGGCGATATCTTTTTGCCGAGCATGAACGAGTCCAAGACAAAGCCGTTCGCGATCCACGTGACCAACGGCAGCTGGCGCCCGTTCTTACACCGCCTGAAAAATTTCCTCAGGAATTCGCCGCGAGGGACTACTGAAGGCCGCCTTGCCGCTTACGAAAAGAAGCCTGCCGTCACCCTATAGAAAAGGACTTTTTATGCCGAGTGTAAAATACCTTTTTGTTCTGACAAGTTCCCCGAAGGACTTTTTCTGCGAGCAGACGCTCGTGGCGATTGCCTCCCTGCGTGTGCATAACCCGGGCGCGTTCGTGACGTTACTTACCGACGACAAGACGGCGGAAACCCTCACCGGTCCGCGTGCGGTCTTGAAGGACGCGGTCGATGAACTCAAGGTGCTGACCCTGGATGAAAAGTTCACGCCGATGCTACGTTCCCGCTACCTGAAGACGGTCATGCGCAATGTCATCGACGGCGACTTCCTGTACATGGATTCGGACATTGCCATCGTGGGCGACCTCTCGATTCCCGAAGAATGGAAGGGCGGTATCTATGCGGTGCTCGATTTCCACACGAACCTCTCGAAGGCTATTAACCGCAAGAAGGTGTTGAACAACGCGAAGATGATGGGCTTCTCGCCGATTCTGAACGACGAGATTTTCAATGGGGGAGTGATGTATGCCGCAGACACTCCCGAAGCCCGCAAGTTCTTCGAGACCTGGCACGAACTCTGGCTCTATTGCGTGTCGAAGAATTTCCCGTACGATATGGCGAGCCTTGCCGAGACGAACTTCAAGTTCGGCTACATCACCAAAAAGATGCCCGGCGGCTGGAACTGCCAGCTGGCCTATGGCAACCGATTCCTCCCGACGGCGAAGGTGCTTCACTTCTTCGGTTCGCGCATCATCGATACCCGCGGCCACAATGTGCCCGCAAGTATGAATTTGTTCTTGCCGAAGATTCTGCGCAAGGACTTCTACACCAACCTGAAGAACATTCCGGTGAAGGTCAATGCCGACAAGAGTATCACCATCAACGAATACTACGACGATGTGATTGCCCACGCCAAGGAAGAATTCGAGTTCCAGACACGCAAGGTGGGGGCGGCGGGCGCCTACATTATCCGCAGCTACGCCTTCGCCAAGTCGCTCGCATGGATTTACAAGAAGATGCCTTTCCTCGTGTTCCCGCTGAGAATTTTGGGAACGCTTCTCGGGAAGGATAATCGCGGGGGCCGCAAGTGAATTTGCTTTTTAATCTGGTCGCAGTACAGCCGATTCACAGCGCCAAGTTCCATGGCGGTGGAAGTTACGGCGAAGTGATTTTCTGGGCGCTGGTGAAGCGTGGCGTGCAGTTCAGCTGCGCCTACGACAGTAAAAAATATCTGGACCCGGCGATTGTCGAGGCCTGCAAGGAAAAAGACATCCCGCTGTTCGATATCAGCGTGCAGACCCCGCAGGAAATCATTGACGCAAACAAGATTGATACCTTCTATACGCCGCTCTATTCACTCGAAAAGAAGTGGGCAATTGACGTGAAGGACTTCGTGTTTACCTGGCACGGCGTGCGTGCACTGGAAATGCAGTACAGCTGGGCAGGTGTCGGTTTTGCCAAAAAACTCGGGCAGAAATTCGAGGCGCTGGTGCGTTATCGCGAAAGCTGGAAGAAGTATTTCTACAAGCCCAAGTATCAGGACCTGGCCAAACGCATGGCCGAAGGCAAGGCGCGTACGATTACGGTGAGCGAGCATAGCCGGGCCTCCATCAAGGCGTTCTTCCCGGAACTCCTGAATCTGGAAATTCCCGTATTCTATAGCCCGATGACGGAATATGAACCGCAGGGATTCCTGCCGCCGGGAGTGGCTGCGAAAAAGTACTTCTTGCTCACGAGCGGAGCCCGCTGGGAAAAGAACAACCTGCGTGCCGCCCGCGCGTTCGATGAACTGGTGGGCATGTATGAATCGCAGGGCAAGTCGCTCGACATGAAGATGGTGATTACCGGGGCGACGAATGCGCGTGCCTACCTGCGCCACCTCAAGCATAGGGACCGCTTTGTGCTTCTCGGCTATGTGGAAAACAAGGAACTGGAATTCTTGCACCAGAATGCGTACGCGTTCGTGTTCCCGAGCCTGAACGAGGGTTTCGGTTACCCGCCGGTGCAATCCATGCGCTATGGTGTGCCCGTGGCGGCGAGCGGCACGACTTCCGTTCCCGAAGTCTGTGGCGATGCGGTGCTGTACTTTGACCCGTATTCCGTGAGCGAAATCAAGAACCGCCTGGTGCAACTGCTCGATTCCAAAATTTACGACGAGTATGCGGCGCGTGCCCCCAAGCGTTACGCGCAGGTCCATGCCCGTCAGGTCGAGGATCTGGAAAAGGCTGTAGATTTTATACTGAAGGTGTAGTTGTGCGCTTGCTAAAGAATCCCTACCTTGCGATGGCACTTGTGGCTCTGGTGGTACAGAGCGTTCTGCTGGTATTTTTCTACAGCCTGCCGGACCCGCTCGGGCTCTCGATGGCCGAAATGTTCGAGGGCAAGACCCTCTGGCAGATATTCATGGCGTTCGGCGCGGTTCTTGCCATGGCGGGCCTCTTTGGTTTTGCCCGTGCTCCGCGTGGGCTGGCGATTTTTTACGGCCTTTACTTCTTCGTGGCGATTGCGGACTATGACGTTTTCCGCTTTTCGCACCAGCGTCTTTCCTATTCCTTCTTGCGCACGTATTTTCATATTTCGAACATCACCGATGCCACTACGGTTTCTACGCTGGGCGGTGACCTGCTCGGCACTGTACTCTGGGTATCGATGGTCCTCCTCTGCTTTACGGGTGCAATCGCGTTCGTTGTGGCCTATACGCTCCGGCTGCGTGCGCGCCGCCAGACGCTCGTGCTTGATAACCGCAATGGGGCCTGGAAGCCCGCTTCCCGGAAAATTCCTGGCGTGATGTTTGCTGTCGGTATGGCGCTCTCGCTGGTGCCGCTCGTGCTGTTCCTTACGGGTACGCGCGGGTGGATTGAAATCCCGGTGACGCACACGAAGGTGGATATGCGGTTTACGCTCGGCAAGCATACGCTTACGGCGCCGATTTTGCACATTGCCGCGGTCGAGACTTTCGAGTTCATTCATGACAATGCGAAGATTACCGAGGAACTCGTTGGTGACTTGGATGCCTTCCTGCCGAAGGACTTTGCGGCGGATCGCAACGATGATCTGGAACTCCCGATGTACCGTGGCGCCCCCACGCATGAATACAAGGCGAAAAAGCCCTACAACATTGTGTTCATTATGGGTGAGTCGTTCAAGGGCCGCATATTCAACAAGATGCTCGAAGGCGATACCGCCGTGGCGCCGAACATCTGGAAACTTGCAAATGGCGCTTACTTCGAAAAGGATTCTGCCGGCAATGCGCTGGGTGGAGCCCTATGGTTCAAGAACGCTTTTAGCGGCGGCTACCCGACGGTGCGCGGTACGATGGCAACTTACATGGGGTTCCCCTCTCACCCGAACCGTGACGTGCCGAGTTTCTATGCGGCAAACAAGTTCAAGGGCTGGCCGGAATTCCTGACAAACTATCATCGTGCGTATGCAACGGTATCGAACCCGATTTTCGACCACACGCTGCCCTTTATCGAGAAGTTCTTCGATAAGGATTGGCATCTGATTGGCGAGGAGAAGGTGGAAGGCGCTGCAGATAGTTTGGGCGTGGATCTCGCGATTGAATTGCTCAACAAGATGCCTGCGGATAGTTCCTGGGAACTTTCGTTCAACACGATTTCTTCGCATATTCCGTTCTACGGGTATCCCGAAACCTTTGCCGCCAAGCCTGAAGATGCGATGGTGCGTTATCGGAATGCGATACGCTATACCGACCAGCAACTCGGGCGGTTCTTCGAAGCGCTTTCCAAGCGTTCCGATTTCGGGAATACGGTCGTCTTTATCCTGGGTGACCACGATACTCCCGTAGATTCCGTGGATTATATGGTCCCGCAACCGCTCGGACTTTCCGCATCGCAGATTTTTATCGGGATTTTTGCACCGGATACGGCGTTGCTTAACGGGCTGACTATTCGCGAAGATGTCGCCTCGCAGCTGGACTTGGGCCCGACAATCTTTGACCTTGCGCAGGTGCGTGAACCGAACCATTTCTGGGGTTACGACTTGCTTGCCCAGGAACGCCCTGCAGAACAGCCGTCGGTATTCTTCTCGCAGAATGCCTACTACCTCGGGTTCCGCGACCACGTGCTTGCAGGTGGCCTCGAGAACGAGGATGTCTATCGCGCGGGTGCAGGTGGTGAATCCCCGTATGCGCTCACGACGGATGCCGCCGATGTCGCCTGGAAAAAGAAGGCGGTGGGTGCCGCGAAGGCCGTGCGCTCTGTGCTCCGCAACGACATCATGATGCCGTAGGGCAGAACCCTCCATCGCCCTATTTGACCGATTATCAATAACTTGGGTCGCGTGCCGTGCCGCCTGCGGCCCTTTTTATTATATTGCAGGCATGGCTACTAAGAAATCACTCCCTGAAAGATTTTCTAACTGGTATATACCCCTGATTTGCAAGCACCAGTACAAGGCTCTTGCCTTCTACCTGATTCTGGCGCTCCTTTTTGCTGTACCTATCCTCTTTAAGCCCGGGCTCAAGCTCGATGCTGACCTTTCGCACCTGTTGCCCGAAGGCACGCCGAGCGTGAAGGCGCTCGAGGAATCGTACCAGCGTTTCGGTTCCACCGACAAGTTCATGATTGCCATCCAGAGCGAGGACGTGAACCTGGTGGTGGCCCTGCAGGATTCCATTGCCGCCTACATCCACAAGAACTGGCAGGGAGATTTCGTTTCTACCCAGGTCGATAACGATAACCAGTTCTTCAAGGACAATGCGCTCCTTTACCTGCCGGTAAAGCATCTCGAGAATATCCGTGACAACCTTGAAGACTTGCAATTGGAAATTGGCCGCAAGAACGGCCCGCTTGTTGTCGACTTGCTGGGTGATGCTTCGGCTGATTCGACAAGCGCAGGGGCTGACAGCGCCACGACCGCTGAGCCGAAAAAGGAACGTGTGTGGTTTGACGAGAACCTGCCGCAGGAACTCGGCCTCCCTGATGAGGCGGTGGGAGCCTTTGCCGCATTCTTCAAGAAGGGCAAGGCGGATTCCATCGATATTGCGAAGGCCGCGAACGAGGCGGAAGAATGGGATTCCAAGTCTACGATTCCTTCTGAACTCAAGAACCGCCTGATCGGTTCCCCGCGCCCGGATAGCACTGGAAAGATTCTCTATAACGGCGTGGTGAACGCGAAACTCATCAAGCCTTCCACCGACTACGAATTCGTGACGCATATTTTGGCCCGCACCGATTCCCTGCTTGCCTATTTCAGCAGCAAGACTTACCCGGTGCCGACCCGCTTTACGGTTGAAGGTACCTACGAGGGCCTCAAGGAAGTGGATGAAGTCGCGAACGATTCCATTTTCTCGTTCGGCATTAGTTTGGTACTCATCATCTTCCTCACGATTTTCTTCTTCAGGAGCGTGAAGGGCCCGATTCTCGTGACCGCCTCGGTGCTTTATGCCTGTCTCCCGACGCTTGCGTTTACGGCTCTTTTCTACGGAAAACTGAACCCGTTTACGGTATTTGTGGCCTCCATCATCCTGGGTATCGGTATCGACTACTCGATTCATATTTTGGGTACCTCGCAGAAGTTGCTGCACAAGTATGCGACCCTCGAGGAGGTGCTGGAACACGCCCAGAGGAAGATGCTCAAGCCCTTCGCGCTCGCGAGTTTCACGACGATTGCCGCCTTCCTCACGCTCCTTGCTGCACATTTCCGCGGGTTCTATGAGTTCGGCGTGGTCGCCTCGATGGGCGTGCTGTTCAGTATGCTCACCTCGGTGCTCGTGCTCCCGGTGTTTATCAAGTGCATGGGCGGTATCCCGAAGGCTCCGGAAAATTCCCTGTTGCCCAAGTCCTGGGACGAGGCGAAAATCCTCAAGTTCTTCAAGTACGTTGCCTTTGCGGGCTTTGCGCTTGGTGCAGTTTCCATCTGGTTTGCACAGGATGTGGACTTCGAACATAACCTACGTAACCTGCGTCGCGTTTCGACGAACGTATCGGCCTCGAAGAATAAGATTTCTACGAAGGTCACCCGCGCCACAGGCAAGGCGGTCACGTCTACGCCTGCAGCCGTGATGGGAAGCAAGCCCGAACAGCTCGACAAGCTTTACGACACGTTGATGGTGCGCCTGCATGTGGAACACGATTCGACGCTTGGCAGTTTCCTTACGCTCAAGAGTTTCGTGCCGCCGCAGGATTCGCAGAAGCAGCGCCTCGAAGTGATTGAAGAAATCCGTGAACTTGCCGAAGCCCGCGTGTTTGACCGCGCCGAAGGCGAGGACTCCGTGAATATCGCGAACCTCCGCAAGCTTTCTGCGGTCGAGAACACGTTTACCGCTGAAGATGTCCCGAGCTGGACGCTCGACCTGTTGCGTGAAAAGGATGGCAGCTACGGCAAGATCGGCTTTATCTACGGTGACTTTCCGAGTTGGGATGCGCATGCCCTGCAGCGTTTCCAGGACCGCTACGGTCACTGGAACTTTGATGGCGAAGACCTGCGCACGTTCTCCTCGCAGTTCATTCTTTCCGACGTGATCGACTCCGTGAAGAAGGATAGCTTCAGGCTTGCGCTCGTGATTATTCTCGTGATTTTCGGTACGCTCGTGATTTCGTTCCGCAAGCCGAAACTCTTCCTCGCGGGCTGTGTGTCGTTCGGCATGGGAACGCTTTTGACCCTCGGGCTGCTCGGCCTCCTGACGGACCTGTTCGAGTTCGGGAAGATAAGCATCTACAACGTGATTGTTATCCCGATGGCGCTCGGTATCGGAATTGACTCCACGATTCACATGATTACCTCGTGGATGAGTGACAAGAATCTGACGCTCCGTCAGTTGATGGATACTACGGGCCGCAACGTGATGGCAAGTTCTACCACGACCATTGCGGGCTTTGTCGGGTTCCTGTTTACGACACACCGCGGCCTGAAGGGCATCGGCGACCTCGCTTGCATTAGCATTGCGATGTTCCTCATCACGAGTGTCATTTTTACAATGTACCTTTGTGGTTCTTGGTTGAAGAGGAAATAAGCCTCGTTATAAGCGTTGCATAGCGGCGTTCTATAGTTTGAATTTTGTCTAGGAGGACAATTATGTTAAAATACTGCTCTGTTTTGCTCTTGCTTTGTGGGCTGGTGGCGTGTGCTACCGACCCGGAACCTGCGGATTTCATGCCCGAAGAACTCCGCGACTTGACTCCCATCATGCAGTTCAAGGGGAATCCCATTCCCGAAGAATGTTACGACGGAGAGCATGTCACCACCAATATTACCGAAAACACGGGGAAGACTTTTTGGCGGATGTACTGCCACTTCTACTACGAAAATTACAGTGAGTTGTACAGTGCTATCGAAGAAATGGGCTGGGAATACGACGAAGAAGAAGGTGTTCGGGGCGATTGTGGCCCGAAACACGAATACACTAGGATTGTTGGGCACAGAAAGTTGCACCTGTACGTAAAGACATGCGACGAGGAAGAATTGTTTGTGTCCGACAACCGCTTCCTATTCCATGTGGAATACAAGTAGTGGCATCGGTGCCGAAACGGCGTAAGTGTGACTACAATCCTTTTTCTAGGCTGTAGTCCGAAATTTTGAGCAATGTGTCGAGGGTCGCTGAGAGGCGGCCTTCTTCGTTTTGCAACTTGCCGGTAAGTTCGTTTTCCTGGCGCAGGTCGCTGTCGGCGAAGATATGCGTTTCGTCCTGGGCGGGGTACTTTGCGATAAAGCGGTAGCCGTCCAGCCCGATGGCGGCATAGCCGGAGTATGCCCCGAGTGAAAGACCCGCGAGCGGTTCCGGCACGGAATCGGCCTCGGTTGGTGAGCTTGCCGAACCACCGCGCAGCAAGTTATGCCCCATGAAAATATTCGGCACGGCAAATCCTGCGAGTTCAAGTATGGTGGGGGCGATATCGATCTGCGCCGCAGTCGTCGTATCGCGTACGGCGTCAAGCCCCTTCCCGTGAATAAAGAACGGAATCCAGCTCACGTTTGAGAATCCGCCGCCGTTCATCGTCGAGACCCCGTTTTCACCCAGAGGGAATCCGTGGTCGGCCATGATGATTACGTAGGTGTTCTTGTACCATTCCTCGTTTTCGACTGCATGGAAGAACCGGGCAATCTGCCGGTCGGCGTAATTCATGGTCACGTTGATGCGTTCCTGCAGCGGGCGGTTCTTTTGCTCGTCGGTCATGCCTGCGGCAAAGTTGAACGGGTAGTGGTTTGAGCGCGTCATGAGGGTGGCGAGGAAGGGCTTGCCCTCCTTGGAGAGCGTGTCGCGCACGTATTCAATCGCGTTGTCGATGAAGGTGGAATCGTCCTCGCGTTCGCGGTTGTAGTGCTGCGCGGTGTACCACTTGGACATCCATACGCCCAGGTTATCCCAGGCGGGGTCTGCTGCCGACATGTAGTGCGTGCTGTAGCCGTTTTCAGTCAGGACGGAAACAAAACTTGGGAGTGTCACGTGTGCCAAATCGGTGGCCTGCGCGAGTCTAGAATGGTGCGGAACACCGATGTGGGTTGAGAGCACGCCGCCGGTAGTCGGGACGCCACTTGTGTGCATACGCATCCATGCGTGGGAATGAGCTGCAAGTGAATCCATGAAAGGCGTGGGCGAGGGCTGAATTTGCGGGTTCATGTAGCCCGTATTGCGTCCGCGCTGCGATTCCATGAGCACCAGGATAAAGTTCGGCTGCATTTCGCGCTGGGCCTTGAGTTTTTCGCTGTTCAGGAGTTCTGCACTCGGCTCGCGGTAGAGCGGGAGCCCGTTGCCTTCCTTCGCGTCGGAGAATTGCCAGTCGGAATCGCCCTCAATTTTCTGCCACAGGTTCTGGTAAGCGGTGCGGTACGTGCCCAAATCAGCATCCGTAAGGCCTACGGCCTTCTTTGCCACGAACAGGTCGTTATAGATGAGCGAAACGACCGGGCGAAGTTTTGTCATGCGGGCGTTGCCTGTCCAGATAAAGTAGACGAACGAGTACGATGCGATGTAGAAAATGAGCATTGCGATGACGGATTTCTTGACGTAGAAACCGTCAGTCGGACGGTACCACTTGCGCAGTAGCCTGTAGACGCCGTACGTGAGCGGAAACATGAGCACGAGTACCACGAACTGCAGGTAAGGAACGGAAAGGTCGTTCGCTACGTAGTCATAGAACACGATGATGGAGGAGGCATCCTTGTAGGTGTCAACGAGTCCGAAAGTCAGATGCCCGCCCAGGAATCGCTGCGTCTCGTTGTCCAGGAGCGTAAAGAACAGGATGAAGCAGTGGAAGGCCGCATAGAGGATGGTTGTGACCTTCGCGACGGTCTTGACCCTGGTGCCGGTGGCATTATTGGAAGCAATGCGTATGACAATCCCGCCCAGGATCAGGAACACCAGGAGGGCGTTCACAATCCACAGGAAGTCAATGCATACGGCATGAAAAATGAACCAGTCCGGCTTGGATACGAACGGGAAACCATAGGGGTTACTGCGGAACAGGAGCAGCACGCGGAGCAAAATGTGCGTGAACCATGCCGCAAGCGAAATTAGCACGAGGTTCTGCAGGGGGGCGACACTTGCCCCTATCTTCTTCAATACGTTTAAAAAAGCCGGTTTCATTCTTGTTCTTTGTTGCAAATTTGTCTATAGAGTTCCAGCTGACGCTTGAAGCAGTCGTTCCAACTGAACTTTTCGGCATAGGCGCGGGCCTTCTGCTTCATGGCGGCCATGTCGCTGTGGTAGAGTTCGGTAATCGCATCCGCAAGGGCTTCGGGTGTGCGTTCCTTGAGGATGATGCCTGCGCCCGATTCCGTCACGTGCTCGAATGCGGCTCCTGCTGCAGCACCGATTTGCGCGTTCCCGCTTGCCATACTCTCGAGAATCGAGAGCCCGAAGGTCTCCCAGCCCGAAAGTGCCAACCCCAGGTCTACGCTCGCGTAGTACCTTGCCATCTCGTCGATGGAGTTCACGAACCCGATGTAGCGGATATGCTCGTGCTTCTGTACAGCCTCCTGCACCAGCGGGAGGCTCGGTCCCGTGCCCGCAAAAACGATGGCGGGCTCGTGCCCGAGTTTTTGCGTGAGGATGTCGTATGCCCCGAGTACGAGGTCGATTCCCTTCTCGTTGCAGTGCCTGTGCGGGAAGAACATCGTGAGACGTTCGGGGCGGCCTGCCTTGAGTTCTTTAACCAAGGCCTCGTCGCGCTTTGTGGGCGAGAACATCTCGATGTCGCAGCCCAGCGGAATCCACCGCGGGTCGGGCAGGCTATTCTTGCGCAGTCTCGCCATGGCCTCCTTGGAGGATGCCTGGATGCAGTCGAATCCCTTGAATTCCTTGCGGGCGTACCAGAACGCCTCCTTGCGGGCGAAAGTGCCGAGGCCTACTCCGAGTTTTTTCGCGACGGGGCGGCCCACGTAGGTCACGGGGAAGTCCGCATGCCAGAACCCGACCAGTTTCGATTCGGGGCTAACGTGCTTTGCCGCCCTGCGCACGACGGTCGGGAGTATGTAGGGCGACCCAACTTCAATCACGTCGGGAATGTACTTCGCGAGTACGGGTTCCACCTGCGACAGCTTCCAGATAAAGCGGTATTCCCAGTTACCCGGGAACTTGAACGCCTGCACGTGCTCGATGATGAGGCTGTCGCTCTTGACTTCGGTAAACGTCCTGGAATCGGGCATCACGAAAACGGAGAGCACGTCCTCCTCGGGGCACACGCCCGCGAGCCTCTCGTAGAATGCCATCTTCTGCAGGTGATAACGGCGCACGCCGCCGCCCGAGGGGCTCCAGAAGTTGTTGAAGTCCACGACGGTGAACATCAGGCTTCCTGGATGCGGTTGGATTCCGGGTCTATCGTGAGTTTGCCCTTGTAGAAGTTGTTGTTGCCGAGGCGCTTGGAATTGACGTTCAGCGCAAGTTCGCCGTCCTTGGATTCAAGCCAGTAGATGGCATCGGAATCGCGCAGGTAGGCGCGCGGTGCGATAAGCGACCCGTCCTCGTCTACGATCTCGCCGCCGATGAACAGCGGAATGTCGAGTGTCTTGTAGATGTCGAGCATAACGGAGGAACGTCTTTCGTGGATGTCGGCGAGGTCGGGGCGGTCGGTCACCTTGAAGTGGTCGATACCGTCGATGATGACGACGAGGCCGGCATGTTCGCGCTGTTCTTCCTTGAGCGTCGCGAGCAGTTCCTTGTTGTCGAACGAGGGCTGGTCTTCCCAGATTTCCAGGCGGTTGTCGCGCACGTAGCCCATGAGGGCGCGCGTCGCCTCAAGAATCCTCGCGTTGACTTCTTCGTTCGTGTTCTTCTTGCGCACGTCGAGCACCGAGAGCCCGGTAAGCATCGCGATCATGCGGTCAAATATCTGGCGGCGCGGCGTTTCGAGCGCGATATAGATAAGCTTGATTTCCTTGTTGGTCTCGATGAGGTCTAGCGCGACACTCGAGAGCAGGGAAGTCTTCAGGTTGAACGGGTTCGAGGACACGTAGAAGATGCCGGACTGGATGCCGTCGATATCCCTGGACAGTTGCGGGAACGTGCTGAGCGGGTAACCCACGCTTACGTCGGGCGGGCAGCCCATCGCGGTGTCAAAGTTCTCCTTGATGTCCTGCAGCAGCATGGAACGGCGGTGCGTGTGGACTGTGTCCTCTTCCGTCTCGTTGATGAGGTTCAGCAGGTGGTCTGCGCCGTAGTTGCGCACCATCAGGTCTACCGTCTCGTCCTTCGGGAGTACGATGGACTTGAACTTGAGTCCCTGCGTTTCCGCCATCTTCAGGTAGTCCTGGATGCGGTATTCCTGGCTCCTGCGGTTTGCGTCGCGACGGAGGATGAGGGTCACGGAATTTGCCCCGCAAGCCTTGAGCTTGTACAGGTGGCTCATCGTGAGATCCTGGTACATCGTGGAAACCACGCCGGGGATGCCCGCGAGGTCTGCTGTCAGAGCATCGAACATGCCTTCCACGATAATCGGGTTGTCGTTGTCGGGCTGGATGTTGAACGGAATGTCGACCGGGCCGGACGCGTACGAAATGTAGGGGTTGTGCTCGCCGTCATCTTCCATGGAGCGCCCGTACACGGAGTGGATAAGCCCCTTGGAGTTGCGTGCCGGGATGGTAATGCGCGGTTCGTGGTAGGCCTCGAGGTTGTCGAGGTAGAACGATACCTGGTGGCGTTCGATGCCCGAAAGCATGCAGTAACTGTAGAATGGTTCCGGGTCGCCGCTGTAGTAGCCGAGACCGTAGAGCTGTGCCTGGCCGATGCTCCAGCCGCGGCTCTCGAAGAATTCAGCGGAAGAGGGGCTCTTGCAGGCGGCCCAGTGGCAGTAGCGCACAAAGTTCTCGAGCACGCGGGACTTCTCGCCGCCGATTTCCTTAATCCACGGATGTTCGTCGGGGTCACTTTCCTGCTCGTGTTCCTGGGCTCCCAGGAATTCCATGGCTTCGGCGCGGGCGGCGGGTTCCTCGAGCCCGTTGAAGCGGCTGCGCATCACGAATTCGACCAGGTCGCCTTCGCTGCCGCACTGCAGGCAGCGGTAACGCCAGTAGCCCAGCGCATCGTAGAAGAACAGCGACGTCTCTTCGGGCGAATGGAACGGGCAGCACGAAATAAGGTTACGGCCCCAGCGGTTCAGGGGTACGCCCAGCTGCCGCGGGTGAGTCTTCTTGCGCATGATACCGGTGTGTTCTTGATCGACAACCATATAAAACCTCTCAATGAAAATCTAATAAGAAAATGGAATAAAGGCACGACATGTATGAACTATATATGCTCTATTTTTATAATTTAAAGCGCATGATAATTCTAGGTATCGACCCCGGCTCCATCACGACCGGGTACGCCTTCCTGCAGGCGGAATCCGGGCACACGAAAGTGCTCGAATACGGGGTATTGCATGCCCCGGCGGGCCGCCCTGTGGAAGACCGCCTGCTCCATATCGTTACGGAACTGGAATCGAGGCTCGATACGTACAAGCCCGACTCGCTTGCCATGGAAGGCGTGTTCTTTGCGAAGAACGCGAAGAGCGCCCTGGTGCTGGGCCACATACGCGGGGCAATCCTGGTGGCGTGCCGCAAGCGCGGAATGACATTCAACGAGTACCCGCCGAAGGTGGTAAAGCAGGCCGTCACGGGTGACGGGAGTGCGGCCAAGGAGCAGGTGGCGAACATGATTTTCGCGCGACTCGGGATAGAGCCTTCCGACCTGCCGCTCGATGCCTCCGACGCGCTCGCGATTGCGTGGACGCATGCGAACCCGGCCCCGTTTACGGCGGCGCTGGCTCCGCATTCCAAGAGGCCCGCCGGCCGCAAGAAGAAGGCGAGCGTTGCCGACTGGAAGGCGCTTATCGAGAAGATGGGAGGGAAGTTGCCATGAGCTTTATGGATATGGAATCTGCGGAACTTTTGCCCTACGGCCTCGGAAAGCCGGAACTGGTCGAATTCCAGGAAGGTTACTTTGTTTGCAAAGACATTTGTGAAGACCTCGCGCGTCTTGATGCCCTCCTGAAAGAAAATGGATTTAGACTGCGCCTGGAATCGGCGTACCGCCCGTTCGAGAAGCAACTCTCCATCTGGAACCGTAAGGCCCGCGGGGAACTCGCCCTGCTCGATGAATTCGGCAAGCCGATGCAGCGCCCGCAGGACGAGGAAGAACTGATGTATGCCATCCTCACGTGGTCGGCACTGCCGGGCGCGAGCCGCCACCACCTGGGTACGGATATCGACGTGGTCGACGGTAACGCCTGCCCCGAGGGTTACGAGGTGCAGCTCACGCCCGACGAATGCACGGGAATGTTCAGGGAGTTTCACAAGTTCCTGGATGCGCACTTTGACGCAAATGATGCCTTCGGGTTCAGTCGCGTGTTCGTGCCCGGCCGCGGTAAGATCAAGCCCGAGGGCTGGCACATTGCGCACCTGCCCACGTCACGCCGCCTGCTGGGGAACTTCTCGCTCGATACATTGCGCAAGATTTACGAGGCTACGGATATCGCCTGCAAGCGCGTCATTCTCGCGCGTCTCGATTCCCTCGCCGAAGATTTCATTTACCCTTACTTTATCTAGACTCACAGGGCTCGCATGGAATTCACTCCGGAACATCGCGGTGTAATCCGCCTAGACGCAAAAGAGTACGGGCGTTCCGTCCTCGGAGCACCCCTGCGCTACTACCCGTGCCGTAGCGCCTGCAGGCTTCTTGTATTTGCCGCGATTCACGGCGAGGAACCGGAAACGACGTTCCTGCTGAGCCGTTGCCTGCGCGCCTTTGACACGAACTTCGAGCATGTCGCCTTCGTGCTGTGCGCGAACCCCGACGGCGTTGCCCTCGGGACCCGCGGGAACGCGAACGGGGTGGACCTGAACCGCAACTTCGCGACATCGAACTGGAATGCGTCTCCGGTACAGTCGCGCTCCATCCTGGAAGCGGACCGCGATACACTTCTCTCTCCGGGCAGTGCCCCCGGCAGCGAGCCCGAGACGCAGGCGCTTGTCTCCCTCATAGAGTCCCTTAAGCCGGAGTCCGTAATTGCGATGCATTCCCCCATCGGGTGCATTGACGCCCCTGCGCGTACGCCGCTCGTGGAGCAACTACAGGGAGCCCTGAACCTCCCGTGGAAACCCGACATCGGTTACCCCACGCCGGGGAGTTTCGGGATCTGGTGCAGCGAGCATCGGGTTGAATGCATAACGCTAGAGCTCCCGCGCCTAGCGCCGGAGCTCCTGTTTGAACGTTACGGTGAATCTTTCGCGCGATTCCTCGCGGCGCAAGATTAATTTTCGGCCTTGCTGGCCTTCGCTTCCTCGATAATATTCTTGCGCTGGATAAGCCCGACGGCAAGACCGATGGTCATGTAGCAGGCGACGAGCACGAGCAGGAATTCGAGGATAATCATCTTCTCTGTGATGAACAGGAACCCGCAGACGTAGGTAATCACGATAAGCACGGCCTGGAAGATATTGAAGGCCTTGTTCTTGCGGGGCTGCAACTTGGGGAGGAACAGCGGTGCGACCATCAGGAGGCCCGTGACGAAGAGGACTGCGACAGGCAGATAGAGGGCGGAACTGTCGGCATTCTGGAACAGGCCCACGTTCTTGAGGAACACGATGAGGATGGAGTTGATTGCACCGACGAACGTGGTGGGTACTCCGGAGAAGTGGTGGTGGTAGCTGTCGCTATCGCAGGCGTTATACTTGGCGAGGCGCATGGCGGCACAGAGCACGTATACGGAGAACGCAATGACCATCAGGGGGATGTTCTCCTCGAAGAAGGAGGGCGCAAGGTTCTTGTAGGCAAAGATGATGCAGAATGCGGGGGCGAGGCCGAATGCGATAAGGTCAGCGAGGCTATCGAACTGCGCACCGAACTCCGAACTTGCATTCACGAGGCGTGCGGCAAAACCGTCGAGCTTGTCGAGCAAAACGCACAGGATGATGAAGTAGGCTCCCATGAGAATCGGGTCGGTGGTGGCGAATGCCCCGGTGGTCCAGCAGATAGAAAATACACCCAGAAGGAAATTCAGGCTCGTAAACAGGTTCGGCAAAATAAAGCGAGTCTTACCCACGATAGTCTCCTTAGTTTTCACTACACCTTAAAGATATAAAAATATTTTCAATAGCGTTAGTGCTAGATAGTTGCCCGTGTATACGAGTATGACGAGATGCAAAATAATGCGATAAAAAACAAAAAAGAGGCTAGATTCTAGCCTCTGGATTAGTCTTTAAGCGGGTCTTACTTGACCGGCTGGATTTCCCACAGCGCCTTCACGCCTGCAGCGACAATCAGGTGCTGCGGCGGTGCGTAAGGGTTCTCTTCGGTCGGGAAGTTCGTCCAGTGCTTGGTGGAGAACTGGTAGTACTGCGTGGGGCGGTACATGACCGGGAGAACCGGTACGGTTTCCATGAAGATCTTGTTCAGTTCGCGGTATGCCTTCTTGAGTTCATCCTCGGAGGCAATCGTCGGGATTTTTGCGAGCAGCTTGTTCGCCTCGTCGTTCTTGTAGCGTCCCTGGTTCGAGAATGCGTCCTCGCCGACGGGCTTCAGGGCGACGTTCCCCATCACCTGGTCAAAGCGCGTCCACGGGGTGGCTGCGGAGAGTTCCGCGGTCTGCGTCTTCATGGCGAGGTCGAACGTGCACTGGCGCAGGTCCTTGTCCCATACGCTGTAGTCCACGAAGTTCTGTTCGGCGGTAACGCCGATTTCGCCGAAGGATTCCGCGACGACCTTGATGACGTCTTCCCAGTCAGTCCAGCCCTGCGGGCATTCGAGGCTGATGGGGCGTACGGGCTTGCCGTGCTTGTCCACGAGTTTGCCTTCGGTATCCCAGGTGTAGCCTGCGGCGGTAAGGATTTCCTTCGCTTTCTCGATGTTGTAGGAATAACCGAACTTGTCGGCATCTTCCTTGTTGAAGAAGCGCGCCTCGGGGCCGAACGGCAGTATGAAGCCCGCCTGAATAGCCGGTGTGTAGTTCGAGATGGCGCGGGACTTAATCTTCTCGAAGTTTACGGCATGGGCGAGGGCCTGGCGGAACGCCGGGTCGTTGAACGGTTCAACCTGGTGGTTGATGATGAGCGTCGTGATGGAACCCGGAAGGTGATAGGGTTCCTCGCGGCTCCAGGCGCGGATGTTGTCCTTCGCCTTGTTCCAGATCTGCGGCAGGAAGATGGAGGACACGTCGAGGTGGCCCTTCGTCATCGCGCTGTTGAAGTGGTTGTTGCCGTTGTAGAGCGAATGAATAATATACTTGGGCGCAGGCGCCTTGCCGCCGTGGTTCACGTTGCCCCAGTAGCTGTCGTTACGCTCGAGCACAATCTTGTCGGGAGAGAACGTCTTGAGGTTGTATGGACCCGAGACGACCGGCGAATTGTCGTTCTTGAATTCCACGACCTTGCCGAAGTTGTAGGCCTTGCCATCCTTTGCGCCTTCGATAATCGGTTCAAAGACCGCCTTCGGGAGGATGGATGTTTCTGCAATAGCGTTCAGGATAATGAGCGGATTCTTGTTCTTCTTGTTGAAGAGGAACGTGATGTTGTTGCTATTGTCGGCCGTAACGGAGGTAAGGTATTCCCAGTTGCCATGACGCGGCGTCGGGAGGATAGAATCTATATGGAACGAGTAGATGACGTCGTCGACGGTGACGGGCGTGCCGTTGTTCCACTTGGCGTTGTTGTCAAGGTGTACCACGATGCAGGAATCGGTCTTCGTGAAGGAATCCGCGAGCATCGGTTCGAGCTTGTCGGTAATCTGGTTATAGGTGACGAGCGTCTCGTACATCAGGCGGACGTTTCCGTCGATGGGGAAGTTCGGGTCGTAATCCAGCGGGTTGAAGGTCGTGGGGGGTGCCCAGTCGAAACCACCGATGTACAGGGTCTCTGCACGCGGGTATTCGGAGTTTTCTGCCGTGCTTTTTTCGGCAGAATCCTTCTCGCACGCCACGAAAGCACCCGCCAGGATTACCAGCGAGCCAGCCATGGCTTTGTGTATAATTTTGACAAATTCGCTCATAATATTAAAATCTAGTGAGAATGTTAGCAAATTGCTACTAAAATTTCTTTACAGTAATTCCAAAGTGGAATAAATTGCCCCATTTTTGCAAATATCTCCAATTATTTACAAAAAGTGATGGCCATCACGCGATTTTTACAGCGAGAAACCGTAGAGGAGGCGCTTTGACGAGGCACTGTAGAGGGTCCTGTTCATGACGAACGGGGTGCCTGCCCCGCCGGGGGTATTGAACTTGTGGACCACGCTTCCGTCCTTCAGGGAAATGGCGATAACCTCGTTCCCCTGGTCTATCCAGGCGAGGTTGCCCTCGATGTAGGGCTTGCCGAAGATGGAGTTCCTGCCCTGGTACTTCCAGAGAGGCGTACCCGAGGAGGAATACAAGAGGAAACTCTGGTCGGCAAGGCCCACGAGGAGGTTCCTGGAATCGTGATCGCGCGTGACCTGGAGCGAAAGTACCGGAGATTCCAGGAGGATCTGTGCCGGGTCCTTCGTGATGTCGTTTGCGCTGTAGAGATAAAGGCGGTTGTTGTCGGTTGCAAACGCGATGGTGGTATCGGCCTTCGCGATTTGCGATACGGAGCCGGGGAGGCGCGGGCTGAACTCGTTAGCTTGTCCGGAATTGTCGCCGATGTACTTGATTTCGCCCTCGAGGCTTGCCGCGTAGATGGTGGATTCGTGCGGGGTGAAGATGAAGGGCGAGGAGTAGATCTTGCGGGACCAGGCGAGCCTGCTTTCGGAACGCGATACCTTGAGCAGGAATCCATTCCAGGTGGCGATATAGATAGCGCTTGGCGTCTGCTGGATGCTGAACGCCTTTCCGGGGAGCTGTAGTGTTTGCGGGGTGGCGTCGCGGTCAAGATCGTAGATGTAGAGCGCAAATCCCGAGGCGATGGCGAGCGTGTTCTCGTCGCTGTTCATCACGGGACTGTCGGTCATGCGCGGGAGGTTCCTGGCCCAGCGCTGTTCGCCGTTGTCGGCGTTGATGCAGATGAGTTTTTCTGCGGCGGGGTCGATGGTGTAGATGTTCTTCTTGTGGCCAAAGAACTGCGGGTACCTTGTCTTGGGCGTAATGTTCAGGAGGCTTACGAACTTGGCGCCGATGGCCTTGCTGTAGCGGCCGAGAATGATGCTGCTCGTGTGCGAGGTGCTTACGGACAACCTAACCGCCTCGGACCAGGCCTTTTGACGTTCCTTTTCGCTGCCCTTGGTGGCTTCGAGTTGCAGCGCCCTATAGAGCCATGCTTCTGCGTTTCCGGGTTCCAGTTTTAGCAGGGAATCGAGTAGCGGGCTTATTTCGCTCCATGCGCCCGCCTCTGCCATGGCGGCGGCCTTGAGCGTGAGTAGGTCGGACTGCAGAGCCTTCTTGCCGTAGTAGTGGGCGGCGATGCTCATGAGGTGCGTGTCGTCGAATACGAGGAATATGCCGTTCTCGGTATGGATGGGGCTTGCCGTGACGGGGCGTGCAAAGTTGAAGTGCCAAAGTGGGTGTAGCAGCGTATCGACCGCGATGAGATCGCCTTCGTTGGAGAACAGCCCGAGCGTTCCGAGTGCGAGCGGGTATATGGAACTTGCATCGCTTCGGATGGTGTTCTTTGCCATGCCGCTAGTCTTGTCAATAAGTGTAATCCTGCCTGATGCCTCGAGAACGACGATGCCATTGTTGAACGGGATGATTTCTTCGGCGTTGCTGAACAGTACCCTCCAGAGCGGGCTGGAACTGACCCGTGGCTGGTAGCAGAAGAGGTAGTTGCCCGAAAGCAGGTAGACGTTGTAGCCGTCGACAATGACTTTCCGGATAGCGTCGAACTGCGAGAGCGTGAAGGATTCGCTCCCGTCGATACTCGATACAAAGTGGAGCGCGTTGTCGGTGCAGTTGAGCACGTAGTGGCCGGTAGGCTCGAAGAATCCCTCGACATGGCAGCCGTTGAAGGTCTCGTTGACCTGCGCGATGATTCCCTTCTTGTTTAGAAGGGTGAGCGTGTGCCCGTTCTGCGCGGCGGCGTAGTCGCCTTTCGAGAAGAACTCCTTCGTGGCAGAGATGGGGTACCTCTTTGCCGGGAACTTCGCGTTGTGCGGCCTGTAGAGCAGGCTATCCCTGTCTAGCGTCTGGTACCAGATTCCGCTATCGTCAATTTTCAGGATGTCGGACCTTGCGGGAATTCCCGTGCGGACATCGACGATGGTATCGGCGAGCACCTTCTTGATGGCTCCGCTCTGGAGCAGCAGGTAGGTGGATTCGTTACGGAATACCTTCGCGATGGGGGAGCGCAGCGTGAACTTGTTCTTGATGAGAGCGCCGTTCGTGCTGCTGGTGGCCGCCTCGCGTTCCGATAGCCAGTAGGCACGGTCCGTTTCGCGGGTCGTGTTGAGGCTCTGCTGGTAGTAGAAGTTGGCCGATGTCCTGTTGTTCGAAAGTTCCCTGATTTTCCCGAGGTAGAAGAAGGCGTTCTCGCGGTCTTCCTTGTCGCCTTGGGTGGACACCTTTTCGAGCAGGCGAATGGCCTCGGCGGTTTCGCCCTTCATCTCGAAGTCGTATATGGCTTCCTGGATAGTTGAGTTCATCTTTTCGGCAAAGGCACTTGCGCTACAGATGCAGAACACCGCAAGGAAGGCGGTAAGCGCCCTTCTTGTCGCGTTGCATGTGCGTATGTGCAGCCTAGTGAACATTAGCGTTGCCTTCTATGCGTCGAACTTGTAGCCTGCCCCGCGGATGGAGACGATGATCTTCGGGTTCGTCTGGTCATCCTCGAGTTTCTTGCGCAGGTTCACGATGTGGTTGTCGATGGTGCGTGTCGAGGGCATGTTGTCGGGAGTGTAGCCCCAGATGTCGGTAAGCAGGTCTTCGCGGAGCACGACCTCGCCGCGGTGCTGCCAGAAGTACTTGAGAATCTGGAATTCGCGGGCGGACATCTCGAGCGGCTCGCCACCCTTCGTGGCTTCATACTTCTTGAAATCCAGGTGGATGTCGGCAAAGTCGATGGAGTCCTGCGTCTGCGGGGCGGCAGGTTCCTGCGGGGCGGCGACTTCGGTGCGGCGGAGGAATGCCTTCACGCGGGCGAGCAGTTCCAGGATGGAGAACGGCTTGGTTACGTAGTCGTCGGCGCCCATCTCGAGGCCGGCCACCTTGCTGGTCTCTTCGGTCTTTGCGGTGAGCATGATGATGAAGCATTCCGGGTGTTTTTTACGGATGATGCGGCACACTTCGAACCCGCTCTTCTTCGGGATCATCAAGTCGAGAATCACCAGGTGCGGCAGGAACGAGTCCGCCTTGGCGACGGCCTCGTCGCCGTCGGCAGCGGTCTCGACGATGTAGTTCTCGAGTTCGAAGTTATCCTGGAGTCCGAGCCGGATGATTTCTTCGTCTTCTACGATGAGGATCTTGTGTTGCATATCAGTCCACCTTCTTGAATCTGACAGTAAATGTTGAACCCTTGCCCAGCTTGCTTGAAAGCGAGATGGTCGCCTTGTGCGTTTCGGCAACCCTCTTCACGATGGCAAGCCCGAGGCCGGAGCCCTTTGTACTACGGGTCATTTCGTCGCCGACCCTGTAGAAATCGTTAAATATATTCTTTTGTTCAGAAGAGTCAATGCCGATGCCGGTATCTGCCACGGAAAATACGGCGCGGTCCTCTTCGTTATAGACGCTGATGGTGATTTCACCGGGTGCGTTCGTATACTTGATGGCATTCTCGATGAGGTTCTGGGCGAGGCTGTAGAGTGCGGTGTAGTCGCCCATCACGTAGGCACCGGGTTCAAACTTTGTATGGAACTCGAGGCCCTTCTCGACACCGATATCCTCGACGGCATCGAATACCTTCTTCGCGCATACCGAGAAATCAAGCCGTTCCCACTTGAACGCGCCCGTGCCGTGCTCCATGCGGGTGTAGTTGAGGATGGCTCCGATGAGGTTTTCGAGGCGGGTAGCCTCCTTGCCGATAAGCCCGGAGTATTCCTGCACCTTCTCGACCTTTGCGACGCGCCCGCGGGCCATCATCTCGGCGAACATCTTGATGGAGGTAAGCGGCGTCTTGAGCTCGTGCGAAACGCTCGAAAGGAAGTTTGCCTTCATGGCAAGGAGCCTGCGTTCCTGTACAATGAAGCGGAACATGAAGAACGAACCGAAGATGACCGTGATGAGCGAGAAGAGCAACAGGCCGTACATCAGGTACATGCGCTGGCGCGATTCCCTACGGATTTCGGTGATGTCCTTTTCGTAGAGCGAGAACTCCCAATCGTACGCTTCGGAAATGCGGGATTGCGAGATGACGTTGGAACTGTCGGGGATGGAGCCGGCGAGCAGAGAATCCTTCTCGTCTACGATGGAGAAGGGTACATTCTTCCAGCGCTGCGATACGTTCTTGACCCTCTCGATGAGCCTTGCACGGAACGCCTCCGCATCGATTTTTGCAATCACGATTTGGTTACCCGAAAGGAACGGGTAGCCCATTTTGAACAAGGTAATATCTTCGCCGCTCCGGTACTGGATGCCGTCCTTTGCGATGAAGTCGTTGTTCAGGAGTTCCTCGAAGTTCTTGCGGTACTTGGAAAGAATTTCCATGTAGCCCAACTGGCGGTTGAAGTTGGAGCGCAGGTTCCAGAACGATTCGCGCTTTTCTTGCGAGAGGTCTTCGAAGGAGAGAATCTGCGAGAAGGCGGTCTCGAAGAAGAACTTTGCCGAAGGGATATCCTCGATGCTTTCGCTCTGCAAGAACTGGCTCAGCACGGAAAGGCTGTAGTCCTCGGCCTCGGCATGTTTTTTCTGCTTCACGAGGATTTCGAAATGCAACAGGTTTACCGAGCGGGTGAGGTCTGCGTGCAGGTAGCCCTGCAGGTGCGGGTTGTTCTCGAGAACTTTCAGCCACTTGAGTGCCTCGTCGTAGTTTTTTTCCTTGTAGCAGAGTCGCACAATCCCGAGAATGTTCAGCACCTGTTCGTTCTTGGTGGTAAAGAGCGAATTTGTCTTGATGAGCCTGTGGAGCAGGACTTCGCGGCTACTTGTATCCTGTTCCGCCTCGAAGAGTCTCTGTTCGTTCGGACTTGCGACTATGGAAGAAAAATCGTGAGTCGGGTAGAAGTGCTTGGACGAGATGTCTGGATAGACGAGCTTGCCGTTGTTGTAGAGGAAAATCGCCTCGATGCCCGAGACATCCTTGAACGATGCCGCATTACCGAATTCAAGCAGGCTGCGGGGCTGCTCGTAGAGGAACAGCGATGCCGCCTTTGTCTCCTGGTAAATCTTTTCCTGTTCCTTGGCGATGGCTTCCTCGATGTCTTTTTCGAGTGCGGCCTGGTTCTCGTCAAAGTTCTTTTGTGCAAGGAACATCTCGTTCTGGATGTTCCGGAACCCGAGGAACGAAAGGATTGCCGTGGGCATGATGATGCCGCCCACGAACACGAGAATGAGTATCAGGTTTCCTTTCGAGAAATGCATCGTCACCCCGCTTTATAGGGGGAGACTAGCCGAAATACTGGGGAACAGTAGGACAAGGACGCAACTGGCCATGAGCAGCATCGAGAGCGAGAGGGCAAGACCTGCCGTGATGAGAAGCGCTTTTGTCACTTGGCTATGTTCGCCTTGTGGGTCACGGAGACCCTGTGGCCGGTTTCGATTCGGCGGTTATTGGAGTATGCCTCGCGGACGAGCACTGCAGCCTCGTTCTGCGATGCGCGTGCAATGATGCCACGGCCGAGCAGGCGGGGTGCAATGGATGCATCGGAGCGGTCCGGTTCCCAGATGGCGATGGCGTCACCCGTGCCGTAACCCTGTTCTGTACCCTTGTCGATAAGCACGTAGGAGTAGCTGCCGATAATGAGCATCGGGTCCATCGCGTAGCGGATCTGCGCCATGGAGTCGATGTTGGACTGAGGTACGTCGCTGTAGCCGTTCACGTTAATTGGTGCAATCGGCTTCTTGAGACGGGCCTTCGACTGGTTAATCTTGATTTCGCGGAAGCTCTGCATGATCATCGCACGGGAAAGCGTATCGCCAATGGCGGTAATCTTTGCGACACCCGAAAGCTTGAGGAGGGCGTAATGTTCAAAGGTTTTGCCGGCATTGCCCGGAACATCAATCCTCTTCGCGTCGAGGATTTCCACGAGGTCACCCTTCTTCAGGTTGGGGTTCGTCTTCTTGCCGATGCCCACGACGACTTCCATTTCAGGAATGTGGAGGATGGGTTCCTTCTTTTCGCCGGAGCGGATGGAAATAAAGTTGCTGTCGTTCTTCAGGGAATCGAGCGTGTAGATCTCGGGAGCGAGAATCTGGTAGTAGCCGTTGAAAATCTTCGGTTCGGGGCGCTTCTTGTAGAAGTAGGAATCGGCTTCCTGCTTCTTTTTCTTCTGCTTCTTGTCCTTGTCGCGGAGGTTGCCGAGCATGTTCTCGAATTCGCCGTTGCGCTCGTCGTTCTCGTCGCATCCGACACTTTCAATCCGGTAGCCCTTGCCCTTCGGGAGGTTGGAGTCGGCAACGGCCGCCTTGCAGGGGTACTTCTTCTTGTCGGCGGGGATCTGCATCACCGGTTCTTCGCGCACGCTATCACCCAGGTAGATGGAGTCGCCCGGGTAGATCCAGTGGGGGTCCTGGATGTGCCTGTTGTTTTCCCAGAGATCGGGCCAGGCGAACGGGTCATGCAGGTATTCGTCGCTCAAGTCCCAGAGGGTATCGCCCTCTTTGACCACATAGGCGGAAACGACCAGGGCGGAGAGACCGAGAGTGAGTGTCGCACACTTGAAAAAATTCATAGAGAACCTTGTAACCCTTTGAATGAAAACGAGTTAACTACTTATAATTTAATCTTTTCTTGCCCTGGGAGTACCCTTTTTTTGCACAAAATGGGGTATATCGGACTGATTTTTGCCCGAAATTCGTTCTTGCGGGCGCTTGACGGAGCGTTTTGGCCCGTTCTGGGCCGCAAATCCGCCCAAGAGGCCAGCCCTGTCGGGGACGAACAGCATCAGGAGCTCGAACTTGCCGCTACCCGGTTCCAGGTAGAGCGGGATGTTCTTGCGGAGCATGTAGCCCTCGGTACGGAACCGCTTGATCTGCTTTGCGGCGTTCTCGAGGTCGGTTACCTGCAACAGGATGCGTTCGGGGCGCGAGGCGGCGATGGCCTGCACGAGGTCGCTCGTGATGGGTTCTGCTTCGGGTTCGTTCAGGTAGAATGTCCACTTGCCCTCGTTGTCGCGCTTGCCGAAGAACTTTTCGAGGAAGGCACGGTCCAGGTGGCTGCGGTGGAAGCGCATGTTGTTGCCTGCGAGGCTACGCGCATTCATCTTTGCGGATTCCATCGCGGTCTCGCGACAGTCGAGTGCCTCGACCTGCTCGAAGTCCTGGGCGAGGCTTGCGGAAACGTAGCCCGACGCGCTATAGAACTCGAAGAAGCGGTCGCCTTTCGCGGGGTGGACGGCTTCGCGGATACGGAGGGGGAGTTCGACCCACGTGTCCTTCATTTTGGGCGCCCAGTCCAGCACGTGCATGGAAAGGCCCGTGCCCGCGATGGGCATGAAGGCGCTGCCGAATGCAGGCTTGACATCGACACGCATGTTCTGCTGCATGGCGGGGTCAAAGATGTGGTTCGGCGTGCACTGCACCTGGTGGCAACTGATGACCTGCGGGCAGTTGTGCTGCAGGAATTCGATAAACGACTTTATCTCGTGGCCGGAATTGCGACCGTGGATGTTCGCCTGCACGAGGAGCGCGTAGCGCCCGTCGCCGGTGGCCCTGAACCAGATCTGGCGCAGCGCCTTCTTGAGCGTGTGCAGGTGGTCCTTGTGCAACTGGTCGAAGATGCCCTTTACCACGGCGGGGGGCTCCATGCCGTATGCGGGGGCTTCGAGCACGAGCGACTCGTGGTTGTTCACGAGCTTGTTCAGTATGCGCCAGTCGCTGTGGTCGTTTGCTGCATCGCGTGTGAACCAAGCCTGGATCTTTCCGGGAATGCGGTTGTCTTCGGCCCATGCCGTAAGCTGCCGCTTGATTTCCTCGAACGGGATGGCCCTGCGGGCGGGCTTTGCCTTCGGTGCGCTAGATTCCTTTTCGGGTGCGGGCTTGGCGGGGGCTGTGTGGAACCTGCCAGCGACAAGTTTCTTGGGGGCGCGTGTAGAATATTTCTTCTGTCTGTCGAACATTTGCTAGAACTCTTTGTAACTATACGAGGAACCGCGGGTAGATCCACGAGCATTCGCGGGCGAGCATCTTCGGGAATTCGCGGAACGAACCGTTTATCTGGAACAGGTTCAGGCCGCCTTCCACCGGCGAAAGCGAGATGACGCTGTCGGCGCGGGATTCGAGATACGGGTATTCGTCGTTGTTGCATGCGGTAACGACCGCGCATCCGGTAAGCGCGATGATGGTGTCGACCATCTGCATCAGTATCTGGTGCGGCGAGCCGGTGAGTCGCATGGACTTCGGGTTGTGGAGCACGGCGGATATCGGGTCGATGACCACCACGCGGTAGTCGTGGTTCTCGAGCTTCTTGGCACCCTCGATTCTCTTTGCGATAAGCTGTGCCGTCTCAAGCGGGGAGAGAGCAGTACCGCGCAAGTTCAAAAAACCGAACTTGGGCGTACTTGCGTTGAGCCCGCGCTTGTTGCCGAGCAGGTGCAGGCGGTTCAGGAACACGGACTTGGTGAGTTCGAAGTTGATGAACAGCACGTCGTTCGAGGAGGTCGCATTGCCGAACCAGTCCTCGCCGTAGCAGATGGAAAGCGCCATGTCCATGAGGGCGAGCGACTTTCCACTCTTGGGAGGTGCCTGGAACAGGAAGAACTCGCCTGCGCGCAGCATGTTCTCGATGATGCTTGCATCCTTTTTCGGCGGTTCCTCGCTATCGCTGGCAAGTTCGATAAGCGGCTTGCCATCGAGGGAGTACTCGACCCATTCCTTCCATTCCTTGAAGTTCTTTGCGCCCTGCTCGGTGCCGATGAGGTACTGCTGCTTGCCGCCGCGTAGCACGCCCGGCATGCGGGCCATCATGGTGGGACTCCTGTTGGAGGAATCTACCTTGAAGCCCTGGGAGTCGAGCGTCTTGAACAGGAAGTCAATGCGCTCGTCGTATTCTTCGCGGTCGTTGGCTCCAATCTTGATCCACGCCTGCACGGAGTTTGCGCCCGTGTTCACGAGGGCAGCGCACGGGAGGTTCAATGCCTTGTAGTAGGCGAGCTGCTTGGCCAGCGACATCTTCGGGTTGTCGATGACGGCGTAGCGGTAGCGCCAGCTTTCGTCGCTAGCGTCTGCACCGCCCTTGGTCGCGTTCACGCAGATGAGCGCGCCTTCCTGGCTGTCCAGGCTCTTCATGATCTTCTTGATGGCATCATCGCGGCCGACAATGTTCGACACGAGTTCAGCCGTGGCGTTCGGCGTGTCCGAAATCTTGAACTCGATAGTCTCGTCGGTCTCGAAGGCGATGTCCAGGAGTTTCGCGAGGTCCTTGCGCCAGTCGGCGGCAGGCCACGGGATGGAGAGCGCTTCCGGGTCAATCTTGAAGTTCTGCAGGAGTTCCATGGACTGCGTGTCGAGGCCAAGTGCAAGCATCTGCTCCATCGAGATCATGCCGGTAGAGAGCGGCGATATGATGGCGGGCTTTACGGGCGCGGCCATGGCGGCAGGTTCTGCCTGTGCCGCTGCTGCGGGTGCGGCCTGCGCTGCGGGTTGTGCCTCTTCGCGTTCGGAGGAACGCTTCTCGGATGAGAACGCACGGCGGAGAATCTGTTCAACCTCGTCCGGGGAAAGCCCTTCGTCGCGGGCCTTGCCACCCAGCTGGAAACTTGCGTCCATGAAGGTCCAGCCCTCTTCCTTGGCGGCTTCGCCCACCTTGAAGAGTTCGCCCTTCAGTTCGTTCGGGCTGTATTTCGTCTTGAGGAACGTGTTGATGATTTTTCTTGCGCTTTCCATAAGAGACCTCTGTGCTGTCTATGGTTTCAAGATAATTTCGGTAGGGCAATCTGGCTATTACGCCTTGATGCGGAGCCTCGCAAATTCGTATAGCCCGAGCGAGAGTGCTACGGATGCGTTGTAGGAATGAGCCTCGGGCATCATCGGGATGCGGAGGATGGCATCGCACTGTTTTTTCACGAACGGCGGGAGGCCAACGTCTTCGCCACCCACGGCAATCACGACCTGGTCAGCGAACTTGAAGTCGGCGAGGTTCGTCTCGGTGTCGGCGTCGAGACCTGCGACCTGGTAGCCTGCCATCTTGAGTTCGCCGATGGCGGCCTCGAGGTTGTCGGGCCTGCACACGCGCATCTTTTCGAGGGCGCCTGCGGAGGTGCGGGCGACGCTCGGGGTAATCCCGCACATTCCTTTTGCGGGAATCAGGAACAGGTCGACCCCGAGGGCGAGGCAACTGCGGATGCAAGCCCCGAGGTTGCGCGGGTCCTCGATGTTTGTCGCGACGGCGACGAGTTTCTTTTCGCCGTTGTCCCTTGCCTGGAACAGTTCCTCGCGCACGTCCTGCCAGTCCAGCAGTTCCTTCTCGTTCATGAGGGCGACTACGCCCTGGTTCGGGCGGGCGTAGCTGTCGAGAATCTTCGCGTCGACCTGCTGTACGTGTACGTGCGCACGCTTTGCGAGTTTCTGCAGCTCATAGAGTTTCGGATTCCCGGACTGGTGCATGAAGAGCACGCGGTGAACCTTCAGCGGCTCCTTGGTCAGCACTTCGGTGACTTCCTTGATGCCGCCGACTGCGACCTGGGGCTTGGCGTCGGCATCGCCCATGGCGGTGACGACCTTCTCTGCGGGCGGGCGCCTGTCGAACTTGTTCTGCGAAAAGAAACGCCTGCGGTCAGGGTTGAAGCTACGGCGGTTGTCATCGTTAAAAGCCATGGGATAAACACTCCATTCGTTATAAATACTTGCCCGGTACTAGTACCGTTCCTTGCAGGCGATAATCACGTCCATCCGGATATCGGTTTCCTTTTGCGGGAGGGGTTCCTGCGATATCTGTGCCGGGGTGGCGATGCCCGCCTTGTATGACTTGGGGTACTTGGCGAGGAACCTGTCGTAGTAACCCTTGCCGTGGCCCATGCGGCAGCCGTCCCAGTTGAACTTTGTCCCCGGAACGAGGAATATGGGAATTTCGCCTTCGAATTTTTCGAGACCTTCGCGCGGTTCCATGATGCCAAAGTGCCCCTTCGCAAGGTCCTTCCTGAGGCTGGAGACCTTGTAGAAGTTCATGATTCCGTCGCCCTCGCAGCGCGGGAGCAGGAGTCTCCCTTCGAGCGCGAGTTCCTCGATAATGGGCATGATGTTTGCTTCGCCCTTGAGCGGGTAGAACGCAGCGATGTTTCTTGAGTTCCTGTAGCCGGGAATCTCGTGAATCTCCGTCCACGGGTCCCTGATGATATCTTCGCCCCTCTTCTCGCGACGCTTCTTGAGCACGAGTTCCACGATCTGGCTACTCCCGAATACGAGCATCACGAGGATGATTGCGACTATGGCGGTGACCATGTTCATGCTAGTCCTCGCCGATACGTTTTGCAGAGGGGAGCTTTTCGCGGAGGATTCCGTTCCAGATCTTCTTTTGCCATTCCATCAGGTGCGCTTCGTTGTAGCGTACTTCCCAGGGCATGTCGCCGGGAGCGGCGAGCCAGATGAGTTGCCCCTTGTTGGCAAGGAGGGACGGGTCAAGCTTGAGTTTTGCGGCTTCCTCGTCGCGCCATATCTTGAGTGCGGCAAGCAGTTCCGAGTGGGGGATCACCGGCGGGGGAGGCGCCTTGGGCAGGCGTTCGGGCCATTCACTTTCCGGCGTGGCGACAGCGCTCTCGAGCATCGCCTTGAATGATTCGAGACGCTCGTCCCTGAAGTTGCGGGGCAGCTTGGGGAGGTTCTCGATCTTGATTTCGGGGTAGTGCGCGTGTACCGCGCGCACGATGGCGAGCATGAGTTCCGCAGGCATTACCTTGTAGGGCGGGCGGTCCAGTGCTTCGGCCTGTGCCTCGCGCCATTCCCAGAGGTGCTTGAGGACGTTCAGACTGCAGGGGTTGAAAAGGCTCGAACCCGTAAGTCTCCACTGTTCGCGGGTCCTCTCGCTCGGCATCTTGGAATGTTCGATGAGCGCATTGCACTGCTCCATGAGCCAGTCCATGCGCCCGGCCGCGATAAGCTTTTCCGAGAGGATGGCGCACAGTTCGTGCAGGTAGAAGGTGTCGTGGATGGCGTATTCGCACATCTCCAGCGGGAGCGGACGAATGGTCCAGTCGGCGCGCTGGTTCTCTTTCTTGAGTTCGTCGCCGAAGTTCTCGCGCACGAGGTCGGCAAGGCCGAGGTGTTCTGCCCCCAGGAACTTGGCGGCAAGCATCGTGTCGAAGATGCTCTTGGGGGAGTACTTGTAGGCTTGCCAGAGCAGGCGCAGGTCGTAGTCCGCGCCGTGGAAAATGACGGTCTGCATCGCCTTCGTAGCAAACAGGGGAGAAATATCGACTCCGCAGAGCGGGTCTACGATGTAGTGGTGTTCTCCGATGGTAATCTGGATGAGGCAGAGTCTGGCATGGTAATGGTGCATGGAATCGGCCTCGGTATCGACGGCCGCCATGTCGTAGAGCCCGAGGTCTGCGATAAGGTTCGCAAGGCTCTCTTCGCTGTCTACCAGTATGTATTTCTCGTTCTGCATCATTTCCTATAAATTTAAATAAATAACGCGTATATATTTGGGTCACCTTGCAAATCTTGCTATATTTGCGCCCATGAAGAAAATTTCCCTTACGGGCATCAAGCCCACCGGCACGCCGCATTTAGGCAACTACCTGGGCGCCATCCGCCCCGCACTCGAACTTTCCAAGACCTACGACACGGTCTACTTTATCGCCGACTATCACGCCCTTACCACCGTGCAGAACGGTGCAGAGATGCGTGCGAACATCTACAAGATTGCGGCGACCTGGCTTGCACTTGGCCTGAACCCCGAAGAGGGTCTGTTCTACAAGCAGAGCGACATTCCCGAGATTTTCGAACTTAGTTGGGCACTCAGCTGCTTTACGCCGAAGGGATTCATGAACCGCGCCCACGCCTACAAGGACAAGGTGGCAAAGAATGAAGCCGCCGGCGAGGACCCGGATGCAAACGTGAACATGGGCCTCTACTGCTACCCGTGTCTGATGGATGCCGACATCCTGATGTTTAGCGCCGACATCGTGCCCGTGGGCAAGGACCAGAAGCAGCACGTGGAATTTGCGCGTGATATCGCCATCAAGTTCAATAAGCACTTTGGGCAGGACGTCTTCACGATTCCGGAACCGGTGTTCCAGGAAACGACGGGTATCATCCCGGGTCTCGATGGCCGCAAGATGAGCAAGTCCTACGACAACGTCATCGATATCTTCCTCGAGAGCAAGGCCCTGAAGAAGAAGATTGGCAAGATTGTTACGAACAGCCAGGGAATCGAGGAACCGAAGGATCCCGATTCCTGCAACGTGTTTAAGTTGTACAAACTCTTCGCGACTCCGGAACAGACCGAGGCTCTCGCGGCCCGCTACCGCGCAGGCGGCATGGGCTGGGGCCATGCGAAGCAGGAACTCCAGAACGTTCTCGAAGAACACCTGGGTGCGGCCCGCGAAAAGTACTTCTACCTGCTTGACCATACCGAGGAAATCGACAAGATTCTCGCATACGGCAAGGAGAAGGCCCGCGTGAAGTCCAAGGCCATGATGGAGAAGGTCCGTAGCCTGCTGGGAACGTACTAAGGGCGTGCTAGAGAAATGCGAATTTCCACCAAGGGCAGATATGCGCTCCGCGTGATGATCGACCTTGCCGAGAACGGCAAGGACGATTTCGTGAAGTTGCAGGAACTTGCCGAGAGGGAAGGCATTTCTGAAAAGTATCTTGAAGGCATATTGGGTGCGCTTGTCCGCGGGAAACTGCTTGCGGGCGCACGTGGCAAGGCGGGCGGCTACAAGCTGAACTGCGAGCCCACGGAATGCAGCGTATGGCAGATTCTTTCGCTGGTAGAGACTTCCGTTGCGCCTGTGGCCTGCCTTGACGAACCGGAGAACAGTTGCGAACGCGCGAAGGTATGCACGACGCTCCCGGTATGGAAGGAACTCAGTTCACTTATCAGGAATTACCTGGACGGCGTCAAGCTCGACCAGTTCCTGCGCAATACTCCCGAAGCCAAGGGCAAGATTCCGGGCGGAAAGAATTGGAATTGCGGCCTCTAAGCCAAATTTTTCGAAATTTGGCCATTTTTTTATGGCTAGTTATAGTTAAAAACTATTAGTAAGAAAAATGTAAGCAAAATTCTTGCGTGCTGGGCTAATTTCCTATTGAAAAGGTGGGAAAATAGTTCTAATTTACTCCCCGTCGGGCGGAAACGCCGCCCAAGAACTTTAAAACCTAGAAACAGCAAGACGATAGTTTGCGAAGGCAGGATAGCTTATGAAAGTTCGAATGTGTACCCTAAGTGAGGCTCGCGGAGCTTAAATCCGCCAGGCTGGGCCCCGGCTTGAAATATAGGGGCACTATTTAACAAACATCCCGCATGGGGATGACAAAACAGAAAAAAGGAATTTCACACATGACTACTCAGAACAAGCTCCACTTCGAAACTCTTCAGCTCCATGTTGGCCAGGAACAGGCAGACCCCGCAACCGATTCCCGCGCGGTTCCTATATACCAGACCACCTCCTACGTTTTCCATAACGCACAGCACGCATCCGACCGTTTCCACCTGAAGGATGCCGGCAACATCTACGGTCGCCTCACCAACACGACGCAGGATGTCTTTGAAAAGCGCATCGCCGCTCTCGAAGGCGGTATCGCAGGCCTCGCAGTCGCTTCTGGCGCAGCAGCCCTCACTTACGCCATTACCGCTCTTGCCCGCAAGGGTGACCATGTTGTCGCACAGCGCACCATCTACGGCGGCACCTACAACCTTCTGGAACATACGCTCCGTCCGTTCGGCATTGACACCACGTTCGTGAATACTCGTGACCTGAAGGAAGTCGAATCTTCCATCAAGGAAAACACGAAACTCGTGCTCATCGAGACACTCGGCAACCCGCATTCCGATATCCCGGATATCGAAGCCATTTCTGAAATCGCCCACAAGCACAAGATCCCGGTCGTGATCGACAATACCTTCGGTACTCCTTACCTGATCCGCCCGCTCGAACACGGCGCCGACATCGTGGTGCATTCTGCTACCAAGTTCATCGGCGGTCACGGTACGACTCTCGGCGGCATCATCGTCGACGGCGGCAAGTTTGACTGGGCTGCAAGTGGCAAGTTCCCGCAGTTCACCGAGACGAACCCGAGCTACGGTGTGCCCTTCACGGCCGCTGCAGGCGCCGCTGCCTACATCGTTTACATCCGCGCTATTCTCCTCCGCGACGAAGGTGCTGCGATTTCCCCGTTCAACGCTTTCCTCCTGCTCCAGGGCACCGAAACGCTTTCGCTCCGCCTTGACCGCCATGTGGAAAACACCAAGAAGGTTCTCGAGTTCCTCTCGAAGCACCCGAAGGTCGCGAAGGTCAATCACCCGAGCTTTGCCGACCATCCGGACCACAAGCTCTACGAACGTTACTTCCCGAACGGCGGTGGTTCTATCTTCACGTTCGACGTGAAGGGCGGCCAGGCCGAAGCCTTCAAGTTCATTGACTCCCTCAAGATCTTCAGCCTGCTCGCTAACGTGGCCGACGTGAAGAGCCTGGTGGTTCACCCGTACACCACGACGCACTCCGAACTCACTCCGAAGGAACTTTCCGAAGCGGGCATCTCTCCTGCAACGGTCCGCCTCTCCATCGGTACGGAACACTACGAGGATATCATCAACGACCTCGACCAGGCCTTGAACGCAATCTAAGGAATTATAGTATGTACGGACTTTACCTTAATTCTGTTCGATGTTGGCCCTGGTAGTAGGCTTTTCATTCGGGCCGTCGACCGCGGCTTAACATCAACAAAATTTTAAACAAGTTCCCCGCCCTGCGGGGATAACAAAAAAGGAATTTCAAAATGTCTAAGATTTACACCTCCGCCGACCAGCTTGTTGGTCACACCCCCCTCCTCGAACTCACTCACGTCGAAGCTTCCAACAACCTCGAAGCTAAGATTCTCGCAAAGCTCGAGTACTTCAACCCCGCAGGTTCCGTGAAGGACCGTATCGCCAAAGCGATGCTCGACGACGCCGAGAAGAGCGGCAAGCTCAAGGCTGGCTCCGTCATCATCGAGCCGACTTCGGGTAACACCGGCATTGGCCTTGCCTCTGTCGCTGCCGCCCGCGGTTACCGCATCATCATCGTGATGCCCGAAACCATGAGCGTGGAACGTCGCCAGCTGATGAAGGCCTACGGTGCCGAACTCGTGCTGACCGAAGGCGCGAAGGGCATGAAGGGCGCTATCGCCAAGGCAGATGAACTCGCGAAGGAAATCCCGAACAGCTTCATTCCGGGCCAGTTCGTGAACCCCGCCAACCCGGCCGCCCACAGGGCCACTACCGGTCCCGAAATCTGGGAAGACACCGACGGTAAGGTCGATATCTTCGTGGCGGGCGTGGGTACTGGCGGTACCGTGACCGGCGTGGGCGAATTCCTCAAGAGCAAGAACCCGAATGTGAAGGTCGTGGCTGTGGAACCGGCCAGCTCTCCGGTGCTCAGCAAGGGTGTCGCGGGCTCGCACAAGATCCAGGGTATCGGCGCAGGCTTCGTTCCTGACACGCTGAACACCAAGATCTACGACGAGATTATCGCTGTCGAGAACGAGGCCGCCTTCGAAGCCGGTCGCGAAATCGGCAAGAAGGAAGGCGTGCTGGTGGGTATTTCCTCTGGTGCTGCCCTCTGGGCCGCGAAGGAACTCGCCAAGCGTCCGGAAAACAAGGGCAAGACGATTGTTGCGCTCCTCCCGGATACCGGCGACCGTTACCTCTCTACGGCTTTGTTCGCGGAATAATCTTTCCATCAATTAGACATAGTGAAACGGTGTCGCGACAGCGGCACCGTTTTTGCACACCCCTCCCTGGTCTCATGCACACCGAAGGTGTGCGCAAGCTCTAACACGCAGACACGATGTTTAACATGAGCAATGCGTGTTTGAGCGTGTCGGGAGGGTCTTAGGGAGGGGCCGTC
>CADCGB010000005.1:99227-155731 GCA_902800815.1 Fibrobacter succinogenes
GGAGGGTCTTAGGGAGGGGCCGTCATACGCGCCCCTCCCTAGTCTCAAGCACACCGAAGGTGTGCGCAAGCTCTAACACGCAGACACGATGTTTAACATGAGCAATGCGTGTTTGAGCATGTCGGGAGGGTCTTAGGGAGGGGCCGTCATACGCGCCCCTCCCTAGTCTCATTTGTACAAAATCGCTTTTTTTTATGCCTGCGTGTGGCGAAAATCACGACTCCAGCATTTTTTTTGAAAAATGTAAAGAAAAAATTGCTTTTTGTGGGAAGAATAAAGTATATTAATGCATAAACTTTCACAGGAGAAAATCTATGAAAAAGATCGTTCTACTTGGAGCCGCTCTCTCGTTGGCCTTCTTCTCGGCCTGTTCCTCGGATGACCATTCGTCTACCTCTCCGGAAGACGATACCTTGTCCAGTTCGTCATCGATTACCCTCGATGATATTGATAAAATTCTAGGGAGTTCCTCCTCTAAGGGCAAGGATAATCCCACCTCCAGTGACAACAAATCTTCTTCTAGTGAGTCCAAGACAACTTCTTCTTCTAGCGAGAAAGTCGTTGAATCGTCTTCTGCAATCGTGATTGAGGATGACGGCTTCAAGCGTGCGGCATGCGACATGCAGTCCGATGAGGGAACCCTGCTCGCGCTGGACCTGATTAACGAGAAGTCCATCAAGATGTTCGAGGCATTCTCCGATAAGGATATGGAAGCGGCAAAGTCCCTTAGTGCCGAAGTCAAGCCCATGTACAAGAAGGTTCTTGACAAGGATTCTAAGAATTGTAACGCACAGCTTGGCTATGCTGTCGCCTCGATCGTGGATCTTGCCAATAACGAGACTCTCCGTGGTCTATACAATGATTACAAATATTGGTATGATTATGGTATTGAAAGCGTTGCTGAATTTACGACAATGCTTGCCGACCTTTCCAAGAATAAGAGCTTTACCAAGATTGCTCAGGACGCCCTGGACAAGGAAGTCGCTCCGATGGTGGATTCTGCAATAACCTATATGCAGAATATCATGGCGCAGGGTGACTATATTCTGAACATCAGGGATGGCGAGTATATACGTGAACTCGATAACAGCGAATTCGGCGTTGCCCTAGGAGGCCTGTTTGCGACGAAGGCCGCGATTATCATGGCGACCAGCATGAACCTCGAGATTGATGTCAAGGGTAGCTATGAATGGATTAATGGCATTAACGGCATGACTATCGGGGACGAAGAGCCTACTCAGGCACAGAAGGATTTCATTGTGCAGTTCGTGAAACTCGTAGGCTTGAACGGAACCTTTACGACCATCTACACTGATTGGCAGAAAGCGTGGAAAACCATTCCGAGTCTTATCGATAGTGCCATTACGGAAGCGCGTGTCGCATTCCAGTACAGCCTTGACGAGAGCAAGATGAAGAATTCCCAGGACAACGACCTGTACGTGGTCGGCAACGGAGCCGATGCGGATGTCAGCATAGACGATATCCAGGAAATTCTCGACGGGCTGGATACGGCCTTGAAGGTTACCCGTGGTACGTACGAGGTGAAATACCGCGGTCAGACTATCAAGATTGATGCCCGCAAGTATTTCGAGAATGTCGCCGGTATCGAGGCTTACCTCCCGTACTACACGTTTGATGGCTCAGACCTTGCGACCTTCTACTTCACCGACAAGAGCGGCAAGAAGACGGCTTCGCTGCTGGACTTCATGGATGGAACGCTTTCGTTCCTTGACGATGGCGAAGACTACATTGTATTCGGGGATCCGTCCTTTGGTGGTATCTTCCCCGAATTCAAGACGCAGGCGGATATCTGGAGCGCCGTGAGGGGTGCCGATGACGAAGAAGATGATTGGTAAAACTCTTGGATTGTAATTGATTGTAGGTTTTGAGTAAACTAACGACATTTTTCTGGGCATGCCTGCTCGCTACATGTGCGGGCTATGCCTGGAACAATACCGGGCTCGTCAAGTATGACGGGCTTTTTCTGTTGGATATGGAAGGCAAGCGGGCCTCGGTGTGGGGAACGCACGTCGGGGATTCGGTACAGGTAAGGAATTGGACCTTTACGGCGGGCCTGGATTATATCCATTATGATTTCTTCCTGTTCAATGAAGGTAAAAGCGTTGAGGAAACATGGACCCTTGATAGCAAGGGTTCTCTGAGCATAGGGCATGTGTCTGTTTCGAAGGATTTTAATCTTTTCGGTTTGGATGCCGATGTCAGTTCCTTGCCTTCGGTAAAGGTCTCTTCGCGTTTTTACCTGCCGGATTCGCTCTTCTTTGCGAGGGCGTCTATGGGTAAGGGGTTGCTTGATCTTTCTGGCTTGCACTGGAAATCGGAATGGGAAGAGGATTATGTTCCTGAAATTGACGGTACGTTCCGGTCAATATACCTGATGAAGGATTTTAATGCGGGAATCCGGCTGAAGGAACACATCTTGCAGGGTGGTTTTGCCTATGGGGCGGATACGCCTTCTCTCGATGACCGGTGGGGGTACGTGTTCAGCGATTCCTCGCATTTTTGGGGTACGAGGGCGAACTACCTTTACCAAGGGCGGAAGAATGAATTTGAAGCCCTATATGCGTACCTGTATGCGGATGTCCGTCTGTTCGCCTTGACGCGGGAATATGGTACCGATATAAACGAGAAACGTTTTGCGTATTTCCCGTTGGGGATAGATTTTAATTTGTTCAAGCTTTCCTATAGGTACAAGTTTGATCGGGGGGATGTCCTAAGGGCTTGTTTGCTGTATGCTACGCTGGAGATGAATATCCCGTGGGAAAATCGACGTTTTTACGAGACGCTTGCCCCGAACAAGGCTCTGAAAAATTCTGTGCTGAGGACTCTTTCGTTCAGTGTTTTCCAGAGGACCTTCCGGATTTATGGGGATATTGACGGAAAATTGTTCTATGGTGGGCTTGGCTACGAATGGAACTTGCCGCTTTCCCGCTGGCACATGGTGCTCAATACGGATGCAGACTACTTTTATGGAAGTTACGAGGGAAAACTGAACCTGCGCAAGGAAAAGGCGGGCATGTTCTATATGACGCATCAGACAGATTTCTGGGAAAAAGAGGGGTACCTGTTTGGTATTGTCGCTGGGCTTGAACTGCAGGTGCAGACGCCATCAAGAAAAATCTTTGCCGGACTTCGCCTGAACCAGATTGTTCCGCTGGGGATGAAATTCGAGAGCAAGATGATAGAAAAGGAGCCTGTTATCATAGACGATGTCCCCCCAGAGCCACCTCCGGTAAATCCTGACGAGAATCCCTTTGTCGAGGAGGAGTCTACCGAAGATATGGAGCCGCTCTCGTCCCTCATATTCCGGAACGGTTTTTTCCTGGGATTCGAGGTCGGGTTCTGGATATAGCGTCGATGAGTATATGCAACAACGTGTTGCATATGTGTATAAAAAGTGGTAGAAATTGACAAAATATCGTAAATTCTATCAAATTTCTTTAAATTTGTTGCATAAAAGTCTTGACTTCCGTGGGGAATGATTGTATATTACATACCGTAAACGAAAAAGGAGTACGGTATGCGCCGGAATTTACTGTTCAAAAATTTGGGTGTCGCGGTGGCGGTTGCCGCATTCGCGTTTGTTGCCTGCGACGACAGCTCCAGCGGTCCGGCAGCGTCGGGTCAGGAAACAAGTTCCGATGCAGTGCTTTCTAGTTCGGATGCGTTAGAACTATCTAGTTCCGAAGTCGGCACTTCTTCTGCTGAAATCGAAAAATATTCTTCTTCCGAGATTGAAACCGCAAGTTCTTCTTCCTCCTTGCCGAAAAGTTCGGCGAACTGCCTCGGGATGGACACCTCGTGCGGGTGGACCGCGGAACAGCTTTGCAACATGGGGCAGGAGCGGTACTGCATTTCGAGCTCTTCTTCTCTGGCCGTGAGTTCATCAGCCGTAGCCGAGTCGAGTTCTGCGGGATTCTTGGAAGAATGCATCGACTTCGCACGCATGTGCCGGAACTGCGACGGTCCCGATTGCCCCATTCCCTCTAGGCCCTGCAGCGAATGCTATGACGAAGGGATGATGGCGGAAGACTGCGTAACCGGAGGTGTATACCAGTGCAAGAACGGACTCTGGAACCTGGCGGATAGAAGCCAGTGCCTGAACGTGGCGCTGATCCCATGCACGGGAGATTCCGCAAAATGTGGTCGTGTGCCCTGCAACTCAAACGCCCCGAAGACGGTTATTGACTGCGGGAGCGGTGAAGAGTATGTTTGTGCCGATGCCTACTGGACACCTATGAAGGAGACGGAATCCTGCAGCCGTATAATCGGAGCAAAAAATGCATATGAAGGCGAACAGTGCTCTCGCGAAGAAGCTGGCGCAAGGACAATTGATTGCGCAAGAAACGTTGAATATGAATGTTTGAGCGCGGGCTTCTGGGAGCAAATCAATCCCACCATAGGGGATACCTGCCTGGTGGATGGCGGCATCCTGGAAGGTTACATAGAGACTTCCGCCGGAGCGAGAGAACATACAATATTCATGTGCTTCGAAGGCAAGTGGGAAAAGTACAGGGGTACCTACGAATCTTTGCGTTGTGTCGACGCGGCCGTTGTCCGTACGCCGTGCGACGTGAACGATGCGGAAAAAGAATGGATCCATCAGGGTGACTGCGACTACCAGTGCCGTAATGGCGAGTATGTGTTTGTGCCGAAACTGGCGAACGAATAAGTTTAGAAAGGAGAAAAACTATGAACCAGAAAAAGATTATCAAGGTGCTTGGCACCGCAACGGTATTTGCCGCGTTCGGGCTTGTTGCCTGTGGTGACGACAGTTCCAGCAGTCCCGTCGTTCCCGATGAAATTACGAGTTCGGAGACGAATGGCTTGCCCGATTCAAGCAATAGTAATCCGGTGTCGAGTAGCGACGTTGCCGGGAGTTCCAGTTCTGTCAAGGTGCAGTGCAATGCGTTCATGCCGGAATGCGGGTACTCACTCGAGGAACTGTGTGCGATGGGCATGACCCAGTACTGCACGGGGAGTTCCTCTTCGATGGTAAATCCGGAATCTTCTTCTGCAGTGAATTCGAGTTCGTCGAGTTCCAAGGAAAACTGCTTGCACGTGCCTCACTTCGCTGATAGTTTGCATATCACGTACCAGATTCCGATGTGCACGGCCGAAGAAGAGGGAACAAGACTTCCCGACTGCGAAACAAGCGACGTGTACGTTTGCGAAAACGGTAGCTGGAATACCGTCGCGGATGAAACCTGCCGCCACATTACCGACACCGGCGATCCGATGAAACCGCACCCCTGCGATGTTGAATTCGATGTCGCCATGGACTGCGCCAAGAATTTCTACATGATGTGCGCCAACGGAATCTGGCTCAACGCGACGGGTTGCGACACCACCAAGGAAAAGTGCGGATTCGATGATTACAAGCTGTGCAACGATTACCAGCTCAGAGCCTACTGCAACGACGACTGGCTGAACGAACCCTGCGAAGAAGGCCGTGGCCGCGATTACAGGGAATACGACACTACCGATTCCACGAGTTTTCGCTTGATCAGCTACGTCTGTGTCGACGGCAAGTGGGAAAAGCGTTCGAACTACTACGGCAACTGCGACTCGGACAAGGACTGCTTGGGTGGCTTCCAGGATTGCTGGCTGAGCGACATCATCGGTACGACCTGCAACGAAAGGGATCCTGAAACTTCATGGATCAGTAAGGACGGTTGTGACTTCCAATGCAGGGACGGCAAGTACGAATTTATGCCACCTCCGACAAGGTAACGCGAACGGAGAATAAAGCATGAAGTGTGATGTTTTGACGATCAGTTCCGTGGCAATGATTGCCGCATTCGGGCTCGTCGCCTGCGGAGATGACTCGAGTTCAGTTCCTGACCAATGCACAGCGCTTGCTCCTGAATGCGGGTACACCGTCGAAGAACTCTGTAGAATGGGCGAGAAGCAATACTGCCCGGAGCAAAGTTTCTCGTCTATCGTCGAAGTTTCCAGTTCAAGCGTTGAAAACGGAGAAAGTTCCTCGTCGGTTGTGATTCCGGAATCATCTTCTGCGGGGAAACCCGGTTCGTCAAATTCCGGCGAAACGTGCATTCACATGAGCGACATGCCTCCCGACAGCGATTCTGACCCCTGGTGCTTCGGTGACGAAGGTAAGCATGCCGAGGACTGCTTCACGCACGAAGCCTACACGTGTACGGATGGCTTCTGGGTAAAGGATGCGGATATGTGCATCCACATTTCCGATAGCGAAAATGCGAACAGGTGGGATTGCGACGCCCCCGATTACACGCTCAAGGCTGATTGCACAAACAACGATTCGCTATACATGTGCGCTGCCGGGATGTGGATTGCGGCCAAGGGCTGCGATATCACTCAGGAACGGTGCGGGTACAGCGATGCGGACCTCTGCATGTATTTCGGCATAATGAAGTACTGTAGCGGCAGCCCGAGAGTCCTGCCTGATGCGGTTCCCTGCAATCAGGATGGCAAATCGGTAGTGATTGAGGGCCAGTGGATGTACCGTTGCGACAATGGCAGATGGCACATCGTAGTGCCGATGGGCGGCTAATTACTACAGGAAAATCAGCCCGAGGATACCCACGGCCCATACGTACCAGGCGAAGTGCTGGAACTTGCCCTTCTGCACGAAGTTCATGAGCCACTTGAGGGCGATAATCCCGAAGATAAACGACACGACCATGCCCACGAGAAGTTCGGGGGTAAAGTTGCCTGCATCCTTGCAGGCAAGCGCCTTTTCGGGGTTCTCGAGGGCCATCTGCGCGACCTTTTCTGCGCTCTGGCATTTTGCCCACTTGATGCAGTCGAGCAGCGCTGCACCGCCCACGGCGGGGATACTCATGAGGAAGCTGAATTCGCCAGCGTACTTGCGGTTCACGCCCATGAACATCATGGCACTGATGGTAGAACCGCTACGGCTGATGCCCGGGATGCAGGCGATGCCCTGAACGGTACCGGTCACGAGGGCGCGCCACCAGTTCATCTTGACACCTTCGTTATCCGGGTGCTTGGCGCCCGTCGGGCCCCACTGCGAGGTGAACAGCAGGATGCCGGTAAAGAGTTCCGCGACGCATACGGCGCGCGGGTTTTCGAACAGGCCTTCGAGCACGTCCTTGAAGCCGAGGCCGATAAGCGCCGTCGGGATGGAGGCGAGGATGATGTAGCCCGCTTCGCGGAGCTGGTCGCGGTCGCGGTGGAGGCAACCCACGATAATGTCGGTAATCTTCTTGTGGAACACCACGAAGATGGAAAGCAGCGTACCTGCGTGGAGCATGATGTCGAAGAACATGCCCGCTTCGTTCATGCCGAGGAGTTCGTGCCCGAGCACGAGGTGGCCCGAACTGGAAATAGGGAGGAATTCAGCGAGGCCCTGCAAGAGACCGAGGATAATAGATTCAAACATGGCGGGAAAGATAGAATAATTAACTATATTCAGGGCATGGCTCGCAAATTTCTCCTCTGCTTTCACGATATCAGCGTCTGGAATTACCGGAAGGTTGTTCCCGAGATCCGCTCGCTGAAGGACCTCTGCGGTCGTGGTTTCAGCCTGCTCGTTATTCCCTGTACCGACGGTGCTACGCCGGAATCGATAAGCGAGTTCCGCGATACGCTCCTGCAGCTGGAATCGGAAGGCTTTGAACTTGCCCTGCACGGCTACAAGCATAAGGCGGAATTCAGCCAGGGCCGTAGCTACAGGGGCCTTGTGGGCATGAGCCTCACGGGTGGCGAGGCGGAATTTGCGGGGCTCTGCGAGTACGAGTCCTCGCGCCTGTTGCTGTGTGGCCTCAGGGCATGGAACGATCTTTTTTCTGCGGACGGTTCCACGAGTGTCGTTGCCCACGCTCAGCCAGCGGCATTTGTCCCGCCGACGTGGTATTCGAACCGGTTCCTTCCGGGTCAGGTGCGTGCGGCGAAGATGCTTTACGAGGACCGCTTCTCGGTTACGACCGCAAAGGGCTTCCGCTATGCCTCGCCGGTTGCAAGCTTCGCGGGGTTGCCCGCATGCCTGGAAAAGATTTCTGTTGCATTCGGTTCGCTGATTATGAACCTGCCTGTGGGTATTCCGCGTCTGGCGATTCACCCGGTGGATTTCCCGCTCATGCAGGGTGCCATCCGCGATATTATCCGTGCGGCGTTAAACAACAGGCGTACGCTAGTACATTACGGCGAACTCTAGTTCGCCGCGCCGTTTATTTCTAAGCGAGCGCTTATTCCCTAAACGCCGTTTATTCACTGAATTGAGAATGTCTGCTACATCTCCGGAATGGTGATGTCGTAGCTGACCTTGTGCTTTGCTTCGTCCTGGATCTGGATGTTGATCTTTTCGCCTGCCTCGGGGAGCTTTTCTGCGAGGATGACGATTTCGCGCGGTTCGGAATCGTATTCCGCCGCGATCCAGTTCTTGCCCGACTTTACGGTGATGGCGTCCCCGTTTTCAATGCCGTTGTACTTGTAGATCAGCGGGATCTTGAGCACGGGCTGGTTTATCCCGAACGCCATCGCGTCGGCCCAGTAGGGGAACCCGAGCGTGGGAACCTCTTCGTTCTGGATGCTTGCGATGTCGCGCAGTTCGTTCGTGGATGCGCAGCGTTTTTTGCCAGCGGTCTGCTTGCTGAAGATGAACCAGTTGCGGGTCGTTTCGCCCAGCCAGTAGAGCGGCGCGGGATTATCCGGGTTCTCGATGCACACGTCCCACTTTCCGCGGAACTGTAGCCCCTTGGGGTGGAATTCCAGGTAGTCCACGCTGTCGGTGCGGGTGCGGGTCACGGCGAGCACGCGGATTGCGGAATCGGGCCCGACCGGGATGCCGCTAATCTTCTGGCCAACGACGATGTCGCCAATCTTTGTATTCCAGTTGATGCTGGTCTGGTGCTTGCCGAAGGGGAACACGGCGATAGTCTCGTCGACCTCGCGCCCGTTGCCGGTAGACTTCGCGTCGGCACTGTACTGGATAGCCTTCAGGTCGGGGTAGGTCTCCACGATCTTTGCAAGCAGCGTGGGCCTGTGCTTGAATACCTTGCACAGGTCTTCGGAAAGTGTTGCGTCCTTGCTGCCTAGCGCCTTGAAAGTGTATCCCGATTCGCAGCGGAACAGGTCGACCATGGGCTTTGCGAGGAAGGTGTAGAGGGGCGATGTCTGGAACTTGGTCGTCACGAGTTGCGAGTTGCCCTTGCACTTTGGGTGCAGCGTGAACTTGTGGGTGGTGACGTGGCCTGCGAAGTCTTCCACCTCGAGGCGGTAAGAGGAAAGCGGGGCAATCCTGGAACCGATGTAGTGCCAGTCGCCGGCGGTGTCGGCTTCTTCGGCCCATAAGAGTTCGTCGCGGATGTTCACCATCTTCTTGTAGCTGAGCGTGTCGTATGTCTTGCTGAAGACCTTCTCGTCGTAGCGCCACACTTCTATGCGGCGGATGGACATCGGATTGTCCTTGGGCTCGCGGCTGTAGTCGGCAATCTTGATTGCCATGTGGAGCGGGAACTCGTTCTTGATCGGGTTGACTGCGCAGCCCTTGCTGAACGCCTCGGCGCTGGTTGTCGCGAATTCGTTGCCCTGCCATACGGCTGCCTCGAAAATCTGCGGTGCGATGGTGTCGCTGATGATGGTGCCTGCGCGGACGGGGTTGATGATGCGGTCGTTGTCGAGGCGCACTTCCAGGTGCAGGTGCGGGTTACCGATACCGCTGCTCCCGGCGAATGTAAGCGTGTCACCCTTCTTGTAGCGCACGTTCGGCTTGACTTTCACGTCGTTCTTCTTGGTGGCGTACTGCTTTGCCATCACCATCTCGTCGAGCTTGCCGAAACTGCTCTGGTGCGCAAACGCCCACGTCTTGCCGCTTTCGCCCTTGAAAAGCATGAGCTTGCCGTACATGAACGGGGAGACGCTCAGTTCGGTAACGGTTCCGTTCTCGGGAGCGTAGACGACCCAGCCTTCTTCCATTTGCGTGGAGAAGTCAAAACCCGCATGGTAGCGTGTGCCGCGGTTCTCGCCGAAACTCGAGGTAAGGTAGGCGTCCTTCTTGAAGGGGCTGTAGTCGGCCTTGTTCGAGAGGATGGTAAGCTTCGGACCGTCAACGGTCTTCTTCTCGGTGCCGGGAATGGGCAGGTTGTGTTCGGCGAGGCAGTCCTCGTAGGCGAACGCGTCCATGGTTTCCTCGTTGCAGGGGGACTGCTGCGCAAAGGAGAATCCGCATGCGCAACCGAGGGCTAGGGTTGCAAGTTTGTTCAAAACCGTATTCATATATGGAAAGATACATAAATATTACGGCGGTCCTGCCCAGCACAGGTTGGAAGGGGTATAAAAAAAGACCCGCTTTGTAGCGAGTCTTTTTCGTGGAGCTAAGGAGAGTCGAACTCCTGACCTCCTGCATGCCATGCAGGCGCTCTACCAACTGAGCTATAACCCCGAAAGGTGAGCCAAATAGAGAAATTTATTTGATTCCTGTCAAGGGGGAATGGTGAATTTTTTTCCAAAAACAAGAAAAATCCCCCGTGAGGGGGACTTTTTGAATGCTTAATCGTTATCTGTCAAGCAGTTAAGCCTTCTCGATGGTCACGGATTCGATAATCACGTCTTCGAGAGGACGGTCATTACGGCCTGTCTCGACGTTCGCGATTTCGTCGAGCACGTCGAAACCTTCGTAGAGCTGGCCGAACACGGAGTAACCGTCAGCCGGGCCGGGTCCACATTTTGCGTGGTCGAGGACGTGTACATCGTCGCCATGGACAATGAAGAACTGGCTGCCGATGGAGTTCGGCAAGGCGGTCTTTGCCCAGCTGAGCGCGCCGCGCATGTGGGTGAGGCACGGGTCGTACACGTCGCCGATCGTGGTGCCCGGGCCCTTGGCGGAGTGGCCGCCGGTGCCGTTCCTGTTGGTGAAGTCACCACCCTGGATCATGAACCCGCTGATAATACGGTGGAAGGGGGCGCCATCGTACTTGCCCTGCTTGGCGAGTTCGATGAAGTTCGTGGCGCATTCGCCGACGCGTTCTTCGAACAGGCGGAGTTTCATCGTGCCGTGGTTGGTTTTCATGATGGCGATGGTTTCGCCTGCCTGGGGCTTGTCGAGCTGGTTAAACATATAAGTCTCCTTGGAGCGTTTGTTGAATTAACGGCAATAATATAGGTAATTGTTTTTGACGGGGTTCTGCCGAGGGGGCGAAAGGGCTATATTTGTGAAAAAAGAGGAGATTCTGTGTTAAAAAGTAAGCTTTCCCGCTGTCTGTTCGCGCTGTTTGCCGTTGCCGCTATGAACCTAGCCGCCTGTGGCGATGACGATGACTTTGTTGCAAGGCCGGGAGACGATGAGCCATCCAGTTCGTCGGTTAAGGGCAAGTCCTCTTCGAGTGGCGCGAAGTCTAGTTCGTCGGTCGCGGAAGCGCTGTCTTCTTCGAGCCTGAATAAGGTCGTGCCTGCCTGCAAATCGGTAAAGGATGGTTCGATGGTCGATGAACGTGATGGTCAGGAATATAGGACTGTAGATATTTGTGGTCAGGTCTGGATGGCGGAAAACCTGAACTACAAAACCGAATATGGCTCGTACTGCTACGAAAAGAAACAGGATAACTGTGACACGTATGGGCGTCTTTACCAATGGAGTGTCATCATGGATAGTGCGGGGGTGTTTTCCGACGATGCCCTGGGTTGCGGTACGGAAGCGGAGGAATGTTCGCCGAGCTATCCTGTGCGCGGGATTTGCCCCGAAGGCTGGCACGTGCCTACCATCCATGAACTCGAAAGTTTGCTTAAGGCCGTGGGTTCCATTCGGGATGAGTCAAGGACTTGGGAATGGCTAAATGCTGGCAAGATATTGAAATCGGCCACGGAAGACTGGGTAGACGATGGCATGGGCGAGGATTCCTATGGCTTTACCGCCTTACCGGCTGGTTCCGGAGCCCGTGGATCATACTTTACGAGTCTTGGTAAATTGGCTGATATCGCGACTTCTTCGATAGATATGGACCTGGATTACCATACCTATTGCCTGAATCTTCGTGAAGATGAAGACGATGGTATCATTATGAGTGATCTTATGAGAGAGACGCGCTCCGTTCGTTGTGTTAAGAATTGAACCTAGCCCCGCCAAATAAGTGCGGGTTTACTAAATTCATGGGTATGAACGACAACTGCAAACGTATTCAGGAACTGCTTTCGGCGCAGGCGATGGAATTCGCCCTCGACGAGATGGCTGCAAAGATTGCCAAGATGCACCCGTCCGCCGAAAACTTGATTGTACTTGGCATGGCTAGCCGCGGGATTCCGCTGGCAAAGAAGTTGAGCGAAAGGCTCTCCCAGAAATTCGGGCAGCAGATCGAGATGGGCTGCCTCGATGCGACATTCTACCGCGACGATTTCCACTACCGCAAGCCGAGCGCTTCCACCGAGATGCGCTTCACCGAGATGCCCGCCTCCGTAGAAGGCAAGACGGTCATCCTCGTGGACGACGTGCTCTACACGGGCCGCTCGGTACGTGCCGCCATGCAGGCAATCCTCGACCTTGGCCGCCCTGCCGCCATCCGCCTCTGCGTGCTGGTGGACCGCGGACACCGCGAACTCCCGATTGCGCCGGATTGCGTTGGCCTTACGGTCGAGACGGCTCAGAACCAGGAAGTGCGCGTGATGATAGAACCTATCGACAATGAAAATTCAGTTTATCTCGTAGAAGTGGAGGCATAGCGTGAGCGCCCTTGAGATTAAACACCTGTTTGGACTTCGCGGGGTATCGAAGCACGATATCCGCATGATTCTTGATAATGCAAAGCAGTTCCGCGAAATCTTGGAACGCCCGGTAAAGAAGGTCCCGAGCCTGCGCGGCATGACGGTGGTGAACCTGTTCTTCGAGAACAGCACCCGCACCCGCACGAGCTTTGAGCTTGCAGAAAAGCGACTCTCCGCCGATACGGTGAACTTCACGAGTTCGAACTCCAGCGTAAAGAAGGGCGAGACGCTCGTCGATACGCTCCGTAACATCGAGGCGATGAAGATCGATATCGTGGTCGTCCGCCACAAGGGGACAGGTGTCCCGAAGTTCCTCGCCGACAACAGCAACGCGATTATCGTGAACGCGGGCGATGGTGCGCACGAGCACCCCACGCAGGCATTGCTCGACATGCTTACTGTGGAAGAAAAACTTGGAACCCTCGAGGGCAAGAACGTGACGATTGTGGGCGATATCCGCCACAGCCGCGTGGCCCGCAGTAACCTGTGGGGCATGACGACGATGGGTGCGCACGTGACGCTCTGCGGACCGAGCACCCTGGTCCCCCGCAATACCGAACTGATGGACATGGTTACCTGGGAGAGCGACGTGAAGAAGGCGGTGAAGAACGCCGATGCTATCATCGCGCTGCGCCTGCAGAAGGAACGCATGGACGACGCCCTGTTGCCCAGCATGCGCGAGTACCGCAACACCTTCGGCATCACTCATGACCTGCTGGAAAACGTGAAGGACCAGGTGCTGGTCATGCATCCGGGCCCCATCAACCGCGGGGTGGAACTTGACAGCGAGATTGCCGATGGGGAGAACTCGGTTATCCTGAACCAGGTGACCAATGGCGTGGCCGTACGAATGGCCGTGCTTTACCTTTTGGCTGGAGGTCGTGCAAATGCGTAATATCGTCTTGAACAACGTCCGCCCCTTTGTCGACGGAAAGATTGCTGAACCTACGAAGATTTGTCTTGTGGATGGGGCCTGGGCCTCGTCCGCACCCGAAGGAACGCCTGAATTTGACGCGAAGGGCGCCATCGCTCTCCCGGCGCTCTTCGGCCTCGGGCTCGATTTCAAGGAACCCCTGCGCGACGACATCTACACTTTCAAGGACGGTGTGGAGGCCATGCGCCGCGGCGGTTTCTATGGCGGCCTTTACGAAAGCTGCGCGAATGCCATCGATGATTCCCTGAAGCTTGCCGCCATCCAGCAGATTAGCGCGAAGTGCGGACTCTCGTTCGCCTTCCTGGGCGCATTCAGCATGGGTTACCAGTGCAAGGACCTCGCCGAAATGGTGGAACTTTCCGAAGGTGGCGTGGTCGGCTTCGGTGACGGCAACCAGAACTGCGCACGCACGCGCTTCCTGCGCCTCGCGATGGAATACGGTTCCATGACGGGCAAGCGCTTCTTCTTTATGCCTCTCGACGATTCGCTCCGCCACCACGGGCTCGTGCACGAGGGCTGCTACGCCGATACGCTCGGCATGAAGGGAATCCCGCGCATCGCCGAGACGATGGAAGTGTTCCGCATCCTCGAGATGGCGCGCTTCCTGAAGGTGCCGGTACATTTCAAGCAGGTGAGCTGCGGCGAGACGCTCAAACTTATCGAACGTGCGCGCACGCAGGGCGTGGACGTGACCTGCGACGTGGATATCTACCACCTGCTCCTGGACGACAGCTGCCTGTTCGACCTCGACTCGCACTGCAACGTGCCCATGCCGTTCCGTTCTGCAGAAGACCGCGAGGCCCTGTGGCAGGGGCTCGAGTCGGGAACCGTGAATGCGATTAGCGTGAACCACGACCCGGTGCTCAGGCAGGACAAGGAAGTGAATTTCGAGGATGCGGTGCCGGGAGCGGTTTCGCTGGAAGTCGCGCTCCCCGCAATCTGGAAACCGCTCTGCACGCGGCTGTCCGCCGCGCGCGCGGTGGAACTCCTTTCCACCGCCCCGGCACAACTTGCCGGTATTGAACCCGCAAGGCTTAAGCAGGGTGGACAGGCAAGCCTGGTTCTCCTTGACCCGGATGCAGAAACGGAAGTTACCTCCTCGATGTTCGCGGGCAAGACCCGCAACTGCCCGCTCCTGGGCAAGAAGTTGCCTTCCCGAATTCTCGGGACTTACATCAACGGAACCTGGACCGAGGAATAGCCCGTGATTCTGCCTGTTCAGTTGCTCTGGATCTGTTCGATCGCCCTCTTGGGACTAGTGCTCCTAGTCCTCGTAGAGATCCATCGTTCCAATGACCGTCGTGAAAACGCGGAAATGTTCGGGACGAAGGATTTCGAAAGTAAGGTGGAAGAACGCGGCCTTACGCCGAAGGAAATCCGGACAATGGAGAAACTGGTCCGTGCATCCAAGTTCGAGAACAAGGATGCGGTGATAAATTCTTCGCACCTGTTCGAGGCCGCCGTATGCGATTTTTACGATTTCCGCGATGTAGACAAGGTCCGTGACGAGACGCTTGATGCCATAACGGGACTGCGCGAAAAGTTGGCTTTCGATGCGGCGAACCCGCTCACTGTAATCGTATGCACGCGCCAGTTTAATGTGGGCAACCGTGTTGACATCCTATTAGATGGCGGGGCAAAACTCAAGCATTCCGAAATACTTTCGCGTCGCGAAAAGTACTGGAAGGTCTCCTACGATGACAGCTTTGGCCCGGGCAAGTCCTACGTGGGCAAGGAAGTCCGCATCCGCTGGACCCGTCCTGAGGATGCGGTCTATTCTGCGTATGTGAAGGTGATGGATAGTGAACCCGGAAAGCTTGTCCTTCGCCATTCGAATGAGCTTGAAAAGCAGCAGTTACGCCGCTGGCTCCGTGAAGTTGTCAATTTCCCGGTCGAAGTCACCCTTCTCGGTGGCAACAAGATCTCGGGCGTCCTCTACGACCTGTCTGCCGGCGGTATCCTCATCGGGCTTCCGCAGGAATACCCGGGCGGTACCCACGTGCATATCCATTTCGAGCTCCCGAGTTTTGGCCCCGAAGACGTGGAAATTGAGATTTTGCGCAGTTTAGGGCATAAAAACAGCGATTATCCGGAACTTTTCTCCATGACGGCCTCCTTTACCGGAGCCTTCGGATGGACCCAGGAACGCGTTTTGCAGTACATATTTGAGGTGAATAAGCAAAAAAAGGCAAAAGAAATGGCCCAAAATGCGCTAACTAGTTGATTTTTAATGACTTAGGTGCATTTTCCGCTTGACATTTTGCTTTTATAAAGGTAGAATTAGGGTAGTATTGTTTCCGATCGGAGTTTACTTTGGCACTAGATTTGCTCGCTCGAATTCGCGGTGAACGCGAGACTATCGGCATCGATGTTGGCCATTACAGCATCAAGTACGTGAAGGTTTACCACAACAGTCGCGGTGGCCATGTTGTCGTCGAGATTGATACGGAACCCGTTCCGGAAGGCTCCGTCATTAACGGAGAAATCCAGCGTCGCGAGGGCGAAGCCCCGACCGGCCCCGATGGAAAGAAGGAAAAGGACGGCTACGAGCTTTTGAGCGAGGCGCTTACCAAGATGATGATGCGCCATACCCGCGATGCCAATACCGATATCGTTGCATCCGTGAACTGCGGTGCGGGCGCTGGTGGCGTGCTGGTCGATAGACTGAGCGTCAAGGTCCCGAAGAACGGCAACGAAGCCGCAATTATACTCCAGACCGCACAGTCCCGTCCGCCCTTCGATGACCAGGACAACGTGATTGACTATGAGATTGAATCCCGCGAGGGCGAGGAAGTCAAGGCAAACGTCGTTGCCGCGAAGAACGCGCTCCTTGACTCCTGGGCCCAGTTCTTTACCGTGAAGGGACTCAAGCTTACCGCGATGGACGTCGATATCTTCGGCCTCCTGAACGCCTATACCGCGACTGCTTCCGAGGAAGACCTCAAGCAGACGACCGCCGTCATCAACATCGGCGAAAAGAAGATGAGCATTGGGTTCATCCAGCAGGGCAAGTTCCACTCCATGCGTGCCATGACCGGTGGTTCGATTGATATGATTATTGCAAAGCTGGGCGTTACGCTCGGTGTCGATGCTGCCAAGTGCCACGAGATTTTCGAGACGGGCGATCTTGGCATCGTGGACGGCTTTGCCGAAGCCGAAGTGGAAGAGGCACTGAAGCTTGCATTCGAAGACATCATGGCCCAGGTGGAATTCGGTATCCGCTACTATTCTTCTTCGGAAGATTCCGAACCGCTCAACAAGATCTTGCTCGGTGGCGGCGGCGCCTCCATCAAGGGCTTGAAGGAATATATCGCCGAACGTTCCGGCATAGAGACCGACACCGTGAACCCGTTCCGTTACGTTGAATGTGATGCGAGCGTGGTGGGCGAATCGGGTGTGTCCCTCGCTTTATCCAACATCCTTGCGCCAGCGCTTGGGCTTGCTATGAGGAAGTTTGACTAATGGCAGAAAAGAAAACAAAGACTAAGACGAAAACGAAAGCGAAGAACGCCGCAAAGCGTTCTGTGTGCATTTCGATTAACCTCTTGCCTCCGGAGTACCGCAAGGTCAAGAAGGATCTTTCGTGGATTACTGACCGCCGCATTGTTTGGCCCACGCTGGCGTTGATTGTCGCTATTGTCGGGTTCGTGTATACGAATATTTTGATTGATGACGCAATCATGAACCTCGAGAGCGATGTGTCTCGCGTGAAGGCTGAAGTCGAACGCGAACGCCCGTTGCTCACGAAGATTGGTGACCTCGAGCAGAAGCAGGCGATTGTCAATACGAAGATCAATGCGCTCAAGAGCATCCAGGTGAGTAAGAGACGCTGGGTGGTGCTGTTCGAGAACGTGTCGTCGGTGTTGCCGCCCAACATGTGGCTCACGAGCCTCAACCAGGTATCGGAAGACAACCTCGAGATGAAGGGCATGACGTTTGATTTCTCGGAAGTGGCCGAGTACATGGTCAAGCTCGAGAAGCAGGTGAGTGTTGAGAAGGTGTCGCTCCTGACTATCGCTACTACCAAGGTCGATGGCGAGGAAGCGTATAGCTTTACCATCAAGATAGTCCTGAAGCAGGACCTGGGGGAGGGCTAGCATGGGTAATTTTGATTTTAAAGACAAGAAGAACATATACCTGATTGTCGTATGTCTCCTTATCGTGGGCCTTGTCTACTATACATGGGACTACGTGTATAACCCGTATGATGTAAGGAAAGGTCAGCTTGAAACCGAACTCCGCAACGCACAGGCTGAACTCGACAAGATTAACGCGAAGAAGCACCGCATCGCGGAACTCGAACTGCAGCTGGTGCAGGCCGAGAAGGATTTCGAAAAACTGAAGGAAATGTTCCCCGAAGAGGAAAAGGTTCCGCTGCGCCTGCAGGACCTCTACGCCGTGCTCCGCAGTTCGGGCGTGCAGATCCAGAAGTTCAATCCGGAAGGATCTTCCCAGAAGGAACACTACATCGAAAACCGCTATTCCATCGCGGTCAACTCGGGTTACCACATGCTGGGCTACCTGTTTGCGGAAATCGCGAACTTCAATTACCCGACGGCGATTACGAACCTCAGGTTGAACCGCTACTCGGGAATTGCCGCCGAACTTCAGAAGGCGGAAACTCACGGCTGGACTCCTATTACGGTGTCGGTGTCGTTTAACCTGACCACCTATACATCCAAGAAGGTAGGCCCATGATGATGAACAAATTAATTACTTTGTTCCTGTTCGTCGCGGTGGCCGTGAACGCTGCTCAGATTAAGGATGTGAGTTTTGGTTGCGATAAGAGCAATTGCGCAGTCACGTTCAAGTTTGCCTCCGACAAGGATTTGCCCTCGTTCTTCCAGAAGTACGATGCCAAGTCGCACAAGCTTACCCTCGGTTTTTCGACGAGTGAGTTTGCTCTCGGCATGGGTGCATTCGAGATAGACCCCTCTTCGGAATGGGTCAAGTCCATGAAGGTCTACAAGGAACCCTTCCGTGGAACGGATTTCTTGAAGATTGACTTGGTTGTCGGTTCTGCGATTAAATCCGACAAGAACGAGATTGCCCTCAACAAGTCGGACTTTATGCTGAAACTCGCCGGCAAGGGCGGAAAGGCCTGGACGCTTTCGAAGCTCTTTGCCGACCGCAAGAAGGCTGCCGAGAAGGCCGCTGCCGAAGAAAAGAAGGCTGCGGAGAAGGCTGCCGCCGAAGAGAAGAAGGCTGCAGAAAAGGCCGCCCTCGAAGAGAAGAAGCGTGCTGCCGAAGAAAAGAAGGCTGCCGAGAAGGCTGCTCTCGAAGAAAAGAAGCGCCTAGCTGAAGAGAAGAAGGCTGCCGAAAAGCAGGCCGCTCTCGACAAGAAGGCCGCTGAAAAGGCTGCCGCCGAAGAAAAGAAGCGCTTGGCCGAAGAGAAGAAGGCTGCAGAGAAGCGTGCCGCCGAAGAGAAGAAGGCTGCTGAGAAGGCCGCCCTTGAAGAAAAGAAGCGCCTTGCCGAAGAGAAAAAGGCTGCCGAAAAGCGCGCCCTCGAAGAAAAGAAGGCTGCAGAGAAGGCTGCCCTCGAGGAACGCAAGCGCGAGGCTGCCGAACGCAAGGAAGCGGAAAAGCGTGCCCTCGAAGAGAAGAAGGCTGCAGAACGCGCCGCTAAGGAAGAAGAGAAGCGTATTGCCGAGGAACAGAAGAACCTCGACAAGGCTATCAAGGAAGGCGGCAAGATTTCTGCCCTGCTTCCGAACCTGAAGGAAATGACGGTGCTCGTGGGTTCCGGCATGGAACAGTTCCGCCTGGTAGCGACTACCCCGATTGAACTGCAGCATGTGACCGGTCCGGATAAGGCGGGTACGATTATCATCGGACTTGCCGGTCCGCAGAAGTCGCCTGTGTTCAAGATTGGTGCCGGTACGCTCGTGAAGCATGTGACCTGGGGTGCAAACGGCCTCAAGGTTCAGCTCCAGCCGAATGCGAAGCCTGCCATCGTTGTGCAGGAAGGTGCGCTTATCCTCCAGATTGCCGAGACGACCATCAAGAAGGATGGCTTCCTGTTCTGGAGCGCCCATCCGGATGGAATCTTTGTGCGTGACTGGATGAGGGGTGCCGAAGAGAAGCCCTCGTTCGACAAGTTTGTGGGCAAGTTCGAGAAGGAAAGCAAGAAACTTGTTTCCGGTTCGCAGACATTCCACCTGCGTCCGGTTGTTCGTGAACTCATTGTCGTCGCCGACGAAATTGAACTCTTTGCCGCCCCCAACGACAACTCGCAGGTGCTACGTCGCCTTACCTTCGGTGACCGCCTCGTGAGTCTCGATGTGTCTGGCCTCTACTGCAAGGTGCAATTCGGTAGCCATATCGGCTTCGTGAACAAGCGTGCGGTGAGCTACATGGATGAACTTTCTGCCGTGCAGACGGAACGCCTCAAGCAGGTTGATAAGGAAAGGGGCGAGATTGTTTCCGAAAATGGCGAGATTGCCGGTAGCCAGCTCGATGGCCTCTACGATGACCGCGTGACGTACAGCTCGTTTGGCCGTCGCGACCCGTTCGTCGAGATCAAGGGCCTTGTGGAAGAAGGTATCAACATCGACCAGGTTGAACTTGTCGGTATCATCTGGGAATCCGATGTCCCGATGGCACTCCTCGTAGAATCCAAGAATCCTTCCATCTCCTACACGCTTAAGGAAGGTGACAAGATTCTCAACGGAAAAGTTCTTAAAATCACACAAACAGACGTGCTCTTCCTTATTCAAGAATTTGGCGTGAGCCGTCGCTACTCTATGGGTCTTCCCGATAAATTTGGGGGTCAAAAGTGAAAAAGCTGATTAAAATACTCATGGTCCTGTCCCTGGTAGTGGGACTCTCCTCGGTCTGTGCCGCCCCCGCGTCGGGTTCCGTGGAACCCAACAAGAAGCTGTACGACTTCTCGTTCGTGGACACTGACTTCAGTGCCGTGTTCCGCTCTGTTTCTGTGGTTGCTGGCGTCGATATCTTGCTTGCTCCCGATGTGAAGGGCAAGACGAGCATCAAGGTCACCAAGAAGACCTGGCAGGAAACCCTCGACATTATCTGCGAAATCAATGACCTTACCTGGGTTATCCAGGACAAGTACATTGTAATCCAGCGCCAGAGCACCTATCAGGCAAAGCAGAAGAAGATTGCCGACGAGGAAAAGCAGCAAGAAGAAACTGCTCCGCTCGTTCGTAAGAACTTCCAGATTCACCATGCGAAGGCCGACGAACTTGTGAAGGTGCTCGAAAGCATGAAGAGCGGCCGTGGCCGTATTACGGTCGTGGAACGCACGAACTCCATCATCGTGTACGATACCGATTCCAAGATCGAGCAGATGGAAAATGCCCTTACCGAACTTGACGTGGAAACGCTCCAGATTATGATTACCGCAAAGCTCGTGGTGGTGAACAGCCAGCGTGCCCGCGAACTTGGCGTGGACTGGAGTGCAATGCTTGGCAACAACGTTGCGATGACTCCGGGTGCCGCAAATGGTACCTACGGAAGCCAGGCTGGGTCTAGCCGTGGCGCCGCCATGGTGACGTCTTTCCCGAACAACGGTGCGACGCCTGCTGTTAGCGGTGCCGCAACGACGATTACTACGAGCCTCTTTGATAATAATCTGAAGCTCGCCGTGTCTAGCCTGATGGGTGACGCTTCTACCGAAGTGCTTGCTTCTCCGCAGGTTTCGACCCTCGACAATACCGAAGCCCAGGTGTTCATGGGTGACAAGGTTTCTATCCGCGTGATTGACGATAGCGGCGAGTCCTCTACGCAGCTCGTGGAAACGGGTATCAAGCTGACGGTGACCCCGCACGTTTCGGGCGACAACCGTATCTTGCTTGACCTACACCCCGAAAACAACTCCTACGATTACGACTCCAAGGGCGAAATCGTGATCAGTACTCAGGAAGCCAAGACGAAGGTCGTGGTGGCCGATGGCGAGACCGTGATTATCGGTGGCCTGACCCGCAACGAGACCCAGGAATCCGAGAGCGGCATCCCGTTCCTCAAGGATATCCCGTTCTTCGGCAACCTCTTCAAGTACACGCGTCATTCCGTGGTCAAGAAGGACCTCGTGATTTTCGTGACGCCGCGCATTATCCGCAACTACATCGGCAATGTGGATCTTTCCGAACCGTCTGCTGAAACGCAGGGTGAAGAAGCCCCGCAGATGCAGAAGGTGGAACAGCCGGCTCCGGCTGCACAGGCCGCTCCGGCAGCACAGCCCGCTGCTCAGCAGCAGGCACCTGCGGCACAGCCGGCCCCTGCCGCTGAACCCGCTCCGGCTCCTGCACAGGAACCGGCCCCGGCTGCAGAACCTGCTCCGGCACCCGAGCCCGCTGCCGAGGCTCCCGCCGCACCGGAACCTGCCGCAAGCGACGTTCAGGACGACTGGAACTAAGCGCCAAGCAAGAAAGCTTAGAAGAGCCCTGCGGGGCTCTTTTTTGTAGATTTTGCAAGAAAAATATGAAGCTGGAAAATCTAAGGGTATTGCTTTTTGCTTTGTTTCTTGTGCAGCCGATATTTCTATTTGCACAAAATAGCCTGGATTTTTCTGTCCAGTGTGTTGGAAAAGATTCTATACAGGTGGATGTGCGCAATATAGGAAAGGGAAAAACGTGCTTCCACGTGCCGGGAGATGTAGAATCTTTTTTGGACGAAAAGAATGTGGCCCGCTTTATTCCAAAATACTCCAAACACCTAGTTCATAAGGATGGCCGTCCTTTTGACTTTGTGTGCCTGATTCCGCAAGGCGAAAGTTCTTTAGAGCAGGAATGTATGAGGAGTTACAGGTTTGCAAATCCGTTTAAGGTGCCTACGGATAGGATTCGCGGATTTTCTTTTGCGGTGGGCTCGCCAGATGAGTTTTCGCCATTGATGAAAATCGGGCCGAAGGATTACAAGGAACAGTGCGAATATTTGCAGGGATTACAAAGTGTCTTTGTAGAACACTGCAAGAAGGATTAGTTGTTTATTATGCCAGAACAGAATTTGACGCGTGAATCTTTGGTGGAGTTCTTCGGGGAAGATGAATTCCAGAAGTTGTGCAATCACGAGGCGGGGCACGCCCTGGTGGCGTTCCTGTTCAAGCGTCCTCTAGACTACGTGAAGATGGACCGCTCCAAGGAGCGCCCGGGCATTACGCATATTGCGGGTAGCGAACTGGAAGGCGATGCGCATATCGCCATGGCGGGTCACCTCGCGGAATTCCTGATACGTCACGATTTCAAGTGCAGTCTCGATACCGTCATGAAGGACCTGCCGATGGAACTCTACAAGAGCGATGCGGACTACCAGCGGTTCCAGGCTGCATGCTACTACTTTAAGCTGGCAGAAACCAACGTGGTCGAGCAGGATTACAATATCCTGATGGCGTGCCAGAAGCAACTTTGCGAAATCGCGAAGGCGCTAAACGAGCGGGTGTACTTATCCCGCGATGAAATTGAGAATATCGTGAAAGCCTAGCGCACTACGAGTGCGGCTAGGGCGAGTTCCTGCGCAATCTTCGTGCTGCACTTTCCGCTCTTGATTTCGTAGTCGATATCGGAGAGGCGGCGAATGACCCTGCAGAGTAACGGCTTGCTCCAGCGGTTGGCGCATTCCGGGGCGCGGCCAATCGTGTTGAAGAGAAAATTGTTCTTGCCCATTGCCTTTGCGGCATCGGCGGGGTTCATCTTCTTGTCTTTTGTCAGGGTTATGAAGTTCAGCAGGTCGATGGAGTAGTAGTAGAGCGATGCGACTATGGGAACGGCCTCCATCCCGTTACGGAACATCTCGTTCAGTGTGCGGGTGTATGCCTTCACGTCGCGGAGCCCGAACGGCGTGTTGATTTCGTAGGCGGCGTTCTTGCGCTGCGGTACGATCATGGATTTCACGAGGTCGAGCGTAATCCTCTTGCAGTCCGGTTGGAACATCAGGACCTTCTCGACTTCCTCGCAAACGATTTTCGTCTTGTTGCCGAGAGCGTCGGCGAGGTACTCGCAGGCATCCCTGTCAATTGGCCTTTTGAACTGCGCGGGGATTGCGCCTGCAATCCATTCGGCCATCTTGTATTGCTGGGGTTCCTCGAACTTCTCGATTTCACCGGCGGCCTTGAGTGTCTTGTAGAATTCTCCGCGTCCGTCGAGTTTTGAGAACTCAAAAAGGAGCGTGCAGTTGGGTTTGTGGCTCAGCCACTTGGTGAGTTCGCGCGTGTCGTCGGCCTTGAGTTCGTCAGCCTTGCGGACGACGACGACCGTTTGTTCGGGTGAGAACATGGATACGCTGTCACATGCAGTAATGACCGACTCCGCGATGGAGGCGATGTTCGGGTCCGTCGCGAACAGGATCTGCTTTGCCATCGGGTCGTCCTTGCGATCGCCGAGGGTATCTTGCAAGAACTTCTCGATGCGCTTTTCCTTCGAGAATTCGTCATTGCCGATGAGTACGACTATCATCTGCGGGTCCAGTTAGCTGAAGTCGATAATCTGGAACTTGTTTACGCCCCTCGGGGTCGTGACTTCGATGGTTTCGCCCTTCTTCTGGCCCATGAGTGCGGCGCCGATGGGGCTCTTGAAGCTGATCTTGCCGTTGAGGGCGTCTGCCTCTTCGGGGCTTACCAGCTGGTATACGACATTCTTCTTGGTCTTTGCGTTGAGGAGCGTGACCTTTGCGCCAAAGCGGATGGTGTCGGAATTCGGGTCGAATGCGACGACTTCGGCACGGGCAATCTGGTCCTGGAGCCTAGGCATCTCGATGTTGTCGATGGAGGCGAGGCGTTCCTTCGCTGCATGGTATTCGGCGTTTTCGCTCAAATCGCCCTGTGCACGGGCATCAACCAATTCCTGCAATACGCGCGGACGTTCTACATTTTTTAAATTTTCAAGGTCCTTGACGAGCTTGTCAAAAGCTTCCTGTGTAAACTTGATCTTTTCCATGCTCTACAAAGTACAAATTTTAACGAGGCTTCGCGGGCCCGTAATCGCGAAAGAACATCTTTTTAGGAGATAGTATGTACAATCTGCTGGAAAAAGGCGGCGTATGTTCCCCCAAGGGGTTCACCGCATCTGGAATTTGCGCTGGCATCAAGGCTAGCGGCAATGCCGACATGGCGCTCCTCAAGAGCGAGAAGGCTGCACGCTGCTTTGCCGTGTTTACCACCAACAAGGTGAAGGCCGCTCCGGTACTGTACGACAAGGCTGCGCTTGAACATGCCCACTTTGCGACTGCAGTTGTGGTGAATAGCGGTAACGCGAATGCCTGCACCGGCGAACAGGGCTACAAGGATGCCGAACGCATGGCGACCCTCACGGAAGAGGCTCTCGGCCTTACCCCGAAGAGTGTGCTCGTTTGCAGCACGGGCGTGATTGGCCACCTGATGCCGATGGAAAAGATTGAGGCGGGCATCCCGAAACTCGTGGAAAAGCTCCACGCCGATGCTTCCGAGGAATTCGGTCGTGCAATCCTCACGACTGACCTTGCCCTCAAGAGCCACGCCGTGGAAATCCACACGGAGAAGGGAGTGGTGACGATTGGCGGTGCCTGCAAGGGGTCCGGCATGATTCACCCGAACATGGCGACGATGCTTGCATTTATCACGACCGACATCGCACTCCCGATCGACTTCTTCGCTGAATTCCGCGCCGACATCGCCGATTCCTTCAATGCGATTACGGTGGACGGCGACACCAGCACGAACGACACGTGCATCTTGCTTGCCAACGGCATGAGCGGTCTGCGTTACGAAGACCTGAGCCTCAGCGAACAGGGCGAGTTCCGTGCCGCATTGATGCTCGTGATGCAGAGCCTCGCGAAAGACATCGTGCGTGATGGCGAAGGTGCAACCAAGCTTATTGAACTGCGCATCGAAAAGGCGGAAAGCCACGAAGAAGCGCTCCGCATGGCACGCTTCATTGGTACATCCAACCTCGCGAAGTGCGCGATGTTTGGCGAGGACCCGAACTGGGGCCGCATCCTCAGCAGCGCGGGCTCCAGCGGCTGCAACATGGTGGCCGAACATACCGACCTGTACTTCGGCGACGTTAAGGTGCTCGAGGGCGGACGCCCCATCCAGCTCGACGAGGCCCAGACGGCGGCACTCCACGCTGTGGTACGCCAGCGCGAATACAAGGTGACGCTCGTGCTCAACATCGGGCAGGCATCCGCAAGCGCGTTTACCTGCGATCTGAGTTACGGCTACGTGAAGATCAACGCGGAATACACGACGTAAGCGACCGCTCGTTCGTCGTTTCGGGTGATGAAACCTCCGGTTGCTCACTCGCTCTCACTGCAAAGGCTCGTTGATACGAGCCTTTTCCGTTCACGAAAGCGATTGCAAGTGTTAGAAAAAAAAATCGCTCCGGTTTGGCCGGGGCGATTTTCGTCTATTTGAAAGGCTTGTAGATTAGTCCTTCAGGCAGCGGAGGCTGGCGCCGAATTCGGGATTGAACTTCTCGAACTTGGCGATTTCCTTGTCGTGGTAGAACACGAGGACTTCGCCTTCGGCAGTCCAGAGGTAGGCCTTCTTGCCGGCGTCTTCGAACTTGCGTTCCTTCAGCGGAACGTCGCTCTTTGCCATGTGGGCACCACCGGCCTTCACGCCGAATCCGAGTTCATCCTTGCCGTTGCCGTAGTCGTTGCCACCTTCGGTAATCGGGTCCCAGCCGTAGCCGGCCTTGAGCACGGTACCGACCTTGCCGCTCGTTTCGGCGAAGGTAAGGAGAGTCTTCCATTCTTCCTTGGTGGGCATGTGGAATCCGTCGAGACAGGCCTTCTTGGCATTCTCGAAGTTGTAGAGGCGGCCCCAGTGGTTGCACTGTGCGCACACGGAACCTTCGTAGGTGCCGAAGTTCATGTTCTCGGCAGTCCAGAGTTGCGTGCCGATGCGGATCCACTGGTAGGCGTAACCGTCGCGCGGGTCCTTGTAGCTGCCGTCAGTAGCGGGTGTTCCATCGGGGTCATAGACTTCGCCGAACTCGACCTGCTTGTTCTTCTGGTACTTTGCCTTGGAGGCAACCTTGCCGTTCTTGTGGTACTTGGTGACTTCACCCTCGATGTAGCCGTCGGCGAAGGGAGTCTCGGCCTGGAGAGTGCCGTCGTCGTAGTACTCCTTCTGGAGCCCTTCCTTGCGGTCTGCATTGTAGTTCGTCTCGCGGCGGAGCGTGCCGTTGTTGTAGTATTCCTTTTCGATACCCTGCTTCTTGTCGTCGACGTAGCTCGTTTCCATGCGGACCTTTCCGTCGGGGAATTCCTCCACGCGGATGTCGTCGCAGGCGGTGAGTGCGATTGCTGCCACTAGGGTAGCGCCAATGAGGAAGGATCTCTGTTTCATCGTGTTCTCCTTAGTTTAGAATTCAATTTTACCGGCAGTGGCCAGGAGGCCAATGATGTAGAGCATGCCGTCGTAGTAGCGCCAGAAGCGGAACGGGACGGAGAGTGCGGCGAGGTCCTTTACAAAGGGCCTTACCAGCGGGTCTTCGCTCGAAAGGACTTGGGTGGCGGCGGCGTTCATCGCGATGATGCCCGGAGTGGCGTTGCGGCCTTGGCGCGGGTAGGGCGTGCCGTCGGTGGCGTAGTCCGAAAGGTAGGGCCTGCGGTTCTCGAAGAAGTTTAGCAGGCGCGTGCAGATTTCCTTTTCGCTCTCGTCGCCGCCGAAGAGGGCGTAGTCGAGGCTCAGGTTGAGCGCTACGCGCCAGGCGTCTCCGCTGAAGCAGTTGCTCTCGGGGAACCAGGGCATGGCCTTCGGGGTGCCGTCATATTCGGAGTAGTCGCCGCAGAGTCCGGTTTCGGGGTGGGCGGCCTTCTTCAGGTACTCGATGCTGTTCTTTGCAATCTCGAGCCATTCGTTGTCGCCGGTCGCATCGGCGTAGGCGCGGTAGAATGCGATGGTGTGGTAGCTCGGGTCGGTAAAGTCGTTGCCGAGCACGGGCGAGAACTTGATGAGCTTGCGTTCGGGGTCGATCATCGGGCCCACGAGCTCGTTGAACGGCTTGTTCTTGATACAGTTGATGAGCTCGATGGCCTCCTGCTTGTAGTCGTCGCGGCCAAACTTCTTGGCGGCGATGAGGAGGGCTGCGGCGATGTATTCCTCGCCGTCGGGTGCGGCACCCGGGTCCATCATCGAGAAGTCGGTGGTGGAGACCTGCCAGGAGTAGTAGCCCTTGTGCGGGCCGTCGTCGTTACGCAGGTATTTTTTCGCGAAGTTCCACAACTTCTGGAAAAGCTTGTCGTGGCCGGTGAGGGCGGCGATGAACATGCCATAGCTCATGCCCTCGGAGCGGATGTCGTCGTGGCCGATGTCGATGATGTAGGCCATGTCGTCGGAGGCGTCAAAGCAGACGCGCTCGTCGATGGGGTCGCCTTCAAAAAGCTTGCTGAATGCATTCTGGATTAACTGGTCAGCGAAGTTCGGGCCGTAGCCTGCTTCGACGAACATGTCGCGTGGCTTTTTGCTATACATGGTTATAGTCCTTTTATATATACACTAAAATAAATTATTTTCGTATTTTTGGAATAGAGGTTATTATGTCAGATGTGCTTATAATAGGTCATGGCCCGGCCGGGGTATCGGCTAGTTTGTATGCCTTGCGTGCCGGTTTGGACGTTATTTTGGTTGGAAAGGGTGCTGGGGCGCTTGAAAAGGCGCACATGATAGAGAATTATTATGGCCTGGAGAAGCCCCTGACGGGTGCGGAACTCTTCGAGGTGGGCAAGAAGCAGGCAGAACGCCTCGGGGCGAAATTTGCCGAGGACGAGGTGACCGACCTGTTCTTTGACGGTAAGGAATTCGTGGCGACGGGCCTCAAGGGCGAGTACCGCGGGCGCGCGTGCATCATGGCAACGGGTTCTGCCCGCAAGAAGACGCCGCTCCCGGGTATGGCCGAGATGGAAGGCCACGGTGTAAGTTATTGCGCAGTGTGCGATGCGTTTTTCTACCGCGGGAAAGATGTCGCGGTTCTCGGTGCGGGCGAGTATGCCCTGCACGAATGCAATGAACTCCTGAATGTGGTCGGGAGCGTTACCCTCCTGACGAACGGCGCGGAACCGACCGCCGCGTTTCCAGATAAAGTAACAATCGAGAAGAGACCCCTGAAGGCCTTGCTCGGGGAAGGCTCTTTTGCCGGAGTTGCGCTGGAAGACGGTACGGAACTGAAACTTGACGGGCTTTTTGTCGCCCTCGGCAGCGCAAGTGCCATGGACTTGTGCCGGAAGGCGGGAGCCGCCTTCGACGGCGGCAGCGCCGTGCTCGACAAGAGCTTTATGACGACGGTGCCCGGCCTGTTTGCTGCGGGGGACTGCACCGGCGGTACCTTGCAGGTCGCTGTCGCCGTGGGCGAGGGCGCCATTGCGGGCCTAGCTGCCATCAAGTACCTGCGCGAAAACAAGGCATAATTTGCAATAAGTCTATAGCGGAAATCCCGCCGGAATTCACCGGCGGGATTTTTTGTGTGTGGATGTGTTTTTTACCAAAAATAAAGATACCTCCTGAAAATGCTGCAATTTTGGACAATTTTTGAGGTTTCATTGTATTTTTTTCAATGACGATTGTTCCCGGAGACGCCTTTTTGGAGTAGAAAAGGTTATTTTATTAATTGGATAATTGTATTCCCGAGAACTGGCCTATGCTCAACATTGACGAAATCAGCGATTACAGGGATTTGCTCAAGAACTACTATACCCAGCGCAAGCTGGATATGCCCCTGTATTCCTACAAGATGATGGGCCAGAAGCTTGGGCTTGAAACGAGCCAGGTGTTCCGCGTGCTGAACAAGGAACTTCACTTGCCCAACCGCAGTATTCCGCTGGCGAAGGACCTCTTGGACCTGAAGGGGCGCAGTGGCGAAATTTTCGAGATTCTGGTGGCGGCGTCCAAGACGAAGTCGCCCGCAAAGAAGGACAAGCTCTACAAGATGGCGCTTGCCCTGCAGGATGTTGACCTGCGCAAGTTCAATCCGAGCGAATACCTGTTCTTAAGCAAGTGGTGGATTCCCGTGGTGCGAGCGCTTATCGAGATGAACGGCGGGCATGCCGAAGTCTCGCGCCTGGTGAAGCAGATTACGCCGACGGTTTCGGAAGACCAGGTGCGCGAAGCCATAAAGGTGCTCAAGGACCTGAAGCTCATTACTCCGCTCGCGTCGGAACGCTATGCGGCGACGACGGCCAATTTTACATCGGGTAGTTCGCCCACGAAGACTGCTGCCATACGCAGTTACCAGAACCAGTTGCTGGCCCTCGCGCAGAACGCCCTGGTTTCCATCGAGCCTGCGAGGCGCAATATATCTTCGCTGCTCGTGGGTGTCGACGACGACTGTTTTGCCGACCTGAACGAGATGACGCTTGAATTCAGGCGCCAGGTGCAGAAGAGGGTGGGTGAGGTCGACAAGCCGAATCGCGCGATGCAGTTTGTGTTTGCGCTTTATCCGGTCGCCGATGTTTCTAATAGTCCACGTACCAAGAAAGAGGGGGTAAAGGCATGAAAAAGCTGCTTTTGTTCCTCTCGTTACTGCTTTTTGTCGCCTGCTCGAACGACAAGGTGGCAGGCATCAGCACGGTCGAGACCGAGAATGCCTACCTGATTCAGGTGGTTCACGAAGATTCCGTGCCTGCGGTAGGCGTGTTGGCCCGTATGCGTGCCGCAAGTTTTGTCCGCAGTATTGATGGAGATTCCGCCGCACCGGAATACTATGAGGAATTTGTGACGGATTCCCTGGGTTGTATCCGTATCGATAGTCTCGGTGTTGATGTGGCGACGATCGAGATTGTAGACAAGGGCAAGGGTCTGTTCCGGAAAATTTTTGCCGAAGACATGCGCAAATTCGATGGCCAGCGGTTTGTGTTGGCAAAGACGGGGAGCATGCGTGGCAGGGTTTACCTGCCGGAAGGCATTGACCATGCATGGATTCAGGTGTATGGAACCGACCGTCTTGTAAAGACCGACAGTGAAGGCTTTTACGAGATGGATTCGCTACCGGCGTATGATTACGACCTGCGTGTGGTTGTGGGCGATAGCGTTGTGGATGAGTATGCGGAAGTTTGGCCCGGGAAGGAGACGCTCGCGAATGTCCGCACGTTTGAACCGGATTCTGTCAAGGTGCTGGACTTTGAATCTGCGGATGCACAGTTTGTTATCCGGGAACTCGGTATCAGCGAGGCAGGCTACATGTCTTCTACCGATACGAGCGTGAAGACGACTCCCGAGGTGGCGACGGTGCCCGAGACGCGCGAGGACATTGAGGAATTCTTCGTGGAAGCGGGTGCGGATCGTGCCGGCAACGCCCTGCACTGGGTATCTTCTGCGGGGCGCGGACGCTGGTCGTTCTACGGAATCTGGGTTTGCCCGGAGGAATCTCCGTGCGATCTGTCTGCGACGGATTCCATCGTGTTCTATGCCCGCGGAAACGGTGTCATCTCGATTGCGCTCGAAACGCTCGGCTCATCAAATACCGAAGGGAAGACCTTGGCCTACGATACGCTCAAGACGAGTGACGAATGGCAGCGCCGTGTTATAAAGCCCGCGAACTTTAAGCCGCGCGACGACCTGTACGGCAACCTCGGCTGGGATGTCATCAGCAAGGCGGTGACGACCATTTCAATCGCCGCCTACGACGATACGGAATTCTGGATTGACGATGTAGTGTTCTACGGCGTCAAACCCAGCGACTTTATCGAGAAATAAAAAATCCCGCCGATTGGCGGGACATTTAATTTTTTGTGTGGCGCGATTTAGGCGTTAAACGGCGTCATCACCTGCCACAGAACAGCCTTATGCGCGTGCAGGCGGTTTTCCGCTTCTTCAAAGCTCATGTTCACGTCGAGGTTGTCCATCACGGAGTCCGTGATTTCTTCGCCGCGGTGCGCAGGGAGGCAGTGGCTCACCTTGCAGTGTGCCGGAGCGAGCTTCAGGAGTTCGTCGTTAATCTGGAACGGGAGGAAGTGGCTCTGCTTTTCGGCCTTTTCGCCTTCCTGGCCCATGGAAACCCACACGTCGCTATAGAGAATGTCGGCGTCCTTGACGGCTTCCTTCGGGTCGTTGAACACGCGGTACTGGCAACCGTGCTTCTTGAGGCCGGCGGCGGCTTCTTCCACCACGTTCTTCGGCTGCTCGAAACCCTTGGGGCAGGCGAGCGTGAAGTTCATGCCCACCTTGGAGGCGAGGGCGAGGAAGGAGTTTGCCACGTTGTTGCCGTCACCGATGAAGGCGACTGTCTTCGGCTTGCCATCGGCGTTCTTGAAACCGCCGAGGTTTTCGCTGATCATCTGCGCGAAGGCGATAGCCTGGCAGGGGTGGCAGTCGTCGGTGAGGGCGTTCACTATAGGTACGCTACCGAATTCGGCGAGTTCTTCCACGAGCTGCTGCTTGAAGCAACGGACCACGATGGCGTTCACCCAGCGGCTGAGGCAGCGGGCGACGTCCTTCACGCTTTCGCGCTTGCCGAGACCGATGGAATCCGGGGCGAGCAGCACGGCATGGCCGCCGAGCTGGTTCATGCCCACCTGGAAGGTAGTGATGGTTCGCAGCGAGGGCTTCTCGAAGAACATGGCGATGTTCTGGCCGTGGAGACGGTCAGAAACCTTGCCGGCATGGACCTCTTTCTTGAGGCGCGAGGCAATCTCGACGGTTTCGAGGATTTTTTCTTCACTCCAGTCCATCAGGCGGAGGAAGTGCTTGTTGCGATCGATCATCTTTGAATCCTTTGGGCAAGCCCGTAAAAACAAAAAAAACTAAAAAACGGAGTTTTTCACTCCGTCTTTTGGAAATCACAAGAAGATGCTAACGGATATTAGCGAAGTTTCTTTTTGTGACGGTCACGACGACGGCGCTTTTTACGCTTGTGGGTCGCAATCTTCCTGCGCTTTCTTTTCTTTCCGCAAGGCATGGTTGTATCTCCGTTAAAGGTTAAACTTAAAAATGTGCCCCCAAATAGAGCAAATTTCGGGCGTTTTGTCAAGGGACTCAAGCGAAAAGTAAGTTTTTTATCCCGGACGGGCGCTGCAGGTCGAACCTGCGCTTTTTTGCGAAATTACGCCTCTTGCACCTGGTCCATCGCCTGACGGATAAGTGCCGCGGCCCCGCCGAACTGTGCGGCACGCGGGGCATTGTTGCTGAGCATCTGGCGGTACTTGCGGGCGCCGGGGAGTCCGGTGAACAACCCGTACAGGTGGCGGACGAGGATTGTCGCGGGGCAGCCTTCGGCGGTCTGCTTCTCCACGTAGGGGAGGTAGGCCTCGAGCAATGCCTTGCGGGTGGCGGGCCGCGCCTTGCCTGCAATAATGTCTGCGGGGTCAGCGCTCTCGGGGCGGGCGTCTCCGAAAATCCGCTCGTCGGCATCGCGTAGGAACCACGGGTTTTCGTACGCTTCTCGCCCGACCATCACGCCGTCCAGGTCCTGCAGTTGCTCTTCCACCTGGTCGAGCGTCTTGATGCCGCCGTTGATGCTGATGTTCAGGTCCGGCATCTCCGCCTTCAGGCGGTGCACGAAGTCGTAGTGCAGCGGCGGGACCTCGCGGTTTTCCTTGGGGCTGAGTCCCTGAAGCCAGGCCTTGCGCGCGTGGATGATAAATACCTTGCAACCTGCGTCGCGGATAGTTTGTACAAAATCGGTGAAGAATTCCCAACTGTCAAACTCGTCGACCCCGATGCGGCACTTGATGGATACGGGGATGCTTACGGCATCCTGCATGGCCTTGATGCAGTCCGCCACGAGGTTCTTATCCTTCATGAGGCATGCGCCGAAGTTCCCGTTCTGCACGCGGTCCGAAGGACATCCGCAGTTCAGGTTCACTTCCTGGAAACCTGCTGCTTCTACGAGCTTGGATGCCTGCGCGAGATCGGTCGGATTGCTGCCCCCGAGTTGCAATACTGCGGGGTACTCGAAGGGCTCGTGCCCGAGGAACTGTTCCGGTTTTGTGTGGAGCACTGCGTTGGCGACCACCATCTCGCTGTAGAGCAGTATGTTTCGCGAAATCAGGCGCAGAAAGTAACGCTCGTGACGGTCGGTGCAGTCAAGCATCGGCGCGATGGATAGGCGGCGGCTGTGGTCCAGGTTCATGCGCGCAAATGTAGAAATTGCTATAATATATAACATGAGTTTAATACGCAAAATAGTCGTTGCTGGAGGGACGCACGGGAACGAGCGGACGGGTGTTCGCTTGGTCGAAAAGTGGATGGCGTGCCCCGAATGCTACGGCACGTGCTGCCCCAGTGCCGAAGTTTCGCTGGTGCTTGCGAACCCGGAGGCCATGCGGCTCAACCGGCGTTACCGCGACTTTGATTTGAACCGTTCCTTTTCGCAGGTTTGTCTTGATGCATCTTCTGAACCGCAACAGTACGAGTTTAGGCGTGCGCGCGAACTGAACCGCATTTATGGCCCGAAAGGTGCCGACACGAAGACCGACCTGTTGCTCGACGTGCACAATACGGGCTCCAACATGGGGCTTTGCCTGATACTTTCTGCGCGCGATGCGTTCACGATGAAGGCTTCCGCCGTCTTGACGCAGGAATTCGACGATGCCTGGATTTACTACCAGCCGGAAGAACGTTCTGCGTCGCCCTACTTCGGCACGGTCGCGAAGGCGGACGTGTGTATTGAAATTGGCCCGCAGCAGCACGGCACGCTGGATGCCCGCCTGTTTGAACAGGCTGAAAAGCTGGTGAAGCGCTACTTGGAACTTGCGGACGAATGGAACCGCGGAGAATTGCAGAAACGGGCCCCCATTCAGGTGGAAGTCTACACGCAGTTGCGTGACCTCGGTTACCCGAAGGCATGGGCTGGGGCTCCCATCGAGGCAATGATCCATCCGGATTTGCTTGGGGCGGATTATCGCGAACTTAAGAAAGGCGACAAGCTGTTCCGCACCTTCGATGGCAAGGACATTCTGTACGAAGGCGAGGCGGACGGGCGCGAGAGCGTTTGGCCCATCTTCATCAACGAACCCGCGTACTACGAGAAGGATATCGCGATGAGCCTGACCGTAAAGACCGTGGAGGAATGGTAGTATGAGTGATTTTGATATGAGCGGCGTGCCGAGCGAGGAACTTTCCTCCATCCCGGGCGAAGAGCGCCTGGGCAACTTGATGCAGTTGATAGAGGCTCAGAGGGGCGAGGGCTGGGAGTCCCGCCTTTCGGACATTCTCGATACCTTCGAGGATTTCTTGACGCTGCGCCCCGAACCGCCACAGGCATGGAAGGATACCTATGCGGCGAGCGGCAAGCAGTTCGACTACTACCAGATTGTGCTCCCAAAGGATTTCGAGGACCCGTATGAGGACGATCTCGGCAATATCCGCCGCCTGCGTGGCGAGTTCGAACGTGTGCCGAGTACGATGGCGCTGGAACACGAACTCATCAGCCGCAATTACTTTGTCTACGAGAACGGCCACGCGGAGGCAATCCCTGCACCGCGCCCGATGCTAATGCTCGAAAGCCAGGACCGTGATGACGACCAGGAAGAACAAGAAGGCGATATCACGTGGGACTGCTGCATTTCCATCTTTGCGGACGGAAGTTATGTGGCCTACAACCTCGAAAACGATGACGAGGAAGTATTGGGCGAGGATTTCAAGGCCGTTTTCAAGAAATACATTGGCACGCTTTCGAAGATGCAGTTGGTAATCCCTGTGGAAGGGCGTGATTACGGCATCCTGAGGAGCGACGCCTAGCGTATTTCGCCTGCCGATGGAAGCACTCGAACTCGAAATATACGGGCGGTATCGCGCGCTTGTCGAAAAGTCGGGCGCGTTTGTTGGGCGCACATGCCCCGCGGGGGGACCTGTTCGCGTTCACCTCTTCGACATTATCGATAAGTATGACGCCTTCTGCTTTGATGGCTACGGGACGTTGTATAACCGCGGGAGTTTCGTGTACCCAGGCGCAAAGGAATGGTTCTCTGAACTGCGTCGCGCGGGCAAGGAAATCCGTCTGGTCACGAATGCGGCGTCGAACCTGGACCAGGCTCTCGCCGACGAGGCGGATGCCCGCGGGTTCGATTTCACCGTTGCGGAAACGATTTCTTCCGGGAGTTTACTGAAGGGCTGGTTGTCGCGTCTGCCTGCGGGTGGTTTGCCATTTGGTGCCGGTCGCGAAGTCTTTTATATCGGGCGTGCGACGGGCGTGAACGTGCTTGCCGAATGCGGGTTTGCTGCCGTGGAGAATCCGGTTTCGCCCGTGGTGGCAATATCCTCTTCGACGGCGACGGACGAGATGTATGCGCAGGCGTTAAACATCTTGCGCCGGCCTGGATCGCTTTTGCTGGTGCTGAACCCGGATGCATGGGCCCCGAGGATTGACGGGACTCGCGCGCCTGTCTCGGGTGAACTCTGCGAGCGTTTGCGCCGGGAGTCCGGCTGTGCGGCGGAATATTTCGGGAAGCCTTTCCCGGGCATTTGGCAGAAGGTCCGCGCGACGTTTCCCGCGGGCGCGAAGGCGATTATGATTGGCGATACGCTCGGGACCGACGTGTACGGGGCGTATGTCGCGGGATTTGATAGCGCGCTTGTTATTGGGCGCAATGAGCCGGCGGCAGAACTGGATGCCGACGAGAAACTGCTGGGCGTAAGGCCTACTTATTACCTGGAACCGTAGCGGGGGTTGACTGCGCTTTCGCCGCGGAATCGGCGGGCGCGGGATTTTCAGTGGGTTGCGCCGTATTGGACTGCGCCGCGGGCGCTTGCTGCTCGCCGGGCTTGCCTGCGACAATTACGTAGAGCGTGTCATGGACGATGACGGTATCGCGTACGAAGACGGTATCGTGTGCGCAGGTTTCCATTACGTTGATTGCGGGCTTGCTGGTGTCGGCGACGGCTGCGGAACTTGCAGGCGTTGCTGCGCTACTTGTGGGAACTGTTGCAGGTGCGGCGACTGCCGGCTGGTTCTTCTTGGCCTTTTCCTCTTCGCGGATTCTTTCGACCAGTTTCTCGCGCTTGGTGCGCAGGTCTTCAAGTTCCTTTTTGAGGCGGGTCTTGTTGCCCGGGCGGCGTTCGCGCGAATATCTTCCTTCGGTACGGTCAATCTGGTTGTCAAGTTCGCGGAGCTCGTCATAGAGCGGGCCTTCGCCCTCAAGTGTGGGGGCGGGCTTGAACCAGTCAACGAACCTCTGCCACAGGGATTTTTCCTCTTCGGCATGCAAGGCGGTCGTCGCGCAGAGAGCAAGCGTGATGAACAGTGTCCCGGGAATGAATTTGCGGAAATGCATGCGACAATGATAGAAAAAAGTTTGAGTGCGCATTTTTGTAAAAATTTCACGTAAACAAAGTTTTTCGGCTCATTTTGGCCCCTTTCCCCGTTTTAAGGATAGAGACACCTTCAAAGTCTCCTAAAAAACTACCCGCTTGACATATACACGTGAAATAGGTATATTATATGATACAAAGTTTTGCAGACAGAGAAACCGAACTCATTTACAACCAGGAGTTTTCACGACGATTACCCAATACAATCCAAAAGGTCGCTTTGAGAAAGTTGATGATGATAGACAACGCAAAATCGCTGAATGATTTACGCGTTCCACCAAACAACCGATTAGAGCCTCTGCATGGAGATAGAGAAGGGCAATATTCCATCCGAATTAATGACCAATGGCGTATTTGCTTTACAACGAATGAAGGACAATTTTACAACGTTGAAATTGTTGATTACCACTAGGAGATTTTTATGAGCAAGCACATCAAGACACCGACAATCGGAGAGATTTTGAACGAGGAGTTCTTTACGCCCTTGGGATTGTCTGCTTACAAGGTCGCCCAGGCAATTAACGTTCCCGTTTCTAGGATTCAGGACATTCTTCACGACCGCAGGCGAATTACCGTTGACACCTCCCTGAGACTTGCCAAGTTCCTCGGCGTATCCGATGACTATTTTATCTCCCTACAAGATGACATCGATATCCGAAATCTCAAGATAGAACTATCGGAAGAACTTGACGGAATAAAGCCTTTTGCTATCGCCTGACTTTTTACTACATTAAAAATGGTGAAATAGGAGGAAAATTTGCATGAAGCGTTTTTTACTGGGTTTTGCGATTGCTCTTTTGGCGGCATGTGGCGACGACGAGAGCAGTTTCGCCCCGCGAGACGATGAACCCACCTCGTCATCCTGGAGTTCCGAAGGAACGATAGGATCCAGCAGCTCGGTGAAGTCTTCTTCTAGTGTCGCGTCTAGTAGTTCTGTGAAATCTAGCAGTTCCGCAAAATCGAGTAGCTCGGCGAAGTCTTCTTCGTCGGTGTCGAGCAGCAGCGAGTATGTGCCGTTTGACCACTCGAAAACTCTTGGCTGGCAAAAACTAGATGGTGGTTATAAAACATTTACGGATTCTCGCAATGGTCGCAGCTATTACTACATAACGATAACGGGAAGAGATACTGCGGACAATGTGGCTTCTGTGACCGTGATGGCGGAAAACCTGAATATCGGTGCCGATGTGCCTGGCGACCAGGACCAAGATGACGACACCGAGATAGAGCGTTATTGCTACAATAACGATACTACCAACTGTGACCGCTATGGAGGGCTATACCAGTGGGCGGAAATGATGCAACTGCCTAGCGAATGCAATACCAAGAGCTGTGCCGACCAGATTAAGCCGAATCATCAGGGAATCTGCCCTGACGGATGGCGCTTGCTGACGTATGATGATTTTTACATCATTTTGCATAGTGATGGAAATACTCATGGAATAGAAGGACTCCGTTCAACCTTTGGCTTTGGAGGGTATAACACGACAGGCTATAGCCTTGTTGGAGCTGGGTATAATTGGAATTATACTTTTTTATCCCTTACAGAGGGAACATATTGGTTCTATCCTGAAGAGTCGGATGAAAACCCTAAAAAAGGGGTCGGATCGTATACATATGATTCTGCTACAACGGTGGAGCGCAAAGGTTTCTATCTAAAAAAACACGGTTTCTCAGTCCGCTGCGTGATGGTTGAAAATCAAGCTGAATAAAGCATCTCCTTGCAGTTTAATACGATACCCGCGGTTCGCGAAGGCTGCAGCGACTAATAGTCGCAAGGCTTTTGCAGTACCTGCTTCGAAACGTTCCCTCGATAAACAGTCTTGGTCCGGAGACTCACTCGTGATTCTTTGCGGAGAGGAGGCGTTTCGCAAAGCAAACAATGGAACGAAGTGATTTTGTTTGCGTGCGAAATGCCCCTCGAAGCAAACATTCTAATAAAAAGAGGTTTAGGTAAGGAGCGGTGATCCCGGCACAAGGCCGGGATGACATTCAGGTAAGGAGCGGTGACCCCGGAATCCCGGAACGGGTCCGGGACAGGCTCCAGTCCGGTGTGACAATGCGGGATGACATTCGGGGGTTTTAGGGGGCAGAGCCACCTAGGCGTGGGGGTAGCGGATGCCGCAAGTAGATCCCCGCCTGCGCGGGGATGACGAGCCGCAGGAGCGAGGGGGAGACCTCCCCCTTTTGGGCGAGAATTACAAAAAAGAAAAAGACACCATGAAGGTGTCTTTCTTTCGAGCGGGAAAAGGGTTTGTTGCCAATCAGACTCCGCTGCGCGGCTGATTGCCAACCCTATGGGCTCGATGCTCGCAGGCTCGCATCAAGCTCAAAAAGTGCCTATTTCATGGCCACTTCGTGTCCACGGCACTTTTCTGCCGAACCCTCTTCGAGGGTTCTCGCCACCTTTTTCTCCCTACTCTAAAAAACAAAAAAGACGCCTGGTGGCGTCTTCTTTGTTTTTAGAGCGGGAAAAGGGTCTCGAACCCTCGACATCGACCTTGGGAAGGTCGCGCTCTACCAACTGAGCTACTCCCGCGAGTGTTCCAAATTTAACAAAAAATGCCGTTTTGTAAAGGCATAGCCCCTTTTTACCCCCTTTTTTGGCCTTGTTGTGTTTACATAAACGCTTTTGGCGGGCCGGACCCGCATTTTGGGGCGTTCCCGTGCACATTAATATATCTTCTAGTCTGGTGAATAAGGCATAAGGAGCCTCTATGTTTGGAAAATTCTTGATGGGTGCCGCGATGGTCGCGGCTTTTGCTGGCCTCGCTCAGGCCGAGGGCTACAACTGGGGCAATGTCCGCTTTGACGGCGGTGGATTCGTGTCGGCGGTGATTTTCCACCCAAAGGCCGAAAATTTGCTCTACGCCCGCACCGACGTGGGCGGCATCTACCGTTTTGATTTCGAGAACAAGGTCTGGCTCCCGCTGATGGACTGGATCTCGGAGAACGACAAGGGCCTCTACGGCACCGAGGCGTTCGCGCTCGACCCGACGGACCCGAAGCGCATCTACGTGCTCGCGGGTACGGGATACTTTAGCCAGGGCCGTACCGCCGTGTTCCGCAGCGAGGACTACGGTGTCACCTGGGATACGAGTTACGTGGAAATGCTTGCGCATGGTAATGGCATGGGCCGCCAGACCGGCGAAAAGCTCGCGGTGGACCCGAACAAGCCGAACATCATCTTCTGCGGTAGCCGCACGAAGGGCCTCTACAAGAGTACCGACTACGGCAAGACATGGACGAGCGCTTACAAGGTCGCGCTTTCCGATGCGAAGGAAAATAGCCTCACTAACGTGAACGGCATCAGTTTTGTGATGTTCGACGAATCGCAGGGCACGAACGCCGACGGCTCGACCAAGACCATCTACATCGGTATTTCTGACACGAAGGACAACCTTCAGGTAAGTAACGACGGTGGTGCTACGTGGAAGACTATTTCGGGAGTGCCTACCGGCCTGATGCCCCACCGCGCGAAGATTGTCGAAGGCGACATGTTCGTCACTTTTGCCGATGGCCCGGGCCCGCACAACATTTCGAGAGGCGGTTTTTACAAGTACAACATTGCGGGCGGCACCTGGACCGACCTCACCCCGAGCGACTCGGTGACGCACGAACAGAGTCCCACCACCTACGAGAAGGATGAAAGCTCCTACGGTGGCATCGCGATTGACCCGAAGGACAAGAACCACATTGTGATTTCGACGCTCGGCAAGTACACCGGTCGCCACCTCGCGAAGGATGCCGAAGGTAACGAGCGCGACAACTACGGCGACCGCATCTACACGACGACGGATGGCGGCAAGACATGGAATCACGGTCAGCATTACGGCGACGGCATCAATATCGACGCGAACGGCACGGACTGGATTCCGGGCAACGCCATCCATTGGGCGGGTTCGCTCGAAATCAACCCGTTCAACAACAAGCAGGCCTGGGTCACGAGCGGTAACGGCATCTTCATGACGGACGATATCACCGCGAAGGTTCCCGTGTGGAAGTTCCAGTCCAAGGGTATCGAGGAGACGGTCCCGCTCGATATCGTGAGCATTCCGGGTGGCCCGCTGGTAACGGCGATTGGCGACTACGATGGCGCAACCTACACGAACATCAATGAGAGTGCAAAGCGTCATAAGCCTACGGTCGGTACTACCGAGAGCATGGGCTATGCTCCGCTTTCTGGTTCGCTGGTGCGTACCGGCGTGATTACCGTGTATGGCCAGTACGATTCGCAGAATTTCAACGTGATGTACCGCTCCGAGGACATGGGCAAGACATGGGACAGCGTGAAGACGACGCTCAAGGGCGGCAAGGGCTGGATCGTGCTTTCTGCCGATGGCAAGGTGATGCTCCACAGGCCCGAGAATGCGACTTACCGCTCTGACGATAACGGCGCTACTTGGACTGCCGTCGAGACGGGAGAACAGACGAATTATTCTCATATCGTTGCCGACCCGGTGAACCCCGACGTGTTCTATGTAATGAACTCCATGGGCACGCTCTACAAGTCGACGGATGCGGGTAAGAATTTCGTGAAGCAGGAAGCCCGCCTGCAGAACGAGAGCGCTGGCGAATACTACAACGGAAGCAACTACATCCGCACGGTGCCGGGTAGGGAAGGCCACGTGTGGGTCCCGATGGACCAGGCGCAGGTCTGGCTCCAGAAGGGCTTCAGCGAGAACGGCCTTGCCTATACGGAAGATGGTGGCAAGACGTGGAACCGCTGCGAGGGCGCATCGACTGCAATCGCCGTGGGTATCGGCAAGGCCAAGGAAGGTGCCGACTACGAGACCATCTTTATCTGGGGTGCCGCGAAGGAAGGTGACCCGATCGGCATCTACCGCAGTACCGACAAGTGCAAGACTTTTGAACGCGTGAACGATGACAAGCATCAGTTCGGTGGTCCGGGTAACGGGAACTTCGTTCAGGGCGACATGAACACGTTTGGCGTGGTGTACATGAGTACGGTGGGCCGCGGGCTTATCGTGGGCGCACCCGAAGGCACGGAATTCGTGACGGGAATGACGCGCATCGCCTTGCCTGTAACGCCGAGCCTGCAGCTTGAAAACCGCTCCCTGCATGTAACGGCTCCGATGGGTGGCAACCTTGTCCTGTTCTCCGTGAACGGCAAGACTCTCCTCTCCAGGCCTGTCGCAGGTACGGCATCCGTTTCGCTCGAATCGCTCCCCGCGGGCCGCTATGTGGCGAAACTGTTCAACTCTGTAGGTAAACCTCTTGCAGTCAAGTTGCTCCAAATAAAGTAAATCTATATTTGGGCGCATGAATTACAAGAAAATCCTTCCTTTTTTGATTTCTTCCGCATTGCTGTTCGCAGCATGCGGTGATGACAGTTCTTCTACTTCCGCTGGCAATTCTATCGAGGAATCTTCCGAATCCCAGGACAGTTCGTCTTCCAAGACCGGAACAAGTTCGTCTTCCAAGGGCGAATCTTCGTTTAGCGAAATGCCGGAGTCCTCTTCTTCCGAGGAGTCGTCTTCATCTGCTGTGCCGATTCCGGAAGGTGCCCGCATCGCGAAACTGGAAGACTTGCAGAAGAACATGGAACTCAAGTTGTTCGACCAGACGGTCTACCTTTCTACCGGCCGCAAGCAGGGCCTTATGGCTCTCCGCATTCCGGACGAATTGTGGGTGGCTACCTATACGGAATTTGCCGATGGCGTGGTAAGTTTTGAAAAGGGCAATAGCGGTATGCAGTATCGCGAAACCGATGCCGCCAATAAGATTGTGGAAAATGTGAATAAGGGTTTCAAGATGTCGTTCGTGGTCGGCGAAGATGACATAGTTCTCTATTCCGTGGACGGCTCTGATTATAGCGAAGCGATTAAGGCCAGCGTCGCTGTCCAGAAGGGCAAGGTCTCCAAGGCCGAAGTGATTCAGAACAAGATTTACGAATGCGCCGATGGCGATTCGACGAGGATTTTCAAATTCCTTGATAGTTCGTATACCTATGAAACTTCGGTCGAGGGCAATGTGGTGAACAAGCATGAAGGTCACTACGATATCCAGCGCTCCACGTTGCTGATGCTCCCGTTACGCGAAGAGGAGACTTCGCTTTCGATGTTCATCTATTCTGTGGGTACCGACAATACGATTACGTCACAATCGGGCGAGACCATGGACTGCACGATTAAGGATGTCGAGTAAGCTTGGCAGAAACGCAATCCCCATACGGGATGATCCCTGGAAAATGAAAAGACCTGCTTGTGAGCAGGTCTTCTTTTGTACTTTCGCAGCGCTCAAGCGCCAATTGAATTACAGCTTCATGTCGCTCAAGCGGGTGTTTTCCACCTGGTCAAACTCGTCCTGAATTTCCTTGCTCGGGGTCTTGGTGCAGAGGCTCACGATCACGATGGTCGCGAAACTCAGCACGAAGCCGGGAACGAGTTCGTAAATCTGGAAGATTTCGGCGGAGAAACCGGAGAGGTAGAACTTCCACACGAATGCGGTGATGCCGCCCACGAGCATGCCCGCGATGGCGCCCGGAAGCGTGGTACGCTTCCAGAACAGGGCAAGGAGCATAATCGGGCCGAAGCAGGCACCGAATCCGCCCCAGGCGAAGCTCACGAGACTCATCACCACGTCGAGGAAGCTCTTGCCCTGTGCAGCGCCGTCGGCGCTGGGCGCCCCCTGCATGGCGACGATGACCGCGATAACCGTAATGAGCACGACCACGCCGCGGCTCACCCACATGACTTCCTTGTTGCTCGCATTCTTGCGGAACAGGTGCTTGTAGAGGTCGTTACTGAAGGCAGAAGCCGAAACCAGCAATTGCGAGTCGGCCGTACTCATGATGGCGGCAAGGATGGCGGCCATGAGGATGGCTGCGACAGCCGGGTGGCAGAGAGTCTGGCAAAGAATCATGAAGATGCGTTCCGGGTCGGCGACGGTAATGCCGTTCGCTTCCACGTAGTAGCGGCCGAGGATTGCAATCATGATGGCGGCACCGAGGCAGATGGTGACCCAGGTCATGGCGACGCGGCGGGAGAACTTGATGTCTTCGGCGTTCTTGATGCTCATGAAGCGTACCAGAATGTGCGGCATGCCAAAATAGCCGAGGCCCCACGCGAGGCTTGAAATCAACGCAATCAGCCCGATGGACTTGCCGGTAGTGGCGTTGGTAAACAGGCTCATCAGGTAGGGGTTCTGCGCGTTCACGGCGTCCATGGTGGCTGCAAAACCGCCCGAGCCAGCCATGATAATCGAGGGAATGGCGATGACGGCAATGAGCATCATGGTCGCCTGGATAAAGTCGGTCCAGCACACGGCAAAGAAGCCGCCCATGAAGGTGTAGCTCACCACGACGACCGCACCGATGATGAGGCCCGTGGTGTAGTTCATGCCGAAGATGGTGCCGAACAATTTAGCGCTCGCGACAAAGCCCGAAACCGTGTAGAACAGGAAGAACGCGAGGATGAAAATCGAGGCAATAACGCGGATGATTCCCTTGTTGTCGCGGAAGCGGTTCGCAAAGAAGTCGGGGAGCGTGATGGAGTCACCACAGAAGTGGCTGTACTTGCGGAGCCTGCGGCCCACGATTTTCCAGTTGAGGTACGTGCCGATGACAAGGCCGATGCCGATCCACGCTTCGGAGAAACCGCTCACGAAGATGGCGCCGGGGAGGCCCATCAAGAGCCAGCCGCTCATGTCGGAGGCCTGCGCGGACATGGCCACGACCCATTTGTTCATGCCGCGGTTGCCCAGGTAGTAGGCGTTCAGGCTGTTCGCCTTCTTGGAAAAGTAGAATCCGATACCGAGCATCATCAGCAGGTACAGGATAAATACGGTAATGACCATTTGGTGAATCTCCTATTTTCGAAAACTTGTTTATTGAAATATAACTATACAGGCTACTTTTCCGTCCAGAGCCAGGTGCTCAGGTAGCGTTCGCCCGTGTCGGGGAGGAGTGCGACGATTCTCTTGCCCTTGAATTCGGGGCGCTTGGCGACTGTCAACGCGCATTCCAGAGCCGCTCCGGACGATATCCCGACGAAGATGCCTTCTTCGCTTGCTGCCGCTCGGGCCGCGTTCCCGGCCTTCTCGGTGCTGGTGAGGTACACCTCGTCGACCACCTTCGGGTCGTAGATTTTCGGGATAAAGTTCGCTCCGATTCCCTGTATCTTGTGCGGGCCCGCAACGCCCTTCGATATCATCGGGGAGTCATCGGGCTCGATGGCGATTACATAAACGTTCGGGTTCTTTTCCTTAAGGAACTTTGCGGTTCCGCTTACGGTTCCGCCGGTACCCGCCGTCGCGATAAACACGTCCACCTTGCCGTCGGTATCGCGCCAGATTTCGGGACCCGTTGTGAGGTAGTGCGCCTCCGGGTTTGCCGGATTCTCGAACTGCTGCGGAATGAAACTTCCCGGGTTCTGCGCCGCAATCTCGTTCGCCTTCTCGATGCAGCCCGCCATGCCCTTTGCGCCTTCGGTCAGCACGACCTCGGCCCCAAGCGCCTTCAATAGCAGCCTGCGTTCCATGCTCATGGAATCGGGCATCGTAAGCACCACCTTGTAGCCCTTTACGGCCCCCACGTAGGCGAGCCCGACGCCCGTGTTGCCGCTGGTCGGCTCGATGATGAGCGCGCCCGGCTTGAGCTTGCCCTCCTTTTCGGCGCGTTCAATCATGTTGAACGCCACGCGGTCCTTCGCGCTTCCGAGCGGGTTGAAACTTTCGAGTTTTACGTAGACTTCGGCCCCGCCTTTGTTCAACTTGTTGATGCGCACGAGCGGCGTGTTGCCGATGGTTTCGAGAATGCTATTGAAAATTGCCATAAAAAAAACTCCGTCGCGACAGGTGCCGCAACGGATAACAATCTAGTATTATTTTTTATGGAAGAATATTGAAATTGTTCCTGCTCATGGTTTCCTGTTCGCTTACGATGGTTGCGAACGGGATTCCCGTGAAGTTCTTTACGGCACATCCAAATGCCTTCTCAATATATTCGTAATAAGAGCCGTTTGTCGCTTCGCATTCTGCCTGGAAAACTTCCTTGGCCGAACCGGTACCGTCATTGACCAGGTATACAATTCCGATGTCGGGTACCAGGAGGGTTGTCGTCTTGGTTGAACTCCAGTCTCCGTGTTTTGATACGGAGCGTTTTACTCCAAGTTCATCTGCATATATGCTTCCGGTACAGGTGTTGTCCCCTTCGTCAAGGATGAATTTCTTGCCTTCCGTCGTGAAGTAGTATTCGGCATCGTCGTTGATAAAAATGGTCATGCCGTCGATTTCGTCTATCTTGCGTTTTTCCGGGAAAGCCGATGCAAGACTGTCCAGAACCGCACGCTCTTCATCGGTAACATCTAGTTTATCTGTATTAGGTTCAAGGATGAATACCCTGCCGGAATTCGCCTTGATACTGCTGTCGGGCTCTGATTTTGGAATGTCGTATTCTGTCGTGTCTACACCGTCTGCGATGGTGCCGCAGATGTCGTTGGATTCCTTGGTGAAACTTTCAAGAAGCGTGTCGAAGTTGATTGTGGAATCCGGCCCTGCTGTGACGCATTCGCCTCTTGCATTGCATGTCGTAACGGAATCAGTTTTGGAAGCGTAGCAGAAAGCCTTTAAGTCTCCGTTCCCGCTACATACTGCATCTGGTGCGACATCTACCAAGCCGGAATTGCACGATTCCTGGAAAGCCTTGTAGATATCGTTGCAGGCACTTCCGAAGTTGTATAACCCGATTGTCCGTTCCATGGTTTCACCGTCGGCAATGCTGATTCTCGCCAGGTATTTCTTCGTGCTGGCGTACTTGCCTGCGGAACAGGTCGCTTCGGCTCCGTTTTCCTTGCCGTAGACAGTGACTTCGCCTTGTGCAATCTTCTTTACCGATGTGGCGGCGGTCGTGAAGACGATGTCTTTATCTGGAACGAAAGAATTTACGGAGGAACTGCTGGCGACTTCTTCCGAAGAACTGCTGTTTTCGGCAGTCGCGTTCGGCATGGTCGTGGAGCCCGCCGAAGAGGGGTTATCCGAAGAGCAGGCTGCCAGAGCGCAAAGGGCGAACGCGCCTGCGATATAGAGATTCTTCTTGAGGTTAAGCATGGTTCACTCCTTCTATCTTGTTTGTAAACGGGAAAAGTTGAAAGTTCAGACCATAGACCTGGTCCAGTTTGCCGCCCTCGTTTGCGATGGCGGCGATTTTCTTGGCGCAGGCATCTATTTCGGCGACGATGCGTGCATAGTTGGATTCGTTCACGCCGATGGTCATTCCGGTAAAGTACCGTTCGCTTGCGCTGTAGCGGTCGACTGCGCGCACTGCCATATTGCCCATTTCCTTGTGCATGGCGCGGATGGCAATCGGTTGCGCTTCTGCCGAACCGATGACAGCCTTCTCGGTCTGTGAATAGGCCTTCTCGCCGTCCTTCTTCAGGAACCCGGCCTTCACCAGGAAGGCGAGGATGTCGCGGACTTCTTCGGCGGAAACATATTCCTTGCACTCGTCGGCAATCTTTCGCGGCTGTGCTCCGGGCATCATCGGGGCGAGTTCACGAATGACGGGGTACTTCCAGGATTCGTAATACTGGAAGGCTTCGCTATCGACAACGCGCACCTTGTGCTCGACTGCAATCTTTTCCAGTTTGAGCAGCGTTGCCTTCTTGTCGGCATCCTTGGTTGCCTTGGCGAGTGTCACGAGCAGCGAGAAGTATTCCTCCTCGTAACCGGTGAGCCCCATCGCCTTGGAAACCTGCAACATCTTGACCTTGCTCAGGCCACTCTTGCCTTCGCATACCAGCTTGAGGTAGGTGGGGGATGCAAACCCCGCAAGTTTCGAGAATTCCCTCCACGAGAACGCGCCCGTGCGCTTGCGCTCGTTGTAGAAGTCCTGCATGAACTTGCGGTAGTCCTTGTATTCGGTTATCGGTTTCATGTCTATAAATTTATCTTCTAAAATTTGAAAAAGCAATGCTTGGAATGATACAAAAATGAGAAAATTATTGTAAAAACCGAATTTTTTAGACAAAAATTTTCAATATTTTTATGGGAATGATACGGTGCGTATCATATCAAATTTTAAGTATATTTTGTATGAATATGCCCATGCTCCGTTCCATCATGTCGAAAGTGTTCGCGCGAACCGCCGGTTTCGTGCTCCGCTCCAGCGGGTGGAAACGCTCTACAGTGTACGCGAACCTGCGGCATGTCTATGGCACGAGTTACTCAAAGTTTTACGGCACGCTCATCTGCAATCTCGCGCACCACGCGGGTGAACTCCTTTTCCGGTTCCCGACATTCAAGAAGTTGCCCCGCGAAGTATCGGCGTACCCTTGCCGCATCGAGGGTTGGAACTTTGCCCTTGCGGAGGGTTCTGCACCGGTCCTCGAGAAGATGCGAAACGGCGGCATATTCCTTACGGCGCATTTCGGGAACTACGAGGCGATTGGTCCCTGGCTCTGCCGCCTGGGCATACCGCTGGTGGCAAGCTACATTCCGGTAAGGCCTGCGTGGCTCAACCGCATTCTGGACAAGCGGATCCGTGCTGTCGATGGTCGCCCTTACGGCGTAGATGCGCGCACCCCGCGGGAGTTCTTGCGCCTGCTCGATGACGGGAAGTTAGTTTGTCTGCTAGCCGATCAGGATAGCCGCATCCCGAGCGCGCTCGATGGCGAGTTCATGCACAGGCCCGTGCGCAACAACCCGCTTCCGGACTTTCTGCTCCGGCACCGCCCCGAGACGCCCGTGTTTATCTGCTGGCTGGAAGATTGCCGCGGACAGTTTAAAACGGATGGTCCAGACATCTCGAAAAAGGCTCACGTACTCCATGCGATAGAACTGCCCCGCGCATCTTCTACTGGCGATATCATGCCCGCCTACAACGCCTGGCTCGAGGCCCGCATAAAAGAAAATCCAGCCCTTTGGTACGGCTGGACTCATCGTCGGTTCTATTCCAGGAATCCGGAAATCTACTTGGGCTGAAACTCGAAGATAAACTGGTTGCGCGGGTATTCGTAGAATCTGGGTGCGTCGCGCCTGTATTCGCGGATAAGTATGTAGTCCGCTGTTTCGTGGATGAATATCGAGTCGGTAATCCAGTGCTTGACACCTTCCTTAAGCGCCCTGTCGACATCCTGCTTGTTGCTCACAGTAATCTGTTCCACCTCGACCTTCTTTTCGCCGAGCGTGAAAACCTTGACCGTCTTTACCGGAGTCCAACCCAGGCCGCTGTCGAAAACGGACTCCACCTTGGCATGCGTCTCCTGGGCAGGTATTTCTACCTTGACCTGCTGGGGCTCTAGGCACCCCGCAAAAATTGCACACATGGCGATGGCGATAAGTCTTTTCATCTGGATCTCCTGTTAGGCTCTTTATTTAAAATACCAAAAATTTTCCGCTTGCGGTAATGGGGGTGTGGAATTTTTCACACTATGGTTAAAGCATTGATATTCAACGAAATAAGTCTATTTTGACTATGCGTGTCAAAAAACGCGTCTTGTAAAAAGGCCTTTTCTGTCATAAAATTGACATTTTCATTTGCTATATTCCGCTTACTCCCCTGTGGGAGTGCGTGCGGCACAGGCCGTACGGCTTTGTAACCCAGGGCATTTATGACCCTAAAAACCGGAAACGGAATCTACATATAGGAATAGAACATGGATTTTTCCGCAATTATTGCTGAAGAACTGAAGCTCGAAACATGGCGCGTCGCGAAGGCGCTTGAACTCATGGACCAGGGGGGCACGGTCCCCTTTATCGCCCGCTACCGCAAGGACCAGACGGGTACGCTGAACGAAATTGAACTGCGCGACATCAGCCACCGTCGCGACTATCTGCAGGAACTTGCCGACCGCAAGGAAACGGTGCTCAAGAGCATCGAGGAACAGGGCAAGCTCACTCCCGAACTCAAGGCCCAGATCGAGGCCTGCAAGGACAAGACGCTCCTCGAAGATATTTACGCCCCGTACAAGCCCAAGAAGCGCACCCGCGCGACCATCGCGAAGGAACTCGGTCTTGAACCGCTGGCCCGCCTGATGTGGGCGCAGGAAAATACCGGCAACACCGCCGAAGAAATCGCCCGTATCTACCTCTCCGAGGAGAAGGGCCTTGCCGACCCGAAGGCCGCCCTCAAGGGCGCTGCCGATATCCTCGCCGAAGAGGTTGCCGACAATACCGAATTCCGCCAGTACCTCCGTGCTAAGATGGAAAAGACCGGCGTGATGGTATCCAAGGTCAAGAAGGATTTTGAGAAGCAGGAGACGAAGTTCAAGGATTACTACGATTTCAGTGAACCCGTTTCGAAGATTCCGAGCCACCGCATGCTTGCGCTCCGCCGTGGCGAAAAGGAAAAGGTTTTGCGCCTTACCATCGAGGTCCCGAACGAAGAAATGGTCGGCTACCTCAAGACCCAGATTATCAAGGGCGAGACGACCTGGACTCCGTACCTGGAGGCCATGTGCCAGGACGCCTGGGAACGCCTGCTGCAGCCGAGCATGGAAAGCGAAGTGCGCCTGCTGTTGAAGGACGCCGCCGAAGAGGAAGCGTTCAAGGTGTTCAGCAAGAACCTGCAGGACGTTCTTCTTGCTGCCCCTGCGGGCCACAAGTCCGTGCTCGCGCTCGACCCGGGCTTCCGTACCGGTTGCAAGGTGGCTGTGCTCGACGAAAATGGCAAGTTCATGGATCATGGCATTATCAAACCGCATGAACCGTGGAACGACAAAGCCGGTGCCGCTGTGTACCTGATGCAGCTCATCGACAAGTACAAGATTGACCTCATCGCCATCGGTAACGGTACCGCGAGCCGCGAGACCGACGCTTTCTGTGGCGAGATGGCCCTCAAGTTCAAGGGCAAGGTTCCGCCGCGCGTTATCGTGAGCGAGGCTGGCGCCTCTGTTTACAGCGCAAGCATGATCGCCATCCAGGAATTCCCGAAGGAAGACGTGACGACCCGCGGCGCGATTTCCATTGGCCGTCGCCTGCAGGACCCGCTTGCCGAACTCGTGAAGGTGGACCCGCAGTCCATCGGTGTTGGCCAGTACCAGCATGACGTGAACCAGCGCGAACTCAAGAAGCGCCTCGACGAAGTGGTGGAAAGCTGCGTGAACATGGTGGGCGTGGACGTGAACAGCGCTTCTGCTCCGCTCCTCTCTCATGTGGCGGGCCTCAGCAATACGCTCTCTGAGGCTATCGTGAAGTACCGCGAAGAGAACGGCGCGTTTGCCAGCCGTGACGACCTGAAGAAGGTGAAGGGCTTCGGTCCGAAGGCCTTCGAACAGGCTGCAGGCTTCATGCGCATTCCGGGTGCTGAGAACCCGCTTGACGATTCCGCGGTTCACCCCGAAAACTACGCCCTCGTGGAACAGATGGCCGAGAAGGTCGGCGTTCCCGTGAAGGATATCGTGGGCAATGCCGAAGCGGTGAAGGCGATTAAGATTGACGAGTTCCTCTCTGACGAAGTGGGTAAGGCTACTCTCGATGACATCGTGAAGGAACTGCAGAAGCCGAGCCGCGACCCGCGTAAGGAATTCCGTTACGCGAAGTTTGATGACCGCATCAAGACCATCAACGACCTCGTTACGGGCAGTTGGATGGAAGGCGTGGTCACCAACGTGGCGAACTTCGGTGCCTTCGTGGACATCGGTGTTCACCAGGATGGCCTTGTTCATATTTCCGAGATTAGCGACAAGTACGTGACCGACGCGAAGGAAGTCCTGACCGTGGGTGACGTCGTGAAGGTGCGCGTTGTTGCGGTTGATGCGAACCAGAAGCGCATCAGCCTCTCGATGAAGCAGGAATCTACTGACGGTGTGGCGGGTGCTGGTGCCAGTGGCCCGCGCGGCCAGCGTGTCGGCGGACCTCGCGGGAACTTCGGTGGCCGCGGCCGCGACAATGGTCGCGGCAATGCCCGCCCGCAGGGCGGCATCCAGGGCCACGCAACCATCGCTGACTTGAAGAACAAGATTGCGGGCAAGGACCGCCCGGGCTTTGTTCCCAAGAAGAACGTGGTCGCCCAGCCCCCGAAAATGAGCGCTCTCCTCAAGCAGATGAAGAGGGGCAGGTAACCCCTACATCAAGGAAGATTGCCCCGCCTTGTGCGGGGCTCTCTTTTTCATATCAAAAAATTATTTTCTCGTCGCAAAGTAAACTTTTTTCTTACAAATTATTTGCATTGCGCTCTATTGAACTTTATTTTGATTATTTTATCTTGTATTGAATGCGGAGATTTATGCCAGTGCAAGATAGCGGAATCAACAGGTATAGAGATTTTGTTCTCAAGAATAGACGTTCGATGAACGAGTCTATGGCGAATATCCTTTTCTTCTGTGCCTTTGCGGGCCCCGCTATCGCTGTTGATCGCTTTCTGGGCTATTGCAATGTTTCGTACACGTCGTGCATATGGATGAGCCTCGCGCTCGTGCTCCTTTCGCTGGGTCAGAAGATTCTAAACCGCTATTTCCCGCTGAGCCTGTGGACCGTGTTCTGGGGACTTGTTGGCTTTATGGTGGTGTTGACGTTCATGTGCAATGCGAATGTCGGCGTGTATATCACGTATGCCCTCGTGCCCATGGTGAGCCTGTTCTATTGCGAAAAGTTCATCTATCTCGTAAGCGTGGCGATGAACTATGTGATGATTCTCGTGTCGAATGCGATGGTGAGCGATATCCGGTTCTCCCTACGCACCGATTTCCATGAGCCGCTGGACTGGTTCATTGCTGTCATGGGCGGCTATACCATTGAATCCATCGCGATAGGCGTTGCGGGTTACTACTTGTGCAACCGCATCTCGAACCATTTCAGGAGTATCTATACTAGCAATATTGTTCTTGACCAGAAGTATCGCGACGAGGAACATAAGGACCGTGTCACGCGCGCGATTACTCGCCTGTACCAGTGTGTGTATGTCGTCAATCTCAAGAACATGAGCTATGAGGTGGTGCAGCGTGATCCCTTTGTTTCGGATGTCGTTCGTGACGAGGACAACTTGGCGACAAATATCGAACGCGCGGTCTTTGCTCTTGTCGAGACCGAGGACAAGCAGCAGATGCTCGAATTCCTTGACTTGAAAACGCTGCCGGCTCGCTTGGATCAGCAGAGCCTCATTTACGCGGAATGCCAGGGCAAGTTGCATGGCAGGGTCCAGCTCTCGTTTATCCTTGTCGAGAGGGACGAAGAGGGGAGGCCCGCTTCCGTCGTGTTTACCCTCCGCCAAGTGGCGTAGTGTGTAGTAAAAATTTCCAATTTCTACACTTTTTACACGCTTTTTTAGCAAAATTTGGCAATTTGTGTAAAAATTTATGTATTTTAAGGGCATGAGTATCGCCCTGGAACATCTGTTTGACTACGATGACTTCCGCAAGTTCATGCAGGACTATTTCGACGAGCAGAAAAAACTGCGCGCCGTGTTTTCGCATCGCTTTTTCGCGGCGAAGGCGGGTTTCAGCAGTTCGTCGTACTGTCTGAACGTAATCCGCGGGCGGTTCAACCTCACGCCGAAATCTATCGAGAAGATTTCGAAGGCGATGGATTTCGAACCCCTGCAAAAGGAATACTTCGAGGCGCTGGTGCAGTACAACCAGGCACAGCAGGTGGACGAGCGCGACCAGGCCTGGAAGCAGATTCTGCAAATCCGCAAGCAGATAGAATTCACGCACATCACCACGCGCGAGCAGGCCTACTTCAGCAAGTGGTACTACCCGGTAATTCGCGAACTTGCGGCGGATACGCAGTGGCACGGCGACTACCGCGTGTTGGCCCGCTCGCTTACCCCGCAGATAACTACGGAAGAGGCGCGCGATGCGGTGAAGAACCTGCTGGAATGGGGGCTCTTGCGCAAGCTCGACGACGGCCGTTACGTGCAGACCTCGCAGATGCTCGATGCTGCAGAAATCCCGCCGATTGCCCTCCGGCAGATTCGTCGCGAGTATATCCAGCATGCGATAGGCGCGGTGGAGTCCATGCCGAAGGATGAACGCTTTGCCGCCTTCACGACGCTTGCCATGAGCGAAAGTTCCTATAATTATGCTGTGGAAGTCCTCGAAGAAGCCCGCAAGAAGATTATTGCTCGTGCGTCCAACGACACGAACGTGGAACGCGTTTACGAGATGATGCTCGTCGCGTTCCCGATGAGCAAGAAGGTGGGGAAGGAGGCCGAAGGATGAATCGCTTGATAGTTTGTCTTAAAAAGCCTTGCCAAGTATGGGCGCTTGCCCTTGCCGCTTCCCTTGCGTTTTTTGCCTGTTCGAACGGCAACGAGGTTGCTGGCGGCGTGACCGATATCGGGAATTCTATTGCGCGTGAACCGGATACGACAAAGATTGCGGGGACCGTTGTCGACATGCAGGGCAACAAGATGCCTGCCGCACGGCTCACGCTGTACTGGGATAACGGTTATGCGATTGAGGATTCGGTGGAAACGGTTGCCGATTCGAATGCGCAGTTCGAGATCAAGGTGGCAAGCACTGACATGCACGGTTATCTGCAAAACGGGCAGACAACTGCCATCCAGTATGCGGATTCCGCAAGGGGCGTGGTAAACGCGTTTTCGGGCGTTTATCTGTATGCGCAGTCGGGTTCCCTTTCGGGTATCTCGCTTCCGCCGAGTGGAAAGGCGACCGAGGTTCGTATCGGTTCGCGCAAGGCCCTGCGCGGGAGCATGTCCGGCGTGGCTTCGGGCAAGGTTCACATCGGCGGGACGCATCTTAGCGCCGACATACAGGAAGACGGTTCGTTCAGTTTTGATTCTATCCCGCCGGGAATGCAAGCAGAATTAATTTATTCGGAAAGCGATTCCGTACTGGGTTATATCCCGTTTACCATACAAGATGCGGGCGATACCGTTGTCCTTCCTCAGCTTGAAAACTATGACGGATTCCTCTGGAACCCTGACCTGTCCCTGCTTGCAGATGCGTACGGGTTTAACTCTTACCATACCGATTATGTTGTCAGGTTCGATACCAGCCGCAGTGCGGTAAATATCAATATGACTGGTGACGAGCAGGTGTTCGGCCATAATGGAAAGCTGGCGGACAGCGTGGATTACGTGGATGGCGTGAATGGCAAGGCCGTACTGCTCGAACCGGGTCAGTATATCGACCTCGATACGCTCAACCCGACCGGTGGCGACTTTACGCTTTCGCTCTGGACCAAATGGAACGGTCCCAACGGTGAACATCAGGTGCTGTTCTGCCAGCGCGCTTACTGGAGCGATTCTACGTCAAGGTTCCAGTGGCACTACGAGGTAAATAGCGGGTCGTTTGCCGTGATGAAGAGCGTGCCGGGCAGGCCTGAGGCGGTGCTCTTCGGGGATTCTGCAAGCGTGCCTGTGGGCGAGTGGGCGATGCTCACGCTCGTGTCCAGGGACCACAAGGTAAGCATGTACGTAAACGGCAAGCCCGTAGCGATTGCGGGTAGCGAAGGTGCCGAATTTGCGGGCGAATTCGAGCCGAACGAACTGACCCGCAGCGTTCCCTTCCGCGTGGGTGGCAACGAAGTCGAGACCGAGACTTGGAACGGGGCGATTGACCAGGTTAGCATCGAAACCCGAGCCCGTAGCCCCGAGTGGATAAGGGCAAGGTACGAGGCTTTGAAACCGGAATAACCGTTTTCTTGGAGAGTTACAAAAAAGAACCCCGTCACGAAGACGGGGCTTTAAAAGTTTTCAGTAAGAGTGAAGATTACTCGTACTTGATCACGCCGGCCGGGCAGCTGTCGGCAGCGTCCTTGATTTCGCTTTCGTAAGCGGAGAAATCGACGCCTTCCTTCACCTGCATCTTTTCGGGAACGCTGAACACTGCGTCGCAAGTTGCTTCGCAGGCGCCGCAGGAGACGCACTCGTCGTTGGATTCGTCGAGCCAAACTTTCGTGATTGCCATATTTTACCTCTTGTGTATGGTTGAATTATGGTTATAATATAATAAAAACATTGAACTCGCGAGCGTTTTTTCTAAATTTTGCGCGTAAAAATCAACGTCACACGACAAAACCCATAGAGGACATCGCAAAAGATGAAAAAAGTGGTTGTAAAAATTGGTGGCAGCTTGGCGATCGACGAAGCCAAGCTGGCTGATTTTGTGTCGGCAGTCTCTACACTCCCCGGTAGTGGTTGTCAGGTGGCCGTGGTTCACGGCGGTGGCAAGGATATTAACGAAAATATTGCCTTGCTCAAGGAACAACCGACATTTATCGACGGCCTCCGAGTCACGACCCCGGGCATCATGAAGATGGTCGAGATGACCCTCTCGGGCCACGTGAACAAGAAGCTCGTGCGTATGTTGCTGAACAACAACTGCAACGCCATCGGTATTTCTGGCGTGGACGGCAACCTGTTCCAGGTCGTCAAGAAGCAGGGCAAGGTGGACCTTGGCCTAGTGGGTGAAATCAAGCAGGTCAATCCGAAGATTGTTGCTGACCTGTGGAATGCAGGTTGGACTCCGGTCGTAAGCCCGATTTCCATCGGTGACGGCATGAGCTGGAACGTGAACGCCGACACGGCCGCAAGCGAACTGGCTGTGGCACTCGAAGCCGACCAGTTTGTGCTGGTGAGCGACGTGCCGGGCGTGATGGACGAAAACAAGAATGTAATTCCCGAACTGAGCGAAGTGGACGCCGAAAAGCTGATTGAAGCTGGCGTCATCTCCGGCGGTATGATTCCCAAAGTCCGCGAGAGTTTCAAGTCAATCCGACGAGGACTCAAGAGCATCCACATCGTGGGTT
>CADCGB010000006.1 GCA_902800815.1 Fibrobacter succinogenes
AATGCAAAGGTCGGTATCGTTGCGGGTAGCAAGTCCGACCAGGAAACTGTAGACAAGATCACCGCGGTGCTCGACCAGTTCGGCATCACGTGGGAATACAACATCCTCTCTGCACACCGCACCCCGAATGCGACCGCGAAGTATGCTCGCGAAGCCGCCGGGCGAGGCCTCCAGGTCCTCATCGGTGTCGCTGGCCTCGCTGCAGCCCTTCCGGGCGTGCTCGCAGGGCACACCATCCTTCCCGTTATCGGTCTGCCCTGCGCCGGCGGCCCGCTCAACGGCGTCGATGCTCTGCACTCTATCGTGCAGATGCCCCCGGGAATCCCGGTGGCAACAGTCGGCATCGGCAACGGCAAGAACGCCGGTTACCTCGCCGCCCACATCGTCGCCCTCTCTGATGCAAGCGTCCGCGAAAAGCTCGTCGCTTACCGCAAGGGCCTCGGGGATATCGAGGGCTAGTCCGCGTAATGTTTAGGAGGAGTGTCAGGTTGTGCTTCAGGGACGTCGCGCTCGCGATGTTCCTTGCCGCATTCTGTTTTGCGGGCGAACCGAACCTGCCGGAAGTCAAAGCCCCGTGGATGAAGGGCGAAAAGCTGACCTTCAGTCTCGGTTGGGGCCCGATTACGGCGGGTACGGCGACGCTCGAGGTAAAGCCCCTTCCGGAAGGCAAGACTGAGTTCCTTTCGTTCGCGCAAGGCAACAGTGCCATCACGCGCATCTATCCCGTGTTCGATACGGTCTATACCCGCGTGCGCAACAAGGGCCTGATGACCGAAGTCTTCCGCAAGCGCCTGCATGAGGGCACGTTCCACAATACCTCCGTGATCCGTTTTGACCGCAAGGGCGAGAAGGCGTGGCTTTCCGACACGGTGTTCACCGACATGAAGACCCGCAAGGTCAAGCGCTCCGCCGATACCGCGGTCGCTATCCAGGGCATGGAGCATAGCATCATGTCGGCGTTCTACTACGTGCGTACGATGCCCCTCACGGTCGGCGATACGACCCGCTTCTCGGCGGTGAGCGGCAAGAAGCGTTACGAACTGAAGGTGCTGGTTCACGGGCGCGAGTCGCTCAAGACGTCCATCGGTACGGTGAACACGGTCAAGGTGGAACCCGTGCTTGACGGCGACGGCATATTCAATTCCAAGGGGCGCATCTTCATCTGGCTCACCGACGACGAACGCCGCATCCCGGTACTCATGCAGTGCGAAATCGCGCTGGGGAGTATCAAGGCGAAGCTCATCAAGGCGGAATAGGGCGTAAAAAGCCTTCAAAAAGCCGTTTTTTTGAAGATTAAGCAACTTTTACAAGGCTTGACGTGAATAAAATCCCGATAATAAGTTATATTCCAAAGGCGATTATATAATCAGAGGCTTTTAATGTTTAAGAAACTGTGCTTGACTCTGTGTCTTTCGGCGTTCCTTGCCTGGGCGCAGGATGACGATGAATTTGATGACAGCGACTTTGAGTCGGCTCCCGCTGCTGCCTCCGAAGAGGGTAGTTCGGGTGCTGCCATGGCGTCCGATGACGACAGTGACTTTGAAGATGCTGAAGGTCCTTCGCTCACCGCTTCGCAGAAGCAGGACATGGAGGCCCGCAAGAAGTTTGAAGAGGAACAGCGCCAGGATGAATACGCAAACTCCCTGCGCCGTCGTAACTGGCTCAAGGACCGTATGATTTTCCAGGTCGGTATGGGTTCCCGCTACCCGTTCATGGGCGAAACCGGTATGGGTATGGGCTTCGGTATCGGTGCGGAATACATTACTCGCTGGGGCCTTGCTCTCTATGGTTCGGGCGGTATGCTGTTCAAGGGTGACGACAACGACTTCGAGGGCATTGAACTCGAAGGCGGCTACGGCTACAAGGTGGGTATCAACTACTACCTGTTCCCCAAGAACCCGCTCCACTTGGGCTTGTCTGCCTCCTACGGTACGGTCTACTTTGACCACAACGTGGAACCGGATGCCGATGGCGTGCGTCCGATTATCACGGTTGACGGCTTCCAGTTTGACGTCTTGATTACCTACCTCACGAACGAATGGTACTACCTGCAGTTCTCCGTGGGTATGTACTACTCTCCGGAACTCGGCAAGGACACTCCGGAAGAAAACCCGAGCCTGCGTTACCAGTCTGCGGGTAGCTCCAAGATTATCTCCTCCGTCGTTAACGAGGACGGTATGAGCAAGACGGGCATCGTGTTCGGCATTGCCATCGGTTACGCCCTGCCGGAACTCTTCCCGGACGATACCGAAAAGCGCCGCCGTCAGCGCGAGAAGGAACGCAACCGCAATTCCCGCCGTTAATCGCTCTCCGGTTTTTGAGTTTTGCTGAAAGGTCCGCTACGGCGGGCCTTTATTATTGCTAATTTTGGGTTACTATGGCTACAATCCCTACACGTAAAGACAATCTCGTCATTGAAAACATCCGCCCCCAGATTGAAGGTGGACGTTTTATGCTCAAGCGTGAACCGGGCGACACCGTCACGCTCACTGCGGACATTTTCCGTCACAGCCACGAAAAGTACGACGCCGCGATTTTCTACCGCCACGTAAGCAAGAAGAAGTGGGAGAAGGCTCCCATGCACTTCGTGGACAACGACCAGTGGGAAGGATCCTTCAAGGTCGGTAACATTGGCTACTACGAATACAAGATTTGCGCATGGACGCTCGCCCCGAAGGACGTGCCGACTGAAAGCCCTGTGATGATGATGCGCGTGGACCCGAGTTACAGCCGCATCGGTACGTGGTACGAGATGTGGCCCAAGAGCCAGGGCACCGACCCCAAGAAGAGTGCCACCTGGAAGGATTGCGAAAAGCAACTCGATTACATCGCCGACCTCGGATTCGATACAGTCTACCTAGTGCCCATCCACCCGATTGGCGTGACCAACCGCAAGGGTGCGAACAACGCCTTGCATGCCAAGACCGACAAGAAGGGCAAGCCGATTGAACCGGGATGCCCGTATGCCGTGGGTAACAAGAACGGCGGCCATTACGACGTGGACCCGGAACTTGGCAGCATGAAGGACTTCGAGCACTTCGCGAAGGCCGCCCGCAACAAGGGGCTCCGCCTTGCGCTCGATATCGCGCTCAACTGCAGCCCCGACCACCCGTACGTGAAGAGCCACCCGGAATGGTTCTACCATGAACCCGATGGCAGCATCAAGTTTGCAGAGAACCCGCCGAAGAAGTACGAGGACATCTACCCGTTCGACTACTACAACGACAACTACAAGGCTCTTTGGCAGGAAATCGAGAACATTATCTTGTTCTGGGCCGACAAGGGCATCGAGATTTTCCGTATCGACAACCCGCATACCAAGCCTTTCCCGTTCTGGGAATGGCTCATCGCCGACGTGAAGGAAAAGCGCCCGGAACTCGTGTTCCTCGCCGAGGCCTTCACCCGCCCGAAGATGATGCACCGCCTTGCAAAGTCGGGTTTCGACATGAGTTACACGTATTTCGCCTGGCGCTCTGCCAAGTGGGAATTCGAGCAGTACCTGAAGGAACTCACGCAGAGCGACGCGAAGGAATACATGCGCGGAATCTTCTTCCCGACGACTCCGGACATTTTCCCGAAGTACCTCGCGTACAAGGGCCCGAATGCGTTCAAGCAGCGCTACTTCCTGGCCGGCACGCTTTCTAGCCTCACCGGCATGTACAACGGCTACGAGCTGTGCGAGAACATTCCCTCGCCGGTCAAGGAAGAACTCGCCGACAGCGAGAAGTACCAGTACAAGGTCCACAACTGGAAGGGCCCGGGTATCCAGGATTTCGTGCGCCGCGTGAATACCGCCCGCCAGGAACATGTGGCCCTGCAGGAATATGACAACCTGGACTTCCACTACTGCGCCAACGACCAGTTGATGGTCTACTCCAAGAAGACTGGCGACGACGTTATCTTGTGTGTGTGCAACATGGACATGGATAACGCGCAGGAAGGCATGGTGGAACTCGACATGGGCAAGCTCGGGCTTGCTCCGGACTCGTTCTTCTTCCTGAAGGACCTGATTACCGACGAAAGCTTCGTGTGGCGCGGCAACCGCAACTTTGTGCGTCTTGACCCGGCAAAGGCTCCCGGCCACCTGCTCGTGCTCAAGAAGATCTAGCTGGATTCTCGGAAACTAATTTATTAGGACTGCCTCGGCGGTCCTTTTTTGTTATATTGGAAACATGATCGATATTTACGCACTTGCAAAGAACCCGCTGGTTTTCCAGAAACAGCGCACCATTACGTCGGCATACATCGATGTCTCGGGCAAGATGGGCATCGCGCAGACGGTGCTCATGGTGCAGGACAACTTTACCGAGAATTTCGGCGTCATCAGGCAGGATAACTTCTGTGTCCACGAGAAGGGTGCCTACTGGGTTATCTACAAGGCGAAATTCAAGTTTTTCCAGCGTCCGTTCTGGCGCGACAAGGTAATCACCACGTCGTTCCCTGCAGATAACGCGCCTATCCGCACATACGAAAATACTGCCGTCACGACTCTGGAAGGCGAACCGATTATCCTCGCCGTGCAGGAGGCTTGCTGCCTCGACCTGGAACGTCACCGCCCCGTGAAACTTTCCGCGGTTGATTTCCCGACGGAAGGCGCTCCGGAGCCGTTCATGGACAACAAGTTCACGAAGTTCCCGGTAGAACCCGCGGAATACGTGGAGGTTTACCGCCAGAAGGTATTGCCCCAGCATATCGACATGTCGCACCACATGAACAACATCGAGTACGTGAAGCTCGCGCTGAACGTGTTCTCCTCGGAAGATCTAGAACTCTGCATTCCCTCGATGCTCGAGGTCCACTTTATGGGCGAGACGCACGAGGGTCAGGAAGTGCGCGTCTTTCGTGCCGACAAGATGGGTGCGACGTACATGAAGATCGAGGACGATGCCGGCCGCCAGGTTTTCGAGATGAAAATCAAGATGAAGTAGCGTCTGCGCGAAGGCGCCGCGAAATTCCATATGAAAAGGGCCGCCCGGAAAAACCGCGCGACCCTTGATTTTTTAACCGAACAATATTTAGAACAGGAACGACTTTCCGAGCGATACCGCGAAGGAGGTGTTCGTGTTCGTGAATACGGTCCCGTGGAATCCGCTCGGGTGGAAATACGAGATACCCAGCTGGGTATTCCATTCCTTGGGCTTTTCTCCGAAGGTGATGCCGTACTCGATGGCGATGGCACCGTCGCTGACACGCGGGCCGAACCACACCGATGCAGTCGGCCTCCAGTCCGCCTTCCCGTCCATGTTCTCCACGAGTTTCCTGTTTTCCAGGCGATCGCGCTTGCTTTCGTAATCGCCGCCACCCTGGTAGAACTGCAGGCCGCCCGCGGCTCCCAAGAACAGGTGTCTCCCGAGATTGAATTCGGCACCCGCGACAATGCGTTCCTGCAGGTTCCAGAACGTATAGTCATCGTCGCCCTCCTTGGAGGCGAGCCATGCTTCGTAGCTATCCAGGGAGCAGGGGACATCGTTACACCCGAACTGCAGTGTACCAGCGATACCCGCGACGGAAGCCGAAACGAACAGCGGGGAAATTGCCCCTGCGGGGTGGAACCCGAAGGAGATTGCGCCACCGCCGGCGTTGACCTGCTCCACGTTCAAGCCGCTGGATGCGATTGTCCCGTAGGCGTCGGCCGAAAGGCTCACCTGCTTTTCGCCCGCCGGGGTAGATTTCGGCTGGTGGAACGCGGGGAGTGGTGCGGAACCCATCGACTGCATCTTGGGCGGAATGCACCCGGTCATGGTGAGGAGAGTCGCCCCTGCAATAAGGAGGAGCGGGAGTTTCTTTATGCTCATTATAACATCCCTTGGCCGGGGCCACCCCCGGCACAGTATATATGTGTTGTCTGAAAGTTATGTTATTTGATATCGTGCGTCAATAGGGCATTATTGCAGTTTTATGGAGTGTATTACGCACGTTTCGTTTGTCCTTAATGCTTGCAATGTCAAGCGTGACGCGGAATAGCCGTTGCCTGCGGTCACCTGGGTATTGACGATTTCGGATAGTGGTAAAACTTTGGTAACAAATGCATTTTGCACCGAGTTGTTGACAAGATTTACCTTTCCGTGAGAATTCGTGCCGAAATAGACCTCGCTATTCTGGCAGGTGTTGCCTAGGTATTCGACGCTCAGTTCCTTGTAGTTGTCGAGCGAGAACGTTCCCCCGAAATCGAGATGGATGCCTGCATAGCGTTCATTGAAGGTGAACGTGGTGGCATCGGTGTTGAGGACCTTGCCCTTCTCGATGGTGGTGGATTCGTTCCAGTTCACGAGTGTGTATGCGGACGGGTACAGGTCTGCGCTGCCTATTGCCGCGGGCTTTTCGCTCAGCACCCTGGCCGAGGTAATCAACCTTGCGTTTCTGAGGGTCACGTCGGCCCCGCTGGAATTGAGGACCAGGCGGAACCAGCGGTACTTGGCCATCGCGCCCTTCGCAGTGGGCATCTGCCAGCGCACGGCGTGGAAGTTGCCGTCCTGCCTTACATTCAGTTCGTCAAGCTGCACCTGGCCACCGCCGTTCTTGCCCTGCGTGAGCAGGAGTTCCGCCTTCATCCAGTTGCCCTTCGGGTTATCGACCTTGATTTCGATTTCGAAGAACGATCCCTCGGGTACGTCCTTCGCGTTGTCGATGGTCGCCACCCGCTGCCAGCCGGAGGGTAGCCGGAACTGTACCGCCTCATCGCTCTCGGTGGCGTCCTTGTTGTAGTCAAAGCGCATGTAGCCGAAGCGCTTTGTCTGCAACACGCCCCCGTTTGCGATAATCTCGGGCATCTTGGAATTGTCCATGCAGCTTGTTGTGGGCGAGAAGAGCCCGGTGAGTTTTGCGTTGCGGAACTGCTTGCTGGTAGAGTCGTAGTCGAGTTTCGCCACCTCGCAGAGCAGGCGCCAGACATCGGTCTGCATGCCCTTGACTACCACGCTGTCGATGGTCCCGTCGCTATGGGTTGGGGGCTCGATATGGCGCCCGCTGATGGGCTCGCCGAATCGCGGGTGCGTGGCGTCTACCGCATACACGGAACTTGCGGTGGACTGCGTTCCCGGGGCCTCAAACGGGAATCCTTCATACGACTTGCTGAATGCGCAGTCCGAACGGATGGCGAGATCGCCGTCGCATTGCAGGTCCATGGCGCTCGCTGTCGGGATAAACGTGCTGCTGCCCTGGTAGAGCGTGTCGCTATCCCACACGTTGTCGAACTTGATGGTATAGACGTTCACGTCAAACGGGTTTATGGTAAACGTCATATCGTCGGGAATGGCGTCCAGCATGCCTGCGCGCAGAGCCTTGTAGATGGTACGCGCGAAGGGGTAGGTGCTGCCCTGGATAAAGTCGTGGCTTGCGATACCCTTCGGGCCTGCCGTCTTGTTCTGGTCAAGGAATTTGTATACGTGGTTGTGCGAGAATTCCTCGTTTGCCGTGGTACTTGCCATCATGCTGCTTTCGGCCCTGCCCCAGGGCTCGCTGCCCCTCTTTGCCGCCCTGTTGAGGCTGTAGTAGGTGTCTGCGTGCTCGGGCGACTTGCCCTTCATTTGCCCCTGGGCGATGAGTACCGCGGGGAACCCCTTGTAGTTTGCCGCCTTGCGGTATTCGCCGAAGAGGAACCTGTCCGTGCTTGTCTTTACCTCGTAGGTGCCGTTCCCCGCCTCGGTATCGTAGAGCAGCAGTTCGCGTGCTCCCGGCGAGGTGATGAGGTCGTTGAATGCCTCTGCCGCGCCGACATTCGCTTGGTTTGCCCAGAAGTCGAGCGTGGAGATGAGCCCGCGCGGCATCACGGCGCCCTGGTGGGGCGAATCGAGTGAGGCGTACAGGCGAATGGGTGCATCGCCCTGCTTACGGTTGGTATCGTACAGGTACGATGCGTAGCGCCCGAGGATACCTCCCTGGCTGATCCCGAGAACAATGAAACCGTCTTCGGTCTTGTTCAGGAAGGGAACGTTCTTGTTGCTGTTCAGGTAGTTGAAAAGGTCGGCGAGGAAGGTCGCGTTCGACTGGAGCGAGTTGCGGACCGTCTCCTGGAACTGTACCAGAATGGGCGTGTAGCCGAGACCCGTAAGGATTTCGGGGATGCCGAACGCCTCGGTCTCTTCGTGCAACTGGTCGAGGGTGCGCGCCTCGTCGGTACTCAGGTGAATGCCATCGATGATGAAGAACGGCCGGCTGAGTGCAATCTTGAAACGCGCCGACTCGTCGACGATGGGGTCGATGATGCGGATACGCACCATCGGATAAATTGTCGTGGACTTCATTTCCCCTTCGGAATCGTAGCATGCCGAAAGCATCGGGGTGCGACCTTTCGAAATGCAGTTCATGCTGGATTGGTCAAAGAAATGAAAATCGTGGTGTGCGGCATGTGCCCCCACGGAGGCGAGCGCGAAGGCGATTGCCGATGCGATGCGGTAGAACTTGTTCATGTTACTTCACCTCCAGTTTGAGAGTCTGGTTTACGCTCAGGCTTCCGGAGCGCATTTTTACCGTAATGCTTTGCAGGCCCGCAGAGGCGAATTCTAGAGTGATTTCGCTCCGGGGCTCCAGTGCCTGGCACTTGCTCGCGGTGCAGATCTCGACGCTCGGGAGCGTGTTGCGGGTTGTTGCCGCGAAGAACGGGTCGTAGGCAATCCTTACCTTCGACGTGTGCGTTTCCGTGACGGGGAGGCCGGCGAGCAGCAGGTGGTAATCCTGGAGCCCGTAGTTGACGAGGGTTGAGTCGGTAAAATACCTTATGGCATAATCCAGGTCGGCAATGAGCAGGGGAATGCTTGTGTTCCCGCTCGAAGCCGCAATTTCGCCCGCCTCGTGGAACAGATTCTTGGGGCTTGCGGTGACGCTGTCCTTCAGGCGGTACTTTTCCACGAGGAACATGGTGTTGTACCAGCCGTCGCGCGATTGCTTTGCGGTGAGGTCCTTCGATTCCTGGAATCTCACGATTTGCTGGTGCTCCTGCTCGCCGAGCACGAACATGCTGTGTGTCTTTTGGCGGAGTTCGGCGCGCTCGCCTGCGGTGTACGCGCCCTTGGGGGCCTTTACCGGGTCACTGCTGAAATCGCGTACGGGGGAGTTCGGGACTACGTCGCGGAAGTAGTAGGGAACGTTCTCGTCGTCTGTCGTTCCGGATGTACTCCCTGCCGATCCGTTACTTGCCGCATCGCCTGCGCAGGTGAATTTCACGTTATCGATAAACAGCGTGGTGTACTGGTATGCGGGTACGCCGAAAAGCCCGACGCCCACCTTGTTTACGGTAGTGTTGCCTGTGCCGAGCAGGCTTGCCACGGGCACCTCGATTGCCTTCGTGCTATTTGCCTGCAGGTTGTAGAACGCGACATTACCGCTCCCGGAATTGCTGGTCAGCCAGATTCCGAATTTCACGTTCTGCGTCGCGCGTGCCGTAATCTTGAACGAACCGCCATTCAGGTGAACGGGCAACTTGTCGAACACGAGGTTTCCCGTCCAGTCGGCCTTCGCGCCCTTCTGGCCCGAAAGCCTAATATAGGGAGAGTTCATGTTGTTGAAGTTGCCCCAGTTTGCCGCCCATTCGGGTGCCTCGGGGAAGGTACGGCCGGATTCCTCCATCCGCCCGCTGGTGCCTGCGCCGTCATAGATGACGACTTCCTTGCACGTTTCGGCATGCCCGCAGACGGCCAAAAGCCCTGCGGCAATAATGCCCTTCAGAGTCCTATTCTTCATAGGATTGCTCCATCATCGATGTATATAAAGTAAATGGCTAGAAAGCCACAGCCTAAGCCCCGGTAGAAACGTTTCCGATTCGCGTTAATCCGCCGTGCCTGATAGTTGGTCCGATAAAACTACATAAACAAAAAACTCCTGTAAAGGAGTCTTTCAAAAAATATTTTTAGAAAAATTGTCGCTTTTCGTGATTAATCACGTGGCTAGAATGATTAATCGGTGATTATCTCGAGTTTGGACCTGTACACGTTTCCATCGAGTCGCGTATTATACTTGTAGTGCGAGGGGTAGAGCAGTTCCAGGCGCTTCTTGAATGTCGCGAGCCCGAGCCCGCCCGCATTCGACTTCGCTTTCCGCGGGAAGTTCGAGTTTTCCGTCTCGATGGTGACCTGGTTGCCCTTTTGCACAATGGAAATGTGCGCGAAACTTTCGCCGTTCGGGTTAACGCTGTGCTTGATGGCATTCTCGACGAGCGGCATGGCGATAAGCGGTGCAATCTGGAAATCCTCGTCTTCCAGGTCTATATTGAATTTCATGTCGTACTTCTCGTCAAGCCTGAGCTTCTCGAGTTCCGCGTATTTCTGCAGTATGTCGATATCTTCCGTGATAGGGATGGTCGCATCGCTTGTCTGGTAGAGCATCACGCGCAACAGCTTGGAAAGCTTCGCCATGGATTCTTCGGCGCGTTTCGGGTCGATCGTGATGAGTGCCGAGATGTTGTTGAGGGTGTTGAAAAGGAAATGCGGACTCAGTTGATTCTTGAGGAAGTCCAGTTCATATTGCAGTTCCACGTTCTTCTTTTCGCGCTGGAGGAAAGCCTTCAGCGTCTGGCGCAGTACGATGTTGTAGAGCACGCTCGTGATGCACACGAACGAGACCATCAGCGTGAACGTGATGACGGTGCGTATGCCAAAGTGCCCCTTGATGGCGGAGAAGCAGTAGTTGGTAAAGAATTCTACGATGCCGTCGCCTGCGGAACGGTCAGTCAGGAAGAATGCGACTTCGCGCAACAGCAGGAGCGCAATCAGCAAAAGGCAGTTGTAGATAAAGTAACGTACGTAGTGCTTCTTGAATATGCAACTGCGCACGAGGACCCTCTGGTTGATGAAGAAGATGAGGGCCGTCGCGAGTAGCGGGAGGTAGAACCCGGTAATCCTCTGTGTGCTTACGTCAAACGAAGATGAAAAAGACGGGTCCAGGATGAACGCGAGCGGGAACAGGATGATGAAAATCCATGCAAGGACGATGGGCACGAAAGGCGGGAACGGGTAGTTGATGGTACCTACCTTCTCCTTCAGCACGTCTACGAGGAGTTTCTCGCTGCGCTGGAAACTTGCTTCCTGTATGCCCTCGAAGGTTTCTCGCTTGGTTTCGAAGAACTTTGTAACGGCTTTTTTCGTCTTTTTTACGGTCATAGAGTAAAATTAAGTCAAATTTGGCGTTTTTGCACCCCCTCTGTGACAATTTTATGACGAAAATGCAGAAAAAAGCGACAAAAACTCAATTTAACTTTTGCGAAGGGCTTTCCCGATACTGACACAGTCAGGGCCATTAGGAGGTAAATTTGAAGATGTAAAGAGATAGAACACGCAAACAACGAGGTTCATCATGACTACCAACGCTTACACAACCGCTCGCTCGAATGATAAGGATATCTATTTCCAGTACCTGAACGATATTTCCAAGTACCCGCTTCTCTCTCGGGAACAGGAAACGCTTCTCTTGAAGAAGATCAGGCAAGGGAGCCGCGAAGCCATGGATTTGCTCGTGAAGTCGAATCTCCGTTTCGTGGTGAATATCGCTAATCTCTACAAAGGTCAGGGGCTCGACGTGTGCGAGCTCATCAGCGAGGGCAACATGGGCCTCATGGAGGCTGCACGTCGCTTTGACCAGGGCCAGAAAATCAAGTTCATCAGCTATGCCGTGTGGTGGGTCCGCCAGAACATCACCCGCGCCATTGCCGAAAAGGGCCGCATGGTACGCATCAGCGCCGAAAAGGAACTCGTTCTCCGCCGCTTCAACAAGAAGGGTGGCAAGTTCCGCCAGGTCGTGGGTGGCACCTACGTGCTCGACACCGATAGCCTTGCCGGCGTTTCCAAGTACAAGGGCGAAGCCATCGAGAAGGTGCTCATGATGGACAACCGTGCCTCGTCGCTCGACGCTCCCGTTGGGGAATCCGGCGAGATGACTCTTGGCGATACGCTTGCATCCGATACTCCTGCAACGGACAACGTTGCCTGCAACACCGAGCGCAAGGACATCTTCGAAAAGGTCCTCCGCGATAACCTCACCGAGCAGGAACTGGATGTCGTGAAACTTTACTTTGGGCTTTCGATGGACGCCGACCTCAACTTGAAGGAAGTCGCCCCGATGGTCGGGTTCTCCAAGGAACGCGTCCGCCAGCTCAAGGAATCCGCTTTGGCAAAACTCAAGACCGAACAAATTCACCGGATCCTGAGCGAAGCCGCCTGATTTTTCATACTCTCTCTCCTTTTTTTTGAAACCGGTCCGTTTGGGCCGGTTTTTTCCGTTTTTGTGCCACCGCACCCGCCGTGAAATTGTATCTTTTCGGCATATGGATTTTAATATGAAGATTTTACGCAATTCCTTTATAGTCGCCCTTTCGGCGATGTCGCTCTCGTTTGCCGCGGGCGATACCAAGACTCCTCCGGGAGATTTCTACGACGAAGTTTCGCGCCTCAACAAGGTGCTTTCCGAAGTGAACCGCAAGTACGTGGAAGACGTGAACCCCACGGAACTCACCGATGCCGCCCTGAACGGCATCCGCGATATCCTTGACCCGCACACGACGGTGTTTACCCCGAAGGACTACGAGGGCCTCAAGGTCTCGATGGAAGGCAAGTTTGGCGGCGTGGGCATTACCATTAGCCTGCGTGACAATATCCTTACGGTGATTTCCCCGCTTTCCGGTACCCCTGCCTTCAGGCTCGGTATCCGCGCGGGAGACCGAATCCGCAAGATTGACGGAAAGGACACGAAGGGCCTTTCGCTCGACGATGCCGTGAGCAAGCTGCGTGGCAAGATCGGGACCGACGTGACTGTTTCCATCGAGCGCGAAGGCGTTGCCGACCTGATGGAGTTCACGATTACGCGTGCCGAAATCGTGGTGCACGCCGTGCCTTACTTCGGGATGGTCTCGAAGGATATCGGCTATATCAAGCTCGCCACCTTCAGCGACAAGACCAGGAGCGACGTGGAGAACGCCATCCGCGGGCTCAAGAAGCAGGGCATGAAGAAGCTTATCCTCGACATGCGCTACAACCCGGGCGGACTCCTGAACCAGGCTATCGAGATTAGCGAGCTGTTCCTCAAGCAGGGGAACGTGATTGTATCTACGCTCGGCCGCACCCAGCGGACCGAAAGCCGTGCCCGCCGTGACGGTATTCTTGGCGCCGATGTGCCGATGGCAGTCCTTGTGAACCAGGGCTCTGCGAGTGCCGCCGAAATCGTCTCGGGTGCATTGCAGGACTGGGACCGCGCCCTCGTGGTCGGCAAGACCTCTTTCGGTAAGGGCTCCGTGCAGACGATTTTCCCGCTCGACAACCAGGGCAACGCCCTCAAGCTTACGACCGCATTCTACTACCTGCCCTTCGGCCGCTGCATCAACAAGCCCGAAAACGGCATCAAGGGCCTCAAGTTGCAAGAAGAGGAGGCCGCCTCCGAAGAAGAGGAGAGCGCTGCCGCCGATACCGTGAAGAAGGATTCCGTGGTGCGCGACACGTTCTACACGAACAACGGCCGCATGATGTTCGGCGGTGGTGGCATTACGCCCGACGTTGACGTGGAACTTTCCCCGATGCCCTGGGTGGTGCAGGTGCAGGAACGCATGGCGATGTACTTCAAGTTCGCCGTGAAGGTGCGCCCCTCGCTTGATGCCGCCAACGTGAAGATTGACGCGAACTGGGTGGTGCCTGATTCCCTGTACACGCAGTTCAAGGAATTCTGCATGAAGGACACGAACTTCGTGAAGGTGAAGAGCAACGCACTCGTCGGTGTAGACCAGCTCGAGAAGAGCATTGTACACGAACAGAACTACATGGGCGACAGTTCGAAGACCGTGACGGATACGACGCTTGCCCACAGGCTCGCCGACATGCGCAAGGCCCTCGAGGCAAAGCGCGACGCGCAGTTCGACGAGAACAAGGACTACATCAAGGACGGCATCAAGCGCGAACTCCTGACCGCGATGGTGAACGACTCCGTAAGTACGGCCTTCTCGCTCAAGCGCGACGAGCAGCTGAAGGAAGCCATCAAGTACCTCAGTGACACGGGCCTCTACAAGAAGACTATTTCTGGTCCGGGCAAGCGCCCCGCCGACAAGCCCAAGCAGCAAAAGAAGAAGTAGGCTTTAAGTGGGTCTGATGAACGGCATAGCGGAAGCGCTCGGTAGGTTCGTAAGGAGGTTCCTGCGGACAGTGCTGAACTACTTCAAGTTCGTGTGGGAACTGTTCAAGAACATTCCCGGTGCCTTTACGAACTTGCACACGACTGTGGAACAGATGCAGCGCGTGGGCGTGACTAGCCTGCCTGTGGTGTTCGCAGCGTCCATGGCCACGGGCGCTATCATGTCGTGGCAGCTGGCCTACCAGTTCGGTGACATGATCCCGATGATGTTCGTGGGCATGGCTGTGGGTAAGTCCGTGATGGTGGAACTCTGCCCCATCCTTACCGCGATGGTGCTTGCGGGCCGTATCGGTGCCTCCATGTGTTCGGAGTTAGGCACCATGGCGGTGACCGAGCAACTCGATGCGTACAAGGTCCTGGGCCTGAGCCCCTACAAGTTCCTGCTGGCGCCGCGCCTTATCGCGACGGTCATCATGCTCCCGACGCTTACCATCATAAGCATCTTTATCGGTATTGCGGGCGGTTACGAGGTGGCTCACCTATACAAGGAAGTCTCGTGGTCGGTGTTCTTCTACGGCGTGCGCATGTTCTATCACAACTGGGACCTTGTCGTGGGCCTTATCAAGGCGACGCTCTACGGCTACTTTATCGCAAGTTACGCCTGCTTCTTCGGATTCTTCACCCATAGCGGTGCTGAGGGCGTGGGCAAGAGCACCAAGGCCACCGTGGTCGCCGGCATGACGAGCATTCTTATCGGCGGCTTCACGCTTTCTAAACTCCTGCTCGTGTAGTCCAGATGCCTCCGTTTGTCCGCAGAAAGAAGGGTGTAACGGGAGAGGGCGCTGTCGATATCAGCGTGCTCCTTGCGAAGGTTTTGCAGAAGGCTCACATCTCCGAAAATATGGACTTCAAGACCCTCTCGGAACGCTTTGAGGAAGTGGTCGGGAAGGCGGTTTACGCGCACGTAAAACCCGAGAAACTGGACAAGCGGACACTGGTGCTCAAGGTGGGGTCTGCGGCGTGGAAAAGCGAAATTTTTATGCAAAAAAATGCTATTATTGACAAGTGTAATACATTGCTCGGAAGGCCTGTAATTCAGGCGATTCGCATAGTCTGAATGTGCCTTCCGGGAAGGTGTCTATAGGATAGTTTACTAGAGGAATTATGGCAGAAGAATCTGAAGAACTGAAGAAGGCCGAGGCAGATTACAGCGGTTCGAGCATTACCGTTCTTGAAGGCTTGGAGGCGGTACGTGTCCGCCCCGCCATGTACATTGGCTCGACCGATATCCGCGGGCTCCACCATCTGGTATGGGAAGTCGTGGACAACTCCGTTGACGAGGCTCTGGCCGGCTTCTGCAATCACATCGAAATTTCCATCTTGCCGGGTAACGGCATCCGCGTGACCGATAACGGGCGCGGCATTCCGACCGACATTCACCCGAAGGAACACATCGGCACCATCGAGGTGGTGATGACCAAGCTCCATGCGGGCGGCAAGTTCGACAGCAATTCGTACAAGGTTTCTGCCGGCCTGCACGGCGTGGGCGTGAGCTGTGTGAATGCGCTTTCGAACAAGCTCGTGGTGACGGTGCGCCGCAACGGTCGCGTGGTGAAGCAGGAATTCTCGAAGGGTATCCCGTGCGGCCCGCAGGTTGACGTGGGCGAGAGCGACGGCACGACCGGAACCTCCGTGGAGTTCTATCCGGACGATACGATTTTCTCTGAAACCGTCTACGTGTATGACACGCTGGCGACGCGCTTCCGCGAACTCGCCTTCCTGATGAGCGGGCTCCGCCTGACGCTTACCGACGAGCGTACCGAGGAAAAGCGCTCCGAGACGTTCTGCTACCCGGGTGGCGTTTCCGAGTTCGTGCGCTATGTGGACGAACACCGCACTCCGCTCTTTAACGAGCCCATTCACCTGGTGCTCCCCGATGGTCAGTACCCGCTGGAAGTCGCCATGTGGTACAACGACGGCTATCAGGAAAACTTCTTCAGCTTCGTGAACAACGTGAACACCTATGACGGTGGTACGCACGTTACGGGCTTCAAGACGGCGCTTACGCGCGTCATCAACAAGTTTGCGGCAGAAATGCCCAAGGGCAAAAAGGAAGCGCAGATTACGAGCGACGATATTCGTGAAGGTCTCACCGCCGTTATTGCCATCAAGGTTTCGCAGCCGCAGTTCGAAGGCCAGACTAAGCGCAAGCTCGGCAACTCCGAAATTGCAAGCTACGTGAATAGCGCGTTTGGCGCAAAGCTCGAGGAATTCTTCCAGGAGAATCCGGCTGCTATCAAGGTGATTCTTGACAAGGTGTATAACGCTGCACTCGCCCGCGAGGCGGCACACCGTGCACGCAACCTCGCACGCCGCAAGAACGTTCTCGAGAGCGGCGGCCTTCCGGGCAAGCTCGCGGACTGCAGTAGCCGCGACCCGAAGGAATGCGAACTGTTTATTGTCGAGGGTGACTCTGCAGGCGGTTCCGCGAAGAGCGGACGTAACCGCGAGTTCCAGGCAATCCTCCCGCTGCGCGGTAAGATTTTGAACGTGGAAAAGGCATCCTTGCACCGCGTGCTCGATACCGAAGAAATCCAGAACCTGGTGAACGCTATCGGTACGGGTATCGGTACGGAATTCAAGATGGAGAAGCTCCGTTACGACAAGATCATCATCATGACCGATGCTGATGTGGACGGCTCTCACATCCAGACGCTCCTCCTCACGTTCTTCTTCCGTTACATGCGTCCGCTTATCGATGCTGGCCATATCTTCCTTGCGATGCCCCCGCTGTACAAGCTGAAGGTGGGCCAGAAGGAACGCTACCTGTTCGACGAAGTCGAGAAGGACAAGGTGATGGCCGAAGTCGAAGACAAGAAGAACGTGACCATCAACCGATTCAAGGGTCTGGGCGAAATGTCTGCCGACCAGCTGAACGAGACGACCATGGACCCGAAACTGCGCCTGCTCAAGCAGTGCTATGTGGAAGATGCAGTGCTCGCCGACCAGATTTTCAGCATGCTCATGGGCGAAGATGTGGAACCGCGCCGCAAGTTCATCGAGAACAACGCCTACAAGGTCTTGAACGACTTGGATGTCTAGTACGATGAGCCCGTCGAAAGCCGATTTTCAGGTAGTGTTGGGCCAGGCCCGCGAACTGGTGAGAGACCAGCTCGCCATGGCCGAGCAGGTGATTATGCAGGTGGCGCATACCGCCCCTGCGGGCATATCTGAACGCCTGGTCTCGCTTTTCGGCCGGAAGGGCAAGCGTATCCGCTCGACACTCCTGTGCCTTATCGCCAACTGCGGGGAAAATGCTCCGGATAAGGACCGCGTGGCCCATGCCTGCGCGAGCGTGGAACTCCTGCACCTTGCTAGTCTCGTGCACGATGACATCATCGACGGTACGGAACTGAGGCGCGGGCAGATTACCGCCCACAAGGAGTGGGGTACGCAGATTGCAGTGCTGGTAGGCGACTACGTGCTTTCGCAGTCCATGCGCTGCGTGATTGGAGAAAAGGCGAGGAATATTCCGGTCATTATCTCCGATGCTGCCGACAAGCTTATCGTGGGCGAGATTATGGAACTCGACCACTGCGGCGAGATGAACCTTTCCCGCGAGATGTACAACGACATTATTGACCGCAAGACTGCCGCCCTCATCGAGGCTGCTGCACGCATTGGCGGTATCATGGCGGGTTTTGACAAGCCGCTCGTGGATGACTGCGCCAGGATGGGCGCGCACTTTGGACTTGCCTTCCAGATTATCGACGACCTGCTCGATTACGGGTTCGGCTCGAAGAACCTGGACAAGGCGAAGTTCACCGACCTCTCTAACGGGCTCATAACGCTCCCGCTGCTGTACTACTTCGAGGACTGCAGTGTGGAAGAACGTGCCGAGATGGAATCGCTTATCAAGCGTGTCGCGGCAGACGATGTCGCGGGCGAAATACTTGAACGTCTGAACGCGAAGAAGAGTTTCGAAAAGGCGAAGGCAGAAGCCCAGGATCACTTGGAGCAGGCACTGCAGATTGCGGAAAAGTTCCCGAAGAATAACTTTACCGACGAGATTGTCGCCATGTTTGCAAGCATGAGCGACCGCGGAAACTAGGCGCCTACGGCGCAATTAGTGGAATAGTTATTTCCTGCGCATCCAGAAGGCGAGGAACACAATCACCGACAGGATACAGACCGCGATGATGCCCCAGAAGGCTATCGCCGATCCGGTAATAGCATCGCCGTTCATGCCGAAGGGCAACTTCACGTTCATGCCGAACAAACTCGCGAAGAACGTCGGGAGCGATATAGAAATCGTCACGATGGTCAAGTTCTTCATCAACTGGTTCACGTTGTTGTTGATGACGCTTGCACGCGCATCCATCATGGACGTCAAGATGTTTGCGTAGATGTTTGCCTGCTGCAGGCTCTGGCCGTTCTCAATCTGGATATCTTCGAGCAACTCGCGTTCGGCCTCGGTCCAGTTGAGGCTGCGGCCCATCTGGAGTTTCTTCAGGAGCGTGTCGTTGCTGTTGAGTGCGCTCACGTAGTAAATCAAGCCCTTGTTCAAACTAAACATGCTGAGCAGGTACTTGTTCTCCATCGAGGTGTTCAGGCGCAATTCCAAATCGTCGTTGATGCGGTTGATAATGCGCAGGTGCTCGTTAAAGTGAGATATCGCGAAACTCAGCACGCGAAGCACGAATGTATTGAGACTGTCGATTTTCGAGAAACGGCGTTCGTCCGTTACGGGAATGTCGCTGTCGGTCAGGAGCAGCACCCAGTCCTTGAAGATGAATATGCCGAAGGATTCCACGCGGAACTGGAAATTGTCCTCGGCGGAATAGTTCTTCGGCTTCTTGAACACGATGGTCGTAAAGTCGTCGTCGTACTCGATACGGGAAAGCTCGTCGGAGTCGAATGCGGAGGCGATGGTATGCTCGGTGATCTCGTATTCCTTGACCAGGACGCTGCGCTGTTCCTGGCTGAGGGAGCCCATGATGACGATGTCAGCCGCATCTTCGTTCGGGGCGCCAACAATGCGGCCCGATTCGATTTTGTAATACTTGAGCATACCGCCCCCTTTGATCGAACGCGGGTAAATATAGTAAATGGCTCAGGACGACCGGTATTTTGTAAGCAATAAAAAAGCCCCGGCAGGCGCCGGGGACTTTTGAACTCGTTGTCCAGAAGGTGCTTACACACCCTTCTTGAAGCGGTTGGACCACCACAGAACGATCGGAGAGCAGATGCACACGGAGGAGTAGGTACCGATGAGGATACCGAAGCACTGCACGAGACCGAAGTCGCGGATGGAGGAACCGCCCATCACGGCGAGGATCACACACACGAACAAGGTCGTGAGGGAGGTCACCATGGTACGGCTGAAGCACTGGTTCATGGAGCGGTTGATGGTTTCGCCGAAGTTTGCGGAACCGTAGACGCTCGTGTTTTCACGGATACGGTCGAAGTTCACGATGGTATCGTTCACGGAGTAACCGATCATTGTCAGGAGCGATGCGATGAGGGCGCCGTCGAAGGAAAGGCTAAATGCGGAGATGAAGCCGAGCGTGATGATGGTATCGTGCACGAGGCCGAGCACTGCGGCCACGCCGAAGCCAAGACCGAACTTGCCGAATCGGAACCACACGTAGAGCAGGATGCCGAGCCAGGCGAGGATTACAGACAAGATTGCATTGAAGCGGAGCTCAGCACCGATGGTCGGACCCACTGTGTCCTTTGCGACGATTTCGCACTTCTGGCCGGCGGCCTCGAAGGCCTTGGCCATGGTGGCTTCGAAGTTAGCGTCGTCGGTACGGAGGCTGACCTGGTAGGAGTTTGCGGAAGTACCGCCCAGAGAGCGGACCTTCGTGCCGGAGATGCCTGCAGCGGAGAGGGCCTTGTTCAGGTCGGTCTCGTGCTTGGCGTCATCCTGGTACTGGATGGTGTAAACCTGACCGCCGGTGAAGTCGATGCTGAAGTCGAATCCCTTGATGGCGATGCATGCGATGCTAGCAACAATAAGAATTGCAGAGATTGCGCCGAACTTGCGACGGTTCGGAATAATCGGGAGGTTCGCCTCGTTGATGGCCTTGAAGCCGTTACCGATAGAGAGCGTGGTAGCATCGCGCTTGGCGAGCTTCCAGTCGAGGATGGCGCGGGTCACCGTGATGGCGCAGAAGAGCGAGGTGAGGATACCGATAGTAAGCGTAAGACCGAAACCCTTCACGGAACCGGTACCAATCTTGTAGAGGATAAGGCCGGTAAGCACGGTCGTCAAGTTGGAGTCGAGAATTGCGGTAAATGCGCGTTCGTAACCCTTGGCGACTGCCGCACGGGCGGTAAGGCCGTTCTTGAGTTCTTCACGGATACGTTCGTAGATAATCACGTTCGCGTCGAGAGACATACCCACGACGAGGATGAAGCCTGCGATACCGGGGAGCGTGAGGGTCGCATTGAAGAGCGACATCACGGCGGCGGTCACGAGCGTGTTGATGATCATACCGAGGCTTGCGATGAAACCACCGAGACGGTAGTAGGCCACCATGAAGAGCAAGCAGATAACAAGACCGATAGCGCCGGAACCGAAGCCCTGGGAGATGTTCTCTTCACCGAGGGTAGCACCCACGCTACGGCTTTCGATAATCTTCATCGGGGCCTTGAGGGCACCTGCACGGAGCACGACAGCGAGGCGGTTGGCTTCGGCCATGTCGTCGAGACCGGTAATCTGGGCGTCACCGTTCGGGATGCGGTCCTTGATAACCGGGGCGCTGATGACCTGGTTGTCGAGCACGATGGCCATCTGCTTGTTGATGTTTGCAGCGGTCACAGCAGAGAACTTCTTGGGACCGATGCCGCCGAAGCGGAGCTTGACAGCCACTTCACCGGCGCTCACACCGTCAGCAACACGTTCCGGGCGGGCATCGACGATGTCGTCACCACCCATTTCAGCACGGCGCTTGAGGAGGTAGAGGCGCTTGGCCTTGACCGGAGAATCGCGGTTGATCTTTTCGAGACCGCTACCGAAGGCGAAAGCGACGTCACGCGGGATGAGCTTCTTGACGCCTTCGAGTTCGAGAATCTTCTTGACCTTCTCGATGTTCTCTTCGGCGATGAATCCGCCGTTGCCGAACTGGAGGTAGTAATCGCTGAAAGCCTTGCCGACCTCGGATGCCGGTACGGTTTCGGCGGCGGAGTCAGAAACGGTGGAATCTTCAGCCTTTGCCGTCTGGACGGAACCGCCGAGCAGTTCTTCGTCGGAGAGGGCCTTGGTGGTATCCTTGGCAGAATCGACCTTGGCGACCGTGGAATCCGCAGCGGCGGAGTCGGCGACCGTAGAATCAGTGGCCACATCGGTGGTCTGGCGGGTCAGGTACTGGTTCAGGAGCGTCGTTACCGTATTGAACTTTTCCGCCTCGGCGAGAATCTTGAATTCAAGCTTTGCGGTGGAACCCACGAGGGCCTTTGCGGTAGAATCGTCTACGCCGGCAAGTTCGACCAGGATGCGGTCGTCGCCGGAGGGCGAAATCTGCGGTTCGGAAAGACCGTACTGGTCAACGCGGTTACGGATGATTTCGAGGGACTGCTTCTGGATGTCCTGGATATCGTCGTCTTCCTTGAGACCGGACTTGTCGATCTGGAGCGTAATGCTCGTACCGCCGGCGAGGTCGAGGCCGAAATTGATGGACCTGGAGGACAGTTTCGGATTTTCCTTGAGGAAGGCCTTCTTTTCGTCACCCTTCTTGGAGTGAACCTGGATGGAGGGCCATACCGTGTAGGCCGAGAGTGCAATGACGAGGAGAATTAATATTTCTCGCATGCCGAATGTATGTTTGTTCATTTGTAATCCCTTAATAAGGCATTAATACGCATTTAGTTGCGGGTCAAATGTAGAAAAATAGGAGGGGCCCGGGAGGCGGGAGACTATAGATAATTAATGATAATTAATGAAAAAGGCCGGCTCGGGTCCGAGCATATTGACCGCGAGGGTCATTTTCTGCCTGCCGAGGGTGCGTGTGACGCTAAAACCCGCCCCGTCGCTCTCGATTTCCACCTTCCCGTCGCGCAGGACGGGATTTTCGAGCCTCATCTTGGTAAGTCTGCGGATGAACTTGTAGATAGGCAGTGCCTTGCGCGCGGCCAGGTCATCCCAGGGGAATGCGCGCCTGCAGTCGGGATCCTTGCCACCCTCCATGCCGATTTCGTCCCCGTAGTAGATGCATGGGGCTCCGGGCATAAAGAAGAGGAGCGCAAGTGCGAGCCTTATACGTTCGGGGCTCGTGCGGGGCTGCGAAGCGATGCGGGTCGTATCGTGGCTCCCGAGCAGGTTCATCGGGGTGCCGAATTGGCCTGCGGGGAAGGCCGCGCGGACCTTGTCGCAGAATTCGCCCGTGCCGATGGGCTTCTCGTCAAAGAGGTATTGCATGACCGCCTTGCGGAACGGATAGTTCATGACACCATCGAACTGGTCGCCCTGCAGCCATCGGGAAGGCTCGTCCCAGATTTCGCCCACGATGTAGGCATCCGGATTGATGGCCTTGACCCTACGGCGGAATTCCTGCCAGAAGCTGTCGTCGTCGATTTCGTTCGGCACGTCGAGCCGCCAGCCGTCTATGCCACGCCTTGCCCAGTATTCGGCGACGCTGAACAGGTATTCGCGCACGTCTGCGCAGTCCGTATTGAACTTCGGGAGCGCGGGGTAGTTCCACCAGCATTCGTAATTGGGCTTGCCCGAGTAGGCGTGTATGGGCCAGCTATGCACATGGAACCAGTCCACGTAGGGGGAGTCTTCCCCGAGTTCCATAAGGCTGTTGAACTGGAAGAACCCGCGGGAGCAATGGTTGAACACTCCGTCCAGGATGACGCGGAGCCCGAGCGCATGCGCCTTCTTGACCAGGTTGTCGAAATCCTTGAGCGTTCCTAGAACCGGGTCGATCTCGAAGTAGTCTACCGTATGGTAGCGGTGGTTCGAATTGCTCTTGAAGATGGGGCAGAGGTAGATGGCGTTTGCCCCGAGCCCTGCGATGTACTTTAGTTTGTCTGTGATGCCCGCGAGGTTCCCGCCGAACATGTTCGTGCGGGTGGGTTTGGTATCCCAATCCACGAACTTGCCTACGGCCTTGTATTTCGGGCTACGGCAGAACCGGTCCGGAAATATCTGGTAGAAGATTGCGTCTTTGACCCAGGCAGGAACGTTCATGGGCGGCGCGGGATTAGATCTTCCACATGGGCTTGCGGCGGCGGACGTCCACCAGCTTGCGGATCTCGGAATTGAGCGAGTTGTTCGATTCAAGCTGCTCGACGGTTACCGGAATCCTGTACGTCCAGTTCTTGCCGCCGACGGTACCCGGGATATTCACGCGTTCCTCTTCGGGAGGCACTTCGGAAAGTGTGGAAGAGAGCGCGAAGTAGTCCTGTACGGGCAATATGCAGAATAGGCTGTTCGAGGAGAACACGTGCGCGAGGATGTCGCGGACCACCGGAGGCGTGAGTTTCTCGGGCGCGGTGCCGGAAAGCTGCGCGTGCGACCAGTAGAGGTCTCGGTCAAAGTCGCTCTCGGTCCAGAGCCCGCGCAGGCTCGAGGTGTCGTGGCAACTTGTGGTGCACACGGAAAGTCGCGGGTATTCCGCCATATCGTAGTACGGGCTGTATGGTGCATCCCAGTTGCGGGCCCAGCGTTCAATACGGAGCGAAAGGATGTTGAGTTTCTTGAGCACCACCGGCACGCAGTGCGGTACGGCACCGAGGTCTTCGGCGCATACGAGCATGTCGGTCTCGTTTGCGAGCACGGAGAGCAGCTTGGTGGCGTTCTGTTCCCACAGGCCTTCCTGCGCGGCTTCGTTCTCGTGTATGAGCCGCTTGAGGGTTTCCTGCTCGTTCTGCGGGAGCGTGGCGAGCACGGGCTGGTTGTACCAGTACCAGAACGGGTAGAACGTATTCTCGTCGCCCGCCGGGATAAAGATGCGGTTCCAGTAGACCTTCAGGAGGGCGTCCTTCACGTTCTGCGGTTCGTCGAGGCTGGTAATCGCGCGCTCGTTGTAGAATTCCGGCTTGAACACGAAGCGGGTCGCCTCGTTCGGGAGGCTCTCGAAGTAGACGGAGATGATGTTCTCGGTCTCGTCGCCGAGGAATTCGCGGAGCTGGTCCACGGAGTAGTTCGGGCGGCGCAGGTATTCGAGCGTCTCGCGGCTAAAGCCTGCGCTGTGGAGCAGTTCCCACGTGAGCGGGATGCACGGGTTGAACCTACCGAGGATACCCGTAACTTCACGCTGCGGAATCGACCATATGCGGAAGAAACCGAGCACGTGGTCAATGCGGTAGGCATGGTAGAACTTGCTTGCCTGTGCGAGGCGGTCCTTCCACCAGCGGAAACCGTCCTTCTCGAGTACGTCCCAGCGGTAGGTGGGGAATCCCCAGTTCTGCCCGCTGTAACTGAACATGTCGGGGGGAGCGCCCGCGCGGTCGTCGAGCGAGAAGTAGTTGCGGTTCGCCCACACGTCGGCGCTGTCCTCGTTGATGAGGATAGGTATGTCACCCTTGATATGGATGCCGAGTTTCGAAATCTCGGTCACTGCGGCAGTGAACTGCAGTTCTGCGACAAACTGCATCCAGGCCTGGTAGAGCATTTCCTTCTGGTTCTTGCTCCAGAGTTTTTCGATGTCGTCGGCCGTCGGGTTCTGGTACTTTTTCCAGTCCTTCCAACTCGATTCGCCGTTCTGTGCCTTGAGCATGGCATACGCGCAGTAGCCCTTTGCCCAGGCGTTCGCGTCGATCCACTTCAGGAGTTCCTTGTCCTTCTTGAGCTGGTCGAAGCGGTTATTGAAAATCTTCTTGAGTATGTTCCTCTTCCAGGTAGAAATCTTGTAGTAGTCGATTTTTTCCTGGTTGTCGAATTCTTCCTTGGCCTGGTCGATTTCTTCTTCGAACTCGCCGGAACCGCTCACCGCCTGTATGTTGATGAATACGGGGTTCAGGGCGAACGCGCTCCGTGCGCTGTAGGGGCTCGCCTCTGCGCCGGTATCGTTAACCGGCAAAAGCTGGATAATGTTGAAATCGCAAAGTTTGCACCACTTGGCAAACGGGATAAGGTCGAGAAATTCGCCGATGCCAACCCCGGACTTGCTACGAAGGCTAAACAGGGGGATGGCAACGCCACTCTGGAATGTAGAAATGTCACCGTAACGCATGCGATAAATATAAATATTAGTTGCGGGCGGTTATGCTACATATTTGCTATATTCCCTTACATGAGTATTTGTCCGTTTTGCAAGACTGAGGTGGTTGCCGCGAAGATAGGGCACCTGACGCTCCGCGTTTGTCCTAACTGCTATTCGACGTTCTTCCCGTGCGACCAGACGATGGCGCTCCGGGGTGACCTGCCGGATCGTTCCCGCGAGATGTGGTACGAGGCGCTTAAGGCGAAGAACCCCGTGGACCCCGATATGACGGGTGCATGCTGTATTGACCATGGCGAGCCTCTCGTAGATGGCAACATTCCCGACTACGGCCTGCCGGGCAAGGTGACTACCTGCTGCAAGATGTTCCACCTGCCCCCGTCGCAGATGCTCACGATTCTGAAGCGCACGATTGATTCGCCGTTCCAGAAACCCAATGCAAACGGCAAACATCATTTCTTCTTTATCCGCGCAATCGATTCGCTGGTAAATAAGTGGTTTGGAGAGAAAATGCCCGAGGTCGACCCCTTGGACGAGATACCGTATAACCTCCACCTGAAGAAGATATTCGAATAAGATGAAAAAGACATACGCGGTTCTTGCACTTATCGCTGTTGCGATTCTTGTCGCCTATGCATTGCTCCCTGATCGTTCGTTCAAGGAAGACCTTTTGCCTGTGCCTGAAGGCGCAACGCTCGACGGGTACGACGACCGCTCCGATGGAGGGGCGTCGGAAGCAAGCCTCAGCGTGAATGGCGGTGAAGCCGAATTCTCGTGCATGCTCGGGGCCGATACCGTAAAGTTCGCGTGGTGCGGTCTTCTCTGGAACCTGGACCCCGAAGGCAAGAAGGATTACCGGAACTGGACCTTTGTCGACAGCGTCTATATTGACGTGGAGGCCCGGGGCATAAAGGAAATCATCGTGAAGGTGTGGACGTTCGACCCGGACGTGACCGATATCGGAAAGCCCGCGACGTTCAAGCTGCTCCTGAAGGAAGTCCCCGTGAAGGAGGGAAGGCAGCGCGTGGCAATCCCGATGGAACAGTTCTATACGCCGGATTTCTGGTACGAAACGGCGAAGGTTTCACAGGAATTCAACAAGCGCCACCAGGAAACTGTCGCGCGTGTCGAGATTGTGCCGGGCTGGGACCATCCCCGCGGGAAAAAGTTTACCCTCAAATTACATGAAGTTTCTTTCTGGGGAATCAGCAACCTGTACTTCGGCATCGTGCTTATCTCGTTTATCTTGCTGACTATTGCTGCTGTGGGGCTTCGCCACAAGACGGGGAACGATGAATCTAAGAAGTAAGGTTATCTTACTTGCAGTTTTTCTGATTGCACTTGGCGTGTGGGCGTGGGCGTTCCTCTCGTTCCGGCAGGTTTCATGCACGTTCTACCCGCAGGGCGCATATCCGCTCTATTCGCTCGACGATTCCGCCTTCGGCGGCACTTCTACCTGTGACGTGCAGGCAGGCGATACGCTGCTTGACGTGAGCATCAACGTGCGTTCGGGTGTCGCGTACCCGGCGGTGGGTGTCGGGTTCAACCTCAATTCTGTGAACAGCCGTCCCGTAGGGCATTTCGACTTTTCGCAGTTCGATTCCATGGAGGTTACGTTCGCGACAAGGTACATGCGTACTATTATGGTGCGTGTGTTGACGGACGACCCGGTTTATACGAAGGAAGGCTTCCGCGAAACGCTGCGCCCTGTGGTCATGAGTATTCCCGCATCGCGGTCGTTTACTAGCGAGCGCTTTGCGATAAACAAGTTCAGGACTGCTGTATGGTGGATTGCCGCCATGGGCATGGAAGAGGATGATGGCCTCACGTACCTGCACCGCGCGCTTTCGCTCGAGATTGTAAATGGCGATGGCGCCATGCGCGGTATCCCTGACGAAATCGAGGTGAAGTCGGTAAGCGCGTGGGGTATCAATCGCGATTTTGAACGGACGATGTTTATCGTACTCGCGCTTATCGCAGTTGCATTCGTGCTGGGCGAACTGAAACTTTTCGGGGTGCTTGATAGAAAGGCTACCTCAAAATCTGGGAGGAAAAATGACTAAACACTGGACCCTTGACCGTGTAATGCGGTTTATACTCTGGACGGTGGGGCTCGGGATTTCGCTCGCGCTGGTGTATTACCTGCGCGGCGTGCTGTTCCCGTTCTTTGCGGCGTTCCTTATCGCCTACATTGTAGACCCCATCGTGAACAAGTTGCAGACGATGGTGAAGAAGCGCGTTATCGCAGTCATTATCGTGCTGCTCGCGTTCGCCCTGATACTTTTCGGCATAGGCAAGTTGTTTATTCCGCAAATCGTACGCGAAGTCCAGACGCTGGGCGTGTTGATTGCACGTATGTTTACGGACTCCGAATGGTCCTCGCGCCTGAACGAGTTCCTGCCTGCGAACCTGTGGGAGACTGTCCGCGAGATGATTTCTTGGGACAAGGTTGCGGCCGCTATGCAGCATATGGATTTCTGGAGTGAAGTGCAGAGCATTGCATCGAAGGTGTTGCCCGGCGCGTGGGGCGTGCTCTCCTATACGGGTACGATTGCCGTGTGGTTCTCGAGTGCTGCGATTATCTTCATGTACCTCGTGTTCATCATGCTCGACATGCACAAGATTCGTAAAGGTATGCTGAATGTGTTTCCGGTACGTTTCCGTCGCAAGGCTAGTTTGTTTGCAATGGATACAGATAAATTCATGGGAAACTACTTCCGTGCTCAGGCGCTGGTCGCCCTTATCGTCGGAATCCTTTACGCTATTGGCTTCGGCGTGATGGGACTGCCTATGGGGGTCGCCTTCGGTCTCTTCTCCGGTGCGCTCAACATGATCCCGTACATGCAGCTCACGACCATCCCGCTCGCACTGCTACTGGCGGTCGTCCACGCGCTCAACACCGGACTGCCGTTCTGGGAAGTCGCTCTCATCATCGGCTCTATCTACCTAGTGGTGCAGATTATCGAGGACTTTTTCCTTGTGCCGCGCATCGTCGGAGGCTCTATGGACTTGCCTCCGGTAGGCATTCTTCTCTCGCTTTCTATATGGGGTAAGTTGTTGGGCTTCTTAGGGTTACTTGTTGCAATCCCCTTCACTTGCATATGCCTCGTGTACCTCAAGAGGTTCCATGAAAAGACTGCCGAAGCGGAATCTACCGAGGTCGGACCACCGCCCGAGGCTTGATTTTAAAGGGCTAGGAAAAAGACACTTTTTTTAAAAAAAGTATTCCACATGCCCAAAAAAAAGGTATAATATCACCATACAATTAATCTCAACAACTCAAGGAGTTAAAAAATGAACAAACAAGAACTCATCGACGCCATCCTCGCTAACAAGGAAGCTGGTATTGAATCTAAGGCTGCTGCTGCTCGCGCTCTCGACGCTGTGCTCGATGGCATCGCCGCTGGCATCAAGAAGGACGGCAACGTCCAGCTGATCGGCTTCGGTACCTTCTCTGTCAAGTCCCGCGCTGCCCGTACCGGCCGCAACCCGCAGACTGGCGCCACCATCAAGATCAAGGCCTCCAAGACCGTCGGCTTCAAGGCCGGTGCTGCTCTCAAGGCTGACGCTGCTAAGACCAAGGCTAAGAAGTAATCTTAACTTGCCTTAAAGCAATTCAAGGGACCGCCTGCAAGGGCGGTTTCTTTTTTATTTAGCATTGTTCGGTGCAAACGCAAACTTTGTCGAATAACGAAAAAAAGACCCTGCGATGCAGGGCCTTTTTCAGTGGTCGATACAGAACTCGAATCTGTGACCTCCACCATGTCAAGGTGGCGCTCTAACCAACTGAGCTAATCGACCATTAAGGTAGCCCAATAGTAGAAACTTGTACCCGTTTTGTCAAGGGGCGATTTTGACCCATTTTTGGGGGTCTAGCGGTATTCTACGGGTATCCAGTAGCGGAATCTGCCGGTGATTTTCAGCTTCGGGAGCGTGTCGATGCAGTGCCCGTTTCGGCAGTCCGTTGCGTAGAGTTCCAGGTCGGCGGTCCAGGTGGAATCGTCCTTCTGGTCTATATGTACGGTGCTGTTCTCGGTAAAAATACGTCCCTGCTCGGAAAATTCCATGCTAAACCAGGAGTATTCCTGCACGGGCGCGTTGTTGCCCAATTTGGGGTTGTTCACCATGAAGGCAATCTGGTCCCCGCGGCTGCTTTCCTCGAGTTGCGTCTTCACGTACAGGTAATGGTGGCTGTTGCGGATAAAGGGAACTTCCACGTCGTCCGGTCCGAGCTCGATGGTGTGGCTCTCGCCACCATTTACGTTGTACTTAATGTAGCCGCCACCCTTCACTTCCCAGCTGTCGTTGATGCCGCTGCAGGCAACGAGCGTGAACGCCCCCGCCACAAGTGCGGTTGCAATAGCCGGGAATTTTAGGCGCAGGCGCATCGCGTGCCTAGTTCCTCATCTCGCCATCTGCGGGCGGATTCGCGCGCTGCTTTGCCCGCGGGTCCTCGAGAATGTAGAGCGGCAGGAATATGAGTTCCTCGCCATCGACGATAAGGCGCACGATGTACTTGTCGGGGCGTGCAATCTGCAGGCGCTGCATATTGAGTACCAGGTTGATTGCCGCCGTGTCAAGCCCGGTGGCGACCGGCTCGAAGGGGATGTTCGATTCCATGACGGGCACGATCGGGTGGCCACAAACGTCCTCGATGGAGAGTGCCAGCTTGTGCGTGCCAATTTCGGAACGCTGGTAGCGGATACGGAATGCGGCTGCGCATTGCGGTATCACGAAGGGGAACTGTGCGGGGAACACCCTGTCAAACGCGCCCAGAATGTTGAGCCTTCCGCCAATGCCGTTCGCGGTGGCCGCATCACAAATCGCTGCAATTTCGATGTTCATTAAAATCTCCGTTATTTAAAATCAGTGTACTGGCCAGGTATCTGCAACATACTTCATGACGATGGGTCCGAAGTTCACACCCCTACCGCCCGCGTTTTCCCAGGCGAGCATGGAAATGTAGACCTTCCCGTTGCCGGCGATGGCGATGTTCGGGACGGATCCGCGCAGGTAGTAGTGCTTGTTGTTGTAGAATACCGTCTTGAAGTAGGGCAGCTCGTTTTCGCCCATGAGTTTCCAGGTGCTCCCGTCTAGCTTGAACACGTGGCTCTGTGCGAGCGAGGGCTTGCCCTTGTCGTCGACGATGGCATAGAGCTTGCCGTCGTAAGCCTTGATGTAGATATGGTAGGCGAGAAGGCCTTCGTGGATGGAGGCCCCGTACACGCCCGACTTGTTCCATGTGATGGAATTCGTACCCACATCTCCCTTGTACACGTACGGGCCGTAGTGCTCGGTATCGCGGTTCAGGAATCCCATGTAGAGCGTGCTGCCGGAAACAGCGAGGTTAACGCCGTTCATGTTGGTTGCGATAGTCTCGGAGTTCTTCTTCACGTTATACCCGTTGTCGTAGAGCGTGTAGTAAGCCTTGTACGATGTCGTCGTGTCGACGAAAACGAATGCCAGTGAGCCGCCCTGCAGGTATGCTGGCAGAAGTTCGCGCATCTTTAGCGGGTGGTTCGTGTATGTGGTATCGCAGACGGTCTTACGGTGCTCTGTGCGGCAGTTGGTTGTGGTGAACGTGCGGTATGTTGGGACGCTCACGTCGGCTGCAGCCCATTCAGAACCATTCCAGCGGCTGTATTTTGATGCATTCGTCTCTGTATCGATGTAGCTCACGAGCGGGTTGCCGGAAGTGGGGTGGCAGTCAAGCGCGATGGTCGAGGCTTTTTCGCTGATAGTGCCCAAGTTTGCCCATGGCGATGTGCCACTAGCGGACTTGTACACAGTGAGCTTGCCTGCGCTGGTGAGCATGGCGAGGTAGAGGTCGGAACCGCCCGCCTTGATGCGAAGCTGCGTGATGGAATCGGTTGCGGTAATCGCGCTCGTGCTGAGTGCATTCCAGGTGGAACCATCCAGGTACTTGGTCACCACAGTTGTGCTGTTCTTGAGGTAGGCAATAACCGGCTTGTTCGCAATGGTCTCAAGTACCGGGGGCGTCGTCATCTTGGCTGTCTCGAGCACGGTATCGCTGGTGGCGAGGTTGCGCCACGCCTTGCGGAAGGTTACCTTGCGGCAGACCTCTTCGGCACGGTGCCTGGCGTAGAATGCCTGTGTCACATATTCTGCGGAACTGTCGCGGTAGTCGAGGCAAATGGTCATGGAGTTCTCGCGGGTACTACGGATAAACGCGGAGTTGAACTCGAGCGTACTGGTGTCGAGAGAACCGTCGCGGTTGCCACGGTAGTAGTTGCCGTCGACGTTGCTGAAATTCCACCAGAAGTCCTGCATACTGGTATTGCCTATGGTACCGAGCGTGGAATTCTGGCCACCCCATTCCGACGTGTAGAAGTAGTAGGGTTCTCCGCTGTCGAAGGATTCGTCGCCGCTCCACAGGTACACGGTGTCGGCTGCAGTAATCACGCCCACGGGCGATACCTTGATAATATGGATATGCGTGGTGTCACGGAATTCAGCCTTGGTACTCGATTCCTCGGCGGTGACAACGCAGTAGATATCCCTGCCGTCAACGGTAAAGCTGCCTTCGCGGTAGTCGTAGAAACTTGAACCGTTCGCATAGTAGTCGTATCGCGTAACGTGGCTTTCGAGAGAGGTGTCCTTCTGTGCGTCGAAGCATTCCCAGGTAAACCAGCTGATTCCCTGCCACACGTTGTTTACGCTTGCGTTGAGTTCGAATGTCTCGCCGGCACTGATGTAGATTTCCTCGTCCTTCACGTTGATGATGGGCGTTTCGGTCGAGAAGACGATATTCATGGTATCCGTTGCCGTATTGCCGTCATCGTCAGTGACGCGGGCAATGCAGTAGAACGTGGCTACGGCGGCAGGGGCCTTCCATACGGTATCGAACTGCGAGACGGTCTTCCAGTGCGTTGCGATGTCGGAAGGTGCTCCGCAGCTCCACTCGCGCTTCATGATTTCACCCGGGTAGTCGGGGTAGTCGTAGGCGGTTGCATTCAGTACGATGTTGTAGCCTTCGCGCACGATTGCAGATTCGCTTGCGACAATAACGGTCGGCGGCGCCTGTATGATGTTGATGAATGTCGTGTCGCGTGCGGTGTTGCCGTCGTCGTCGGTCACGCGGATAATGCATCGGTAGTCATCCTGCGCCGTGGCGGGCATGACGGCGGAATAGCTCGGCGAGGTTGTACTAGAGTAGGTAAACCCGATGTTGGCCGTCCCTGCAGATCCGCATCCCCATTCGTAGAGCGCGATTTCACCATAGCGGTCGTTCGCGATGGCGTCGAGCCTGATGGTATCCTTGATGGTGACGGTGTAGTTCCCGAGCACCTCGACGGTCGGCGGGTCCTGCAACACGGTGAATGTTGCGGTATCGCGCGCGGTGTTGTTGTCGTCGTCGGTAACCTGGATGGCACAGTACCATGTGCAGGCCTCGGGCGGCATGGTAACCGTCGGCGCACTTGCCGAAATGGAGGTCCAGTTGTTCAGGTTGGCCTTGACGCTGTCGCAGGCAATGTCGTAGCCGACAAGTTGCCCGAGGGTATCAACCGCAACGAAGTCGATTCGCGTCTGGTCCTTGATGGTAAGCGTCTGGTTCTTCTTGTTTATTGAGATAAAGGGCAGGTCAAGGAGTACCCTGAAGTAAACAGTATCATTGGCGGATTCTCCGTCATCGTCGGTAGCCTTGATAATGCACTTGTAGTTGTCGGAAGCGGTTCCCGGCATAAGAACGGTGATGGGAACGTTTGTGATGCTCTTCGGAGAATCGGTAAATGTGGTGTCGTAGTCAAAGGTGACCATGGTTCCGTTCGTGCAGCCCCAGCTGATTTTCTGGATGAAACCATACTTGTCGCTTGCAGAAACGTTCAGGTCTACGGGAGAATTAATCTTGTGCCTGTTGTCCATGGATTCTGATGATGCCTGGATTGTGGGCGGGTCGCTAACCACATTCACATAGAGTATATCTTGACGTTCTTCGAGTGCGGTGTTGCTAATGTTCACGGTGAAGCTCTTTTTACCGGGCGTGCTCCAGGAAATAGAACCGTTCAGGCTATTGTCTGTCGGGCACGGTGTACCGCTATCGCAGACCCAGGTGAGTGTGAAGGTCTTGTCAGTGGGATCGGTGTTGTTCCCGTCTGCAAAGATGGTGTAGGGAATGACGTCGTTTATAGAAACGCTGGTGTCGTTTGCCGGAATTTCGAAGTAGACGACGGGGCCATCGTCGAAGAACCCGAAACGGACCGTGTTCGATGCAATTCCGTCTTTGGATTTTGCCTGCATGGTGTAGAAGATGCCCGTCTCGATATCCGTGGGCAGGCTGTCCTTGCTTATGATGATAGTGGCGACGCTGTCATCCTGGTTCACCTTGGTACGGAAAGTTTCTGCTCCGGTGATGTTTGTTTCCCAAATCAAGGAATCCGGCATCGGGATGGCATTCTCGACCTTTGCGGTGAACGTGATTGACTGCGAGGAATTCACCATCTTCGATGTCTTGCCATCGATGGATAGCGTAATTAGCGAGGCGTATACGTAGAAAGTTATCTTCGCTGTGTCGGATACAAGCCCTGCACTATCTTTCACGACCAGCTTGAACAGATGCTCGCCGTCGGTAATGCCTGTCTCGTTTCGGCTCCAGCTGTTGGTGCTGAAGTAGGATGATTCGACCTCTTTCCCGTCGAGCCATGCCGTGGCGCTTGCTACCTGCGAACCGAAGTCGTACAGCTTGAAGTTGAACTGGAAGTCGCGGACATTCAGCGTGTCTATCGGGTCAAACATGATGATAGGCCTTGAGGTGTCGCGCAGGACCATCGTGTCGAGGAAGAGCGTGTCATCCGGGAATACCTGGCGCTTCTTGAGGAGCGTGTCTGCAAAGCGGTAACCCGAAGTGTCGGTCGCGAGAATGCTGTAGATACCCGGTTTCAGGTTGATGTCGTACATGCCCTTCTCGTTCGTGTGTGTGTAGAACTTGTTGCCGAGGGTATCCAGTGCCGTGATGCGGATGGTGGAGTGGTGACCTGTCCAACCCTGGTACTTGGCGTAGCCCCAGAGGTTGCCGTCGATATCCTCGATGTTCGAGTTACCGTTAGTCTCGCCCAGGTAGAATTTCCAGGGGCGTTCCTTGTCGCCATCCTTGATATGCTTTGCGTACACGGTGTCGTAGCCGTCGGTCACCCACACGTCCCAGTAGACGATGCCCGCGAGGTTGACCTTGTTGCGCACAACGGAATCCGGAGTGATCTCTATAATCTCGAAACTCTTCTCGACGATGTTTGCGGCAATGAGGCTTTCTTCGGGGTCGGTGAAGATAGGCGGGTTACGGCCATCGGGGCTCTTCGCCATACGGATGAAGTAACGCAGCGAACCCGGATTGTCCTTGTCTTCGGCGCGGTAGTAGAGTGCCTGGCGCTTTTTGCTGTTGAGCGAAGCGTTGTCGACCGGTTGCAGCATCTCGATGGTGGGGGGCTGGTTGAAGTGCAGATACACGGTATCGAGCGTCTCGTTGCCGTCGTCGTCGATGGCGATAACGAAGATGGTCTGGTTCCCAAGGGAATCCACGTCATCCTCGACATAGGGGATGGTAATCGTGAGGCTGTCGGTACCTTCGATCCTTTCGGCCTTCCAGACCTTTGCAGTGTCCTTGCCCTTGGCGTCGAGATCCACCTTGAATTTTTCGATGGTGCCGCAGGTGTCGATAGCGCGGACATTGAACGTGGCGGGCTTCTTGTGGCGTGCCCTTACGGTATCGCGAGGAACGTCGAGCAGGGGAGGCGTATCGATAACACGGATGTAGAGCGGGCGGCGGTGCACACCTGCGGTATCTATAGCGTTGTTGCCGTCAACGGCGCGGAAGATGGGGAAGTACACGCCAGTGCTATCGAAGGACCAGCTCTGTACCTTGGTGTTCTCGCTCGTGATGACGGTGTCGCCAAAAATCCATTCGAAACGGTAGATCTTTTCGGCATAGAGCGGCAGGAATCCCATGAAGTACACGGAGTCGTTCACGGTAACGGTAATGGTATCGGCGATGGAGTCGGCGGGCATGTCGGCATGCCTAATGGAATCCGCGAAGGCTTCGGCATTATCGAAGGGGTGGTCGAACGCGAAGACTATGGAATGGTTGTTCCTGAGCCGGGGGTTTTCCACGATGGAGGATTCCCTTGAACAGCCATAGAGGGCAGCGATGCATGCTACCAGGGCAAGGATCAGGCAAGAAATTCTCAAACGCATATAGGATTCCTTTTTAAACACGAAACAACGGGGCGCCCGGGGGAGCGTCCTGCATTTTTAAATTTATCTTTTTAATTTGAAAAAACAAACACCCGACTTTGTTTATATATTCTAGTATGTAGCGTTTTTGAGGTTTTTATGGAAGAAATCCCTCTCTGGTACTGGCTTTTGGTGTTTTTTGCCCTCGGCGCATGCGTCGGGAGCTTCTACAACGTGATTGTGTACCGCATGCCCCGCGGGATTTCGCTCATAAACCCGCCCAGCCACTGCCCGCTGTGCAAGAAGCATATCCCCATCCGGTATAACCTGCCTATCGTGGGGTGGCTATGGCTCCGCGGGAAGAGCGCCTGCTGCAAGCAGCCCATCAGCATCATCTACCCGATAGGGGAGGCGCTGTGTGGGCTCCTGGGCGTGCTCGCGCTGTTCTCTGCCGCAGCGATGAGTGCGGGCTCGGTTTCGGTGGAACTGTTCAGTGCCCCGGTGGTTGAACCCGCGGTGTGGGCGTATGCGCTCTCGATGTTCTGGCTTTTGCTCGGGGCATACCCGGTATGCGCCGTCGATTGCAAGTACAAGTTGATTCCCGATTCCATCTCGGTGGGAGGTATTGTTGCGGGCTTATTGATTTCGTTTATTCCCGGCGGTGTCACTCCGCTCCAGAGCCTGCTCGGGGCGGTAGTCGCGGGTGGTGGTCTCTACCTGGTGGGCTGGACTGCGACAAAGCTCCTGAAGAAGGATGCCATGGGGTTTGGCGACGTGAAGCTCCTCGCGGGTTATGGTGCCCTGATGGGCGTGACAGGTGCAGTCGAGACGCTGATTGTTGCCGCCCTGCTCGGGATTATCGTGATGGTGCCCTACGGCAAGTTGCGCAAGAGCGATGACGGCTCGGGCCAGATACCCTTCGGGCCGTTCCTTGCGGTTGCCGCCCCGCTCATGTACCTGTGGGGCGAGCAATTGTTTAATTTGTATGTAGCGTTCGTTTTCGGGGAATAAAGTTATTTCACGCGAATCGTTTTTTGCATGTTGCGCGAACCGTCGCGCACCTGCATGATGTATATCCCGCGGGGCAGACCGTTCGTACTGATTGCCGCTCCGGTACTTTCACGCAGTAGCTTTCCGGTCGTACTGAAAATGCGCACGCTTGTTGAACTCGTATATTCTAGGTGGGGTTCCGCCAGCAGGCCTATCGCAGTCGTACTGTCGGAATCGGGTGGCGCCACAACGTTCACTGCGGCCAGTTCCAGCTGGTCGAGGTTCGGGCCGTCATTGCCGCCCACGGTAGCGAACGTGATGGTGCTCGCGCCCTGTGGCAACGTGATGGAAACGTCCTTCGTCACGTAGGTGGTCCAGCTTTCCGTCGCCTCGAATGCAACTTCTTGCGATTCGCCGGCTTCGCCCTTGATGGAAAGACTGCGCGTGCTCTTGCTCCCGTTCGCGTACGTCAGGGTGAGCTTGTATTCGCCTTCCACATCTGCGTACACGGGCACCTGCACGCTCGATGTCCCTGCGTTGAAGTTCACGTAGCCCGCACCTGCGAAACCTGCGTTGCTGCTCTCGTTGATGCCGTTCTCGATGGCGCCTTCTTCGGCCTGGAACTTGCCCGAGCCATCGCCGGCGAACGAGGGGGCGAGTTCGATATCACCTGCCGCAGTAATGCTAGCCTGCGGTTTGCTCGCGTCGATACCCGCGGCGCTCTTGCCGCTCCAGCCGGCGAATTTCCAGCCGGAGTTGGGAGTGGCGGTAAATGTCGCCGTCTTGCCTTCCATGACCTTGTCGCCGCTGAGGTTTGTGCTGACCATGCCGCCGATGGCTTCGCCAAGCGTCACCTTGTAGTAGGTGGCGTTCGCGTCAATGGTCGTGACTTCGTTGGAGTAGGCGCCTAGCCCGCCCATGCTGTTCGCGGCGCGCACCGTAATCTTTGAGCCCACCGCGACGCCTTCGAGCGAGAAACTCGGCGTAATCACGTTCGCCTTGTACTTGCCGTTCACGAAAATAACCCATGCGCGTGCGTTGTTATCGTCGGCCCAGGTAATTTCGGCGCCTTCCTGCGCAATTTTCGGAGTGCCCGCCTGTGCGGTTAACTTGGTCGGGTCCCAGCTGTCGTTACCCTTGAGCACGTTCTGGAGCGTGTACTTTGCGGCATCGTTTGCGTCCCAGACCGTCTTAAGCGTTGCGGTGGAACCGTCCTTGCTGCCGTCAAAGTAGGTGCGGCGCTTGCTCGTGTTGACGGGGTTCCCGTTGCCGTCCTTGCTGTTGTATTCGCCAAAGACCTTGGGTGCCGAATTCATGTTCTTCTGCCAGCCCTCGGCGGTGGGTTGCGCTATCATCCTAGTGTTCAGGAATACAGTCCTTGCGGTTCCCCACGAACGCCCGAGATAGAATGTCCCGTTGAAACTGTTGTTCGTTACGGTAATTGTCGCATTGTTGAATACGTAACCCCATTCGGTATTGTTCTGCGAAGCGGTAATGTAGCCACCGCTACGGCGCATCACCAGGTTCGTGCCTTCAAAGAACACGTCGCCGTCACCGCAGATAAAGTCTACCGTGCCTTCGATTTGCCCGCCTTCCCAGTAGCTACGGCCCTTGCCTCCGTTCAACTTGGTGTAGTAGGTGTCCTGGGTGCTTAGAAGCTTTACGTTCTTGTAGACAAGTTTGTCGCCCACAGTCATCAAGGCATCGTGCCTGCAGGCGCTACCGCAATTGTTCTCGTTGCCGTAATTTGCCTTGTTGTAGAGCGTGATGTCTTGCATGTAGACGCCGTTCGCGCTTACCTTGAGCGTCGCCGTAACGCTGATGCCCTCGTTGATGGACTTGTTGTAGAGCACCGTCTTGTCGGCGCTCTGGCCCACGAGCGAAGTGTTAGATGCCGTGAAGGTCGTCATCTGGTTACTGTCGCCGGTAAGGCTCCCGATGTTGTATTCGCCATCGGGGAAGAATATGACGTAGTGGCTCGATTCGCTTGCGCCTGCGGACTTGGCCGCATTCATGGCCGCCTTGAAGTCACCGTCCACGCCGACGACGAAATCGATTTTCTTTTTCTCGACCGCGAATGCGCTCACCGTGAAAGCGAGCGTCGCTAAAAGAAATTTGGATGTCCAGTTGTTCTGCATATTTCTTTTCCCTTGTCGTCTTGAATTCTATCGCTGTGCTCCGGAATGGCTGCTGCCGTTTACGCGGAACACCTTGCCGTTGCCGCGCCTAAGGTACACGCCCGCGCTGTTGCCGTGGGTGCCGAAGTCCACGAAGTAGCGGTCTGCCGTTCTCGCCGGACTTGCTGCGCGGACATCCCGCACGCCGATAGCTGTCGTGCCCGAGTCGCCCGGAGTCGTGCTGGTATCGCCCACATCGACCTTGCCCGCGAGCAGGTTCTCACTCATCCAGCCGATGTAATCGATGTTCGCCATGCCGTCATTCGAGAGGCTCGTGAACTTGAGTTCGCTGTAGCCCGCGGGCAGTTCCACTTCGACGGATTGCGTCTTCCAGGTGGTCCATGCAGAGGTTGATTCCATGCTGCCGTCTGCGATAAGCGTCTTGTCGCCGGCGGTAACGCTGTACCCGCGTGCAGAACCGCCGCCGTTCGCGAAACTGATGTAGAGCGTATACTTGCCTTCCTTCTCGGCGGTCACGCCATAGGTCACGTAACTACCCTTCTCGTTATCCACGTTCGCGTAGCCTTCGCCCACGAACCCGGCGTTGCTTGCTTCCTTCACACCCTTGATGTCGGTGAAGCCCACGCCGTCGATAAACACCTTGCAGGAATCGCTCCCGCACATGGCTGCCGGCGGGGGAGGTTCCACGTAGGTGCCCGCCACCTTCTCGAGCGCCGCAAGGTACGCCGATTCCGCGCTCAGGATTGCGGAACCGTAATCGCCCGCCCACTGGTAACCCGTGCGGCGTTCCTCGCTGATTTTCATGAAGTCCTGCGTCTTGGTGCTGGCCCCGTCGCGGTCGCAGAAGAAGTAGTCGTCGCTGTTCACCTCGTAGAAGCGGAACCACAGCGAGGATCCCGCCTTGTCGACGATGCCCGCTGTCTTGCTGAACGCCTTGTCCGCGAGTTTGTTCTTCTTGTACCAGGCGATGGCGCCCTTGACCGCCTTCTGGATTGCTTCGGTCTGTTCGGGCCAGTTCATCAGGAACCACACCACGCCCATCGATTCGTTGCCGGACTTGCTCGGGAGTTCGTACGCGCGGGCACCCACCGGAGCGAGGCTGTTCGTGTCGTGCTGCGCACACCATACCGTCAAGTTTCCGTTGTTCACAATCTGCGCCTTGAGCAGGTAGTCTATGGCCTTGTCGAGGGCGGACTTCATCTTGTTTCGGGTCGCGTCGTCGATGATGTCGCTATCGAAGGGCGAAGTCCTGTTCGCGATGTCCATCATGGTGACCATCGCGCGGATCATGGCGTTGTCGTTCAGTGTAATCTGGTCGCTGTAATTGCCGCGCTTGGGCCACACCTGCGGAAGCCCGCCCTTGGAACGCTGCATGGTGAGGATAAAGTTTAGGGCCTTGTTGAAACTCGACTTGAACGTGTTCTTGTAATTGCTGTTTGTCGTTTCCTTGTAGCGCACCGCCAGCAGGCGCATTTCCTGGATAGTCGCGTTGTTGTCGATGGTGCCGAGGTCGCCGCCGTCCTTGGAACGCCATTCCGACTTGTTGCCGCTCGTGTATGCGCTCTTGTACTTGTCGGCCATCGCCTTGTAAAAACCGCCGTTGCTGATCTGCCACGTGGTCATGTTGTAGGTGTACTGGTCGATATCCATGCCGGAAGCGGCCGAGGTCAGCTCCGAATAGCCGCGGTAGCTGTTGATTTTCGAGACCGCCGTGGAGGGCGGTACGTAATCGGCCGCGAAAGAGAAAGACGTCCCGGAAACCAGGGTGAGCGTCGCAACAGTTCCAAACCAGATTTTTCCCATAACATCCTCATCGTCTTGATAACGATACTTCGTTAATCTAACATAATATATGTCAAAATTGCCTGCGGGGAACGTTATTTTTATTTACAAGTTGTCCATAGACAACGCCGGAAATGGCGAAATTTGCTCAAAAAACGGGTCGGGAACGTCTGCCTGTGTTTACGCAAGAGTCCATTTATATGTGAAAAATGCTCCTGTCGCTAGCCTAAAGAGAGTATTTTTACAAAACGAAACACGAAAAGTCATTCTGGAGCGCCCGTCGGGAGCGAAAGAATCCAAGAGGAACAAGATGAAGGTCCTGAAGTTTGCAATTCTCGGGTGTGGCCATATCGCCACGAAGATGGCCGCTGCGGTCAAGACTCTCGAAAAACGCGGTATGGGCGTGGAATGCTACGCGGTGGCTTCGCGCACGCTTGACAAGGCGAAAAAGTTTGCCGACGATTACGGGTTCGGCCGGGCGTACGGCAGTTACGAGGAACTCGCGCAGGATTCTGCGGTGGACTTAATCTACATCGCGACACCGCATTCCGAACACTACAATAACATTTTACTTTGTCTGGAACATGGCAGGAATTTGCTCGTGGAGAAGGCCTTTACCGCGAATGCCCTGATGGCGTCGGAAGCGATTGCCCTCGCCGAGGAGAAGGGCGTGTTCATGAGCGAGGCGATGTGGACGCGTTTCTTGCCTGCGGTGCAGATGGTGAAGGACTGGATTTTGGCCGGGAAGATTGGCAAGGTGGAAAGCGTGGAGGCCGACTTCTCGATGCCGCTTTCGCATATCGGTCGCCTGCACAAGTCCGAACTTGCGGGTGGTGCGCTGCTTGACTTGGGTATTTACAGTTTGACGTTTGCGGATATCTTTTTGACGGACCCGGAAATTTGCAGGGTTGGGCGTGATGATGGTAAGGACTGCGTCGCGAATCATATCGTGCAGACAAAGACGAAGTGCGTCAAGTTCCATACGGGCGTCGATGCGACGGACTGGATTGACCTCGTGTATGCAGGCGGACAGGTCGCACACCTCAAGACATCGATGGTGGCCCCGCTCAAGAACGAGGGCGTTATCTATGGTTCGAAAGGATTCATCCGCGTGCAGAACCTCAACGACATGGTGGAAATTCAACTGTTCGATGTCGCCGGAACGCTTGTGGAATCCGTGAAGCCGCCGCGCATCGAGAACTGCTATGAATATGAGGTGCTGGGCTGCAAGGCTGCCCTCGAGAAGGGCCTGAAGGAATGCCCCGAGATGCCGCATAGCAAGACCATGCAGATGATGACGCAGATGGATGGCCTCCGTGCGCAATGGGGTGTAAGTTACCCGTTCGAACTCAGCCCGGGTGAAGTCTGGAACCGCAGTGGCGACAAGTCCTTCCTTGAAATTTTCGACATTGAGACAGGTGAAACAAAACTCCTCAAGGAATTTGACAAGGTCATTGAGGCGCCGAACTGGAGTGCCGATGGCAAGTTCCTCACATACAACAGCGAAGGCCGAATCTACAAGTACGAAATTGAGTCGGGTGCAATTACCGAGGTGCCCAGTTATTTCGTGGACAACTGCAACAACGACCACGTTCTTTCTCCCGATGGTGAAGGCTTGTACGTGAGCCACCACACCAAAGAAGACGGCCTTTCGCGCATCTACAAGATTTTCTTCGATGGCCGCATGCCGGTACTCGTTACCCCGCTCGCGCCGAGCTACCTGCATGGCGTTACCGCCGACGGCAAGATGCTCGCGTACTGCGCCGAACGCAATGGCGAGTACGACATTTATACAATTCCGACTGCGGGCGGAAACGAAAAGCAGTTGACAACCGCATTCGGACTGAACGACGGTCCGGAATACGACTGCGACGGAGAATACATCTGGTTTAACTCGGTACGCACGGGCCGCATGCAGGCCTGGCGCATGAAGGCCGACGGTTCCGAGCAGACACAGATGACGTTCGATGCGCATTGGAACACCTGGTTCCCACACGTTTCGCCCGACCGCAAAAAAGTCGTGATGCTTGCCTACCATGAGTGCGACGTGCGCCCTGGTGAACACGTACCCAACAAGAACGTGGAAATCCGGCTGATGACCGGCAGCGATAAAACAGGCTGGAGCGAACCGCGTACGATTCTAAAGTTGTTCGGCGGCCAGGGAACCATCAACGTGAATTCCTGGGCCCCCGACAGCAAGCGCTTCGCCTACGTAAGGTACGAGAAGGGGTAAGCTTTTTTATATCTTGTAAATGAGCCTGCAAACTTTATTGCGGGCCTTAAAGGAGTTCTGCATGCGTAAGAATCTTGGAGTCAAGGCATATCTATATCCGCAGCCCACGCTGGTGATTGCGACATACAACGAGGATGGTTCCCCGAATGCGATGGTTGCTGCATGGGGTAGCGTGAGTGACACGAACCAGGTCGCCATCTATGTGGCGCATAGCCACAAGACGATGCCGAATATCCTTGCGCGCAAGGCGTTCACGGTGAGCATGGCGAACGAGAAGAACATCAAGGCCATCGACTACCTGGGCGTGACTTCGGGCAACAAGGTTGCAGACAAGTTTGCAAAGTCCGGGCTTACCGCCGTCAAGAGCGAGAACGTGGACGCCCCGCTAATTGCGGAACTCCCGCTCGCGCTCGAATGCAAATTCGTGAGCTATGACGAGGAGTCGGAACTCCTGCTGGGCGAAGTCGTGAACGTGACCGCAGACGAGTCGGCACTGGACGAGAAGGGGAACCTCTCGGTAGAAAAACTCAAGCCGGTGTGCTACGATTCTGCGGGTCACGGCTATTACGTGATGGAACGTCGCGTGGGCAATGCCTTCAGCGACGGCAAGACTCTCTAGGCCTTATTTCTTCTTCCTGCCCGGCGGCGTAGGCATGAACGGGTTCGAGGCCTTTGCCTTCTCGGTACTGGCGGCGCTGACGCTTTCCTGGCTAACGACCACGGAATCGCCGACGGAGAGTCCCTTCAGGATTTGAATATTCACGCCGTCGCTGATGCCGGTCTTGACCCTGCGGGGGGCCGCCTTCCCGTCGATGCTGACCCATACGTGGTCGCCCGCGGGTTTCTTCGCACCGGCACGCTTCTTGAATACGGCCTTTCCTCCCTTTCCGCCACCCGGCGGGCCGAATCCGCCGGGACCGCCTGGGGGCGGGCCGCCTGCGCCCATGTCGGGCGGCGGAGGCGGGAAGTCTCCCTTCGCAAATGCGCTGTCGCCTGCGAGCGAGTCGCGGCCCATGCGCGGCGGGCGCGGCATGTCCTTCGGGTCTGCCATCGGGGTCCCGTCTGCGGGAGTAAACTTGAGAGCCTTCACGGGAATCGCGATGGCATCCTTCACCTCTTGCGTCACGATGGTGCAGGTCGCCGTCATGCCGGGCAAGAGCTTCTGTTCCGGGTTCTCTGCGGTAATCACCACCGTGTATGTCACCACGTTGCTCGTGGTCGTCGGGTTCAGGCGCACTTCCTGTACGGAGCCATTGAACGTTTCTCCCTGGAAGGCGTCTACGGTGAATGTCACGCGCTGTTCCTGCTTTACCTGGCCGATGTCCGCCTCGTCGACGGCTGCCATCACCTTCATCTGGCTTAAATCCTTCGCAATCACGAACAGGGTAGGTGTGCTCATGGAGGCGGCGACGGTCTGGCCCACTTCCACGGCGCGCTTCAGCACCACGCCGTCAATCGGGCTCTTGATGGTCGCGTAGCTCAAGTTGAGCCTTGCCTGGCTTACCTCGTTTTTGCTGCGTTCCGCAGCGAGTTTTGCCGAATTCATGTTGTACTCGGCGGTCTCGAGTTCCACTGCGCTTGCGGCGTTGCTCTCGGAAAGTTTCTTAACGCGGTTGTAGGTCGATTCCTTGTACTTGTAGTCATTCTCGGCGCTACGGTAGGCAATTTCGGCCTGCGTGAGCGTTGCCTTCAGTTTGGACTTGTCGAGCTCAGCGATGACCTGTCCCTTCTTTACCTTGGAATTGAAATCCACGTAGATTTTCGCGATATCGCCCGAGACCTGCGTGCCGACTTCCACCTGGTCTACCGGCTCGAGTGTACCTGTTGCCGAAATCGTGGTCGAGATCGTGGTCTGTGTGACCTTAGCGCTCACGAGCGGGCCTGCGGCTTCGCTTGCCTTCTCCGTAAAAAAGAAGAACTTCACGCCGTAGGCGATGCCCGCAAGCACTGCGAGCACGACGACAAGTTTCAGCAGTTTCTTCAAGAAATTCATAAAAGCAGCCTAAAAATAGAAAGTATTGCCCTTTTTTCGAGTATTTTGATGCCTGACGGGCTAAAAAGGTTGCATTGTAGGCAAAAAAGGCCTTTATTTGCTTATAAAATAAATTTTATATTAGGTCACATGACCCGCATCAGAAAGAAAGACGACAGTTCCGAGGTCCGCAGCGTTACGCTGGTGGGCTTAGGCTGGAACGTGGTTCTTTCGGTGGGCAAGTTCTTCGCGGGCTATTTTGGCGGTTCCCAGGCGCTTATTGCTGACGCCATTCACAGCGCTTCGGATTTCATCACCGACATCGCGATAATCATCGGTTCCAAGTTCTGGAACGCGCCCCCCGATGCGGACCACCCGTATGGGCATAGGCGTTTCGAGACGCTCATTTCGGTGGGTATCGGGCTTGCCGTGTGTGCGGTGGGTATCGGGCTCGGCTACAATGCGGTAATGGCTCTCATCAACGGCGAACAGTCGCACCCCGAGTGGATTGCTGCTATCATGGCGGCAGTCTCCATTATCGTGAAGGAGGCTCTTTTCCGCTACACGCGGGCGAAGGGTCGAGCCATCCGGAGCGAGGCAGTCGAGGCGAATGCCTGGCACCACCGGAGCGATGCGTACAGTTCCATTCCGGTATTGATTGCGGTCCTGTTCGGGATACTTTTCCCGACCCTCTGGTTTGCGGACTCCGTCGGTGCGATTATTGTTTCTTGTTTCATTCTCCATTCCGGCTACGAGATTGCCTGGCCCGGGATACACCGCGTTGCCGACATGGGCGCATCGAAGGAAGTGGCGAAGAAGTTGCAGGATATTGCGCTCGGTTGCCCGAACGTTATCAGCATCCACGGGTTCCGCACGCGCTACGTGGGGAGTGACCTGCACGTGGACCTGCATGTGGTGGTGCCTGCCGACATGAGCCTGCTTGCGGCACATGACCTGGCCGAAGAGGTGGAGCGCAGGCTTATCGATGCGGACGAGAACGTGGTCGATGCGCTGGTGCACATAGACCCGTACAGCGAGGAGCGCGTAAAGCGCGGCGAAATCAAGACGCTCGAACGCTAGGGCGCACGGGCGATGGAAGGTTCGCGAAAAGTTTTACTAAATTCAATAGTATGAAAGATCTTATGCGAAAGGTTTCTGGTATTGTTGCGTGTGTCGCGGGCGCGCTTATGCTTGCCGCCCCCGCACAGGCGGGCGTGAAACTCCCTGTGCACAAGGAAGTTCTCGATAACGGGCTCACGGTGCTGCTGCACCCGAACAAGCAGGCGCCTACGGTGAGTTGCCGCCTCTTCTACGTGACGGGTTCCGTTCATGAGGTTCCGGGCAAGTCGGGCCTCGCGCATATCCTGGAGCACGAACTTTTCAAGGGCACCAAGAAGGTGGGCGTTACCGACAGTATTGCCGATGCTGCGTTCATGGCGCGCGAGGACAGCCTGCAGGCACTTATCCGCCCGGCGAAACTTGCGGGCGATACTGCGACCGTCAAGAAACTTACTGCCGAGCACGATTCTCTCCTGAACGAGCAGCGCAAGCTCTTTGTGAAGGATGAACTCTGGAATGCGTACCAGTCCGCGGGCGGTACTGGCCTCAACGCGTTTACGACCGACCTGATGACGGCCTACATCGTAACACTCCCGAAGGACAAGATTGAGTTGTTCATGTGGCTTGAGTCCGACCGCATGCAGAATGCGGTGCTGCGCGAGTTCTACTCCGAGCGCGACGTTGTGCGCGAGGAACGCCGCATGCGTTATGACGACAAGCCCACGGGCCGGTTCTTCGAGACGATGAACTCGCTTATATATGAGGCGTTCCCGTACCGTGTGCCGACCATCGGGTGGCCGAGCGATATCATGAACCTTACCCGCGAAATGGCCGACGAGCATTACCGCAAGTACTACAAGCCGCGCAATGCGATTCTCGTGCTGGCGGGCGACCTGGATACTACCTCCACGATGGGGATGGTGAAGAAGTATTTCGGCAATATCCCTGCGGGCGAGGCCTTCCCGCCGATTACGGTGCGTGACCCGGAACAGGTGGGCGAAAAACGCTTTACGCAGGTCCGCCCGGATGCTCCGAACATCTATTCGCTCGTGTTCAAGACCGCCGAGGTGGGCGACTCGAGCCTGTATGCGCTCGACATTGCGGAAGGCGTGCTGAACGGGCGCTCGGGCAGGCTGTACAAGCGCCTGGTGGAAGAGGAAAAGCTCGCGGTGAGCGTTAAGGCGGGCAACAGCCCGAACAAGTATGTCTCCGAGTTCTCGGTGATGGTGAGCCTGCGGCTCGATGCCGATGCGGCGAAGGCCGAGAAGATCGTGTGGGAGGAACTCGAACGCCTCAAGACGGAACCCGTGAGCGAACGCGAGTTCCAGAAGGTGAAGAACCATGCCTATGCGGGGCTGGTCCGTAGCTTTACCGATATGGAGAACGTGGCGACGATGCTCGCCTGGTACGAGATGTACGGCGACTACCACATATTCCTCAACTGGGCGGACGCGCTTGAGAAGGTAACTCCGGCTCAGGTGCAGGAAGTCGCGAAGGCGACCTTCGTGCGCGACCGTAGCGTCGCCGGCTTCTTGAAGAAGAACCGCTAGAGTCCGGAAATTTCCACGACTTTCTTGTTGTTCGTAGAACCGAGCACGACCTTAACGTCGCGCTTGTGTACCTTGTAGTGTTCTGCGAGCAGTTCGCAGATAGCCTCGTTCGCCGCCCCTTCGACCGGGGGCGCCTTCACTTCGACCTTGAGGCTCCCGTCGGGGAGCGCGGTCACGCTTTCGCGCTTGCTTCTTGCGTGTACCTTGATGTTGACGCGCATGGGTAGCGTTTAGCCGTTAGGCGAGTACGTTGCCTATGGAACCGATGGGCTGGGGAGGTTCAACGCCCTGGTTACGCTGCTGTTGCGGGGCCTGGAATTCGCGCTGGTCGTTTTCCATGGCGGCAAGGAGTTCCTCCTGCCCGCGGATGAGCGCACGGCAACGGATAAAGTAGTTGCTGCGGAGTTGCTTCAACTGCTCGATTTCGGCACGCAGGTCTTCGGCCTGCTTCTTGGTGGACTCCACTTCGCGGACCGCCCTGGCCTTCGCTTCGGCGATGATGAGTTCCGCTTCCTTTTCGGCGCTGGCCTTCACCTCGTCTACGGTACGCTGCATGGTAATCACGGCGTCCTGGATGGTCTTCTCGATTTGACGGTAGTAGTTCACGCGCTCTTCGGCAATCTTCAGGCGTTCGGTCAGGTCGGTGCGGGTGCGCGACAGCTGCTCGAATGCGGTGGCTGCCGTGTCCAGGAATGCCTTGACTTCTTCGGCGTCGATGCCGCCGAGGGATTTCTTGTGGAATGTCTGGTTGCGGATGTCAAGCGGTGTGAGTTCCATGAAATGCCTTCCGTTTTTCGTTTCTATGGGGAAAAATATAAAATTTTGGAGAATTTATATGGCATTTGCACAATTTACAAGTTATATTATGGGGTTAGAAAGGATTTGCCCATGATTGCGCTACTCAAAAGGAAGTGGAATAACCTCGAGACCCTGGAACAGAAGCTGTTCTGGATTGTCCAGGTCATTTTTTCGGTGGTTTCCCTTGCGGGTACGCTGATTACCGTGGTCGAGGACGTGAACGACCTTGCCGAGTTGGTGCTCTTCATCGATCTGGTCGTGTGCATCCTTGTTGGCCTGTTCGTGATGAAGACGTCGCATTACTCGGTAGGGTTCTTCATTCTGATTTTCTTCTACACGGCGGTCTCGACCCCGCTGCTGTTCTTCCTGTGTTCGGGCGTGGATAGCGCCATGCCGTACTACATGCTTATGGGCCCCTTCATGAGTAGTTTCATCAGCAGCCGCAAGATCAGGTATATCTCGGCGGTTCTTACCATGCTTGTGGGTATAGCGCTCTATGTCGGAGCGTGGTTCTTCCCGCACCTGCTGGTGCCTGCCCCGAGCAAGGGAATCGTCTACCTGGACTTTGCCGCGAACTTTGTGCTTGTGGGCGGCAGCATATTCTTTATCTGCTCGTTCGCCATCAACGCCTACGTGCGCGAGAAGGTGCAGAGGGAACGCCTGGTGACCAAGCTTGATTACCAGGCCAAGCATGACGACCTGACGGAACTCTACAACCGGCGTTACGTTATCCAGTACCTCGAGAACATCGTGTGGCACAGCCGCGATCGCTACTACATGTTCATGTTCACGATTGACGGGCTCAAGGAACTGGGCGATTCTTACGGGCACGTGGTTGCAGACCGTATCGTGTGCAACGTGGCGCATGCCCTGTGGGAGACGGTGAACGAGAATGTGGGTGAGTGCGGTGCGCGCTACGGCGAGGAGACCTTCCTGTTTATCATGGCCGCCGATTCCGACGTGGATGCCTTCATGCGTGCCGACAAGTTCCGCGAGAAGATCAGCGGTCAGGCCTGGAGCAATACTCCCGATGTGCGTATTTCTGTCAGCGGTGGCGTTGTGCCGTGCCGTGACGAGAACGAGTTCGACCGCGAGCGCCTGCTCAAGAAGGTCGATGCCCTGCTCGACGGGTTCAAGTCGCGCGGCAAGAACCAGGTGCGCATCTTCATGGATGTCGGCTAGCCGGACCCCGTGGGCCCTGTCTGCGAGCATCTTCATTGTTGATAAATTGTTGATTAGTTGGGGCTGTCCCTGTGGTATTCCCCGTTTCGGGGCAAAAAGGGCATTTCGTGGCTCCAGACCCCTTGATTTATGCGGGCATTTTACTATTTTTGGGACTCAAAATTTTGCACTAAAAAGGTTTTATCATGAAAAGAACATTCCAGCCTCACAATCGTAAGCGCGTCAACAAGCACGGCTTTATGGCCCGTATGGAAGACCGCTGGGGTCGTGCCGTTTTGAGCCGTCGTCGTGCCAAGGGCCGCAAGCGTCTCACCATCAGCGACACCATCTACAAGAAGTAAGCCGGGGTTGGCCTAATGGCCGCTCTGCGTTCTTATCGGCTGCCTAGTCAGCCGGCTTATCGGCAAGTAGCCGTCCAGGGAAAGTTCGTCCGCACGCCATCACTCTCGATGCGTTGGATTGAAAGCCCGGACGGTTTTTGTCGTTTTTGTTTTTTGGCGAAAAAGAGGAATGGCAATGCGGTTTACCGCAACAAGTGCCGCAGGGTCTTGCGCCCGCTGTTCTTCGGGATGGTACCTTCGATACAGAAGCCCGTGTGGGCGATGGTCATCGTGACCGACAACTCGGAAGTGATGACTGCAGAACGCCTCCGGGAATCCGCCTTCAAGATATTCCGCAAGATGGAATGGCGGACCGATGCCGCGGGAGCTCCGGATGTCGAAGGTTAGGGACTTTGTTGTGGAGGCGCTGGTGTTCCCGATAAGGCTCTACCAGCGGATTCATCCCTACTTTTTCAGGGGAGTGTGCAGGTTCTACCCGACATGCTCCCAGTACGCGATAGAGGCTTTCCGGGTCCACGGGCCCTTCAAAGGTTTCTATCTTGCTGTTTTTAGGATTCTCAGGTGCAACCCCTTCTGCAAGGGCGGTATCGACCCGGTCCCGCCCAGAAAGGAAAAGAAATGAACAAGAATACCCTTATAGGCTCCATCCTGATGGCCTTGATCGTCTTCGGCTGGATGTACATGAACAAGCCGAACGAGGAGGCGATGGCGAAGGCAAAGGCGAAGAAGGCCGCTGCCCTCGTCCAGGATTCCGTAGCGGCCGCCAAGCCCGCCGGTAACCTGGTACTCCCGTCCAATGCTGCTCCCGAGGCGAAGGCCGCTCCGGTGCTTTCTGCAGTTGCCGCTGCCGAGCCCGCCGCCGTGGATTCCGCGGTTGCCGATTCCGCTGCTGATACTGCTGCTGTGGCCCCGAAGGCTCCCGAACGCCGCACGGTGACGGTCGAAACCGACAGGTTCGTGATGACCCTCGACGGCAAGGGTGGCAAGATCAAGAGCCTCATCGTGAAGGCGCTGAAGGATACCGCGGGCAACTACCCCGAACTCTTCCTGGATACGGCGGAAGGCGCGCTCGACCTCACGATTGACGGTGCGAATCTGAGCGACGCCGTGTTTGCGACGGAAGCCCCCGAATGGATTACGGTGGATAGCGATACCAGCGTGCGGTTCACGTTTACCGATGCTCATGGCAGCCAGGTTATCCGTAGCTATGGCTTCACGAAGGACGGCCCGGCCGTGCGCCAGGAAAACAAGTTTGTCGGGTTCACCCCCTCCAAGTATGAACTCGCCTGGAACGGCGGCATGAAGGAAACCGAATCCATCCCGAAGAGCAAGGGCTTCATGGGAATCGGTTCCGGCGGAACGTACTACTACAGCGAAGTGATTTTCAATGCGGACAACTCTGTGGAACGCGAAATGAGCCGCGATTCCCTCAAGAGGTTCAACGAGGAAAAGAGCAAGATTGCCTGGGCGGGTCTTCGCCGCAAGTACGTGGCCATGACGGTGCAGTTCGACGAAGCTGTGCCTGTCGTCATCGATGCGACGCGCATGGAAGTGAAGGACAACGAGGGCGACCCGGGTACCTACAAGATTTCTCTCAAGGATGATCTGCGCGGAAGCAATACGCTTGCCTACAACGTGATGGTGCTCCCGCTCAAGTGGGATGAACTTGCCGCGCTGAACCAGCAGTACGAAAAGGTTATCGTGACGGGCTGGCAGTGGTGCGGTGCCGACGTGTGGTTCGTATGGATTTGCAAGATGCTCCTCAAGCTCCTGAACTTCCTCTACGGGCTTATCCCGAACTATGCAGTGGCGATTATCCTGCTTACGCTTATCGTGCGTGCGGTGACGACGCCGTTCACCCTCAAGCAGATGAAGGCGACACGCGGCATGGCTGCGCTCAAGCCCCAGATGGATGAGATTAACGTGAAGTACAGGAGCGACCCGCAGAAGAAGCAGGCCGCCATGATGGAACTCTACGCGAAGAATGGCATAAACCCGCTCCAGAGCTGCACGGGCTGCCTCCCGATGCTCATTCAGATGCCGATATTCATGGGCCTCTTCTTTGTGCTCGGGCGCGCTATCGAACTGCGCGGCCAGCATGCGTTCCTGTGGGTGACGGACCTGAGCCGTAGCGACGTGGTGTGGAGCGGTATTTCCATTCCTATCATCATGCCCTCGGGCCTTGCGATTCTCCCGTGGATAATGGTGGCGACGATGTACTTCCAGACGAAGGTTACCATGGGCAGCAATGCCGCGATGGACCCGGCCCAGCAGAAGATGATGATTTGGATGATGCCTGCGATGATGCTCCTGTTCAGCGCGGTGATGCCCTCGGGCCTTGTGATCTACATGATTGTCTCGAACATTTGGGGCATTGTCCAGTACAAGTTGATCAACCGCAACCTTGCCCCTGTAGGCGCGACCTTCGATAAGCTGAAGGGCAAGGACGTGAAAGACGCCGAGATTGTCAAGAAGAAGTAATTCAGCAATAGTCCGGCGATAAACCGCGCCGCTAGGCGCCCACGCAAATAATCCGCTATACCATAGGTATATGATTTGAATGATGCGGATTATTAAGTGCCGGGAGAGTCTTAGGGAGGGGGTGGACCCCCTCCCTTGTCTTATCTATACTCGTCGCCTTCTAGCGGCTTATGAAGCATCTTGTACTTCGCCTTGATAGCGGTGCGGAGCAGCGGCCACCCGACCTTGTCGAAAGCCCCTTCCCACACGAGGTCCGCCTTGTGTTTTAAGGGTGAATCTACCGGGGCGGGAATCCATTCTTCATGGAAATCAGGTGCGAGGCCGGCGCTTTTGATAATGCCGGCATAGTCCACGTTGAGCAGGTTCTTGAACCCCATGCGGATAAAGTATTTCTTCTCGCTGAAGGTAAAGCGGCGCTGTAATAGTTTGCGCTTGATGAACCCTGCACCCTGTTCGATAAGTTCTCGGCTCGCGAATAGCGGTTTCTCCTTGGTGTGGTAGATGCTGTCCATGCTGACTTCGGCCTCGGCGAACTTTCCGCTGAGCCCCACTTCCATGAGCCGTACCGTGCTTGCGAAATCTTCCTGTTCGGGAGTCTCGAAGAGGTGCATGAAGAACGCCCCGAGTGCGGGCTGTTTCATGTACAAGAAGAACGACTGCAGGTGCGGTGCAATCTCGTCGCTTTGCGTGAGTGATACCACGTCGGCATCGCGCTTCTCTGCTTCGGCGAAGAACTTCTCGAAGTTGTCCTGGAAGTACACGATGGAGTCGTTCAGGACCAGAAGGCGGTCGAGGCTTCCCATGGCGCCTTGAGCCCCGTTCGAAGCCGGGCTCTGTACCTTGAGTTGCAGGTAGCGGTGCCACATTCCAAAATCGAAACCGTGGTTCTGCGTGAGGAAGAGTTCAATGTCGTTGTCGGCAAGGAACTCGAGCGAATCTTCCGAAAGGTCGCGTTCGTTTGTCAGCAATACTACGTGAAAGTCCGTCTGTGCAAGGTGCGCGAGTGCAAAGCGCACGTAGCCCGGGATGTTGTTCCCGGTCTGGTAACTTGCATAGAGTGCGACTTTCTTGTAGGCTGCCATAATGATTCTTGCTTACCTTCTCCCGCGCTTGCCGCGGCCCCCGCGTGCATCGGTCTTGCGTGCCCGCGGCTTGCCGCCGCCGGCTCCGCGACCGCCCCTGCCTCCACGGGCAAAGTCGCCCCTGTCGGCAAAGGCCGCCTTGCGCCTCTGCTCGCGATTGCGTGCACGGGGTGGCATGTATCCTAAGTCAAAGTCGTCGTCATCGGGCTGGCTCAAGTAGCCGAGCGCTTCGGCGGCCGCAGCGCGGTCCGCGCGCTCCTGCACGTCGCGGGATTCGCCCTGGCGACGCTTCTTCTTGGGCTCGCCAGAAATCTTCTCGATAATGCTGAAGTCCGCCTGGCCACGCAGCGGGTCCACGCGGAGGAGGCGCACCTTCACGATGTCGCCACGACGGAACGTGCGCCCGCTTTTTTTGCCGAAAGCGAGGCCCTGGTCCGGATTGAACACGTAGAAGTCTTCGCCAGCGATGTCGCGGAACCGCACCAGGCCCTCGGCGATGGGGTCCTTGATGCTCACGTAGATTCCCCATTCCTCGATGCCCGTGACGCTTGCCTCGAAGTCGTCGCCAATGCGGTTCTTCAAGATCCAGCAGCTGCACACCTTGATGGAGATGCGTTCCACCTTCATGTTCTTGATTTCGTTTGCCGAGATAAGGTCGCAGACCTCGATCACGCTGTTCGCGCGCTCGGCGTTGATTTCCTTGCCCTTGCGTGCGAGTTCACGATGGCACCAGAGGTCGGCGTAACGGCGGATAGGCGAGGTAAAGTGGCTGTAGTCCTGCCAGTTCAGCGCGAAGTGCCCGAAGCTGTTGCTGTCGTAGTGCGCCTTCTGCATGCTGCGGAGGATCCTGTTCATGAGCGTCTCGTCGTCGCCGGCGCGCTTTACCAAGTGCTGGTACAACTTGAACGCGACGGGATTCAGGTTGGTATCGCCACTACGGGGCTTGCCCAGGTCACGCAGCATCACGGGCGCATCCTTGAACAAATCCGGGTACATGTAGTACAGTTCCATGATGTCCTTGGTGTCGGGTGCCTCGTGGATACGGTAGATGCCCTGCAACTTGCGCTTGGAAAGTTCCTTCGCGCAGCAGTTGTTCGCGATGAGCATGCACTCCTCGACCCACGAATTCGATTCGTCGGTCTCGCGCGGTACAATCTGCACGGGTTCGCCCGCCTCGTTGAACTTGCATCCGTATTCGGTGCTCTTGAATTCCAGCAGGCCTTCCTTGGAGCGGTTCTTCTTGAGCATTGCGGTCACTTCGGCGAGCGCCTTGATGGAATCGTCGCCCGCCTCCATCATCTTCACCGCTTCCTGGTACGTGATGCCCTTCGATACGTTCACGATACTCCTGTGGAAATCCCAACTGAGCACGTTCGCCTGCTTGTCGAGTTCCATCATGCAGGTGAATGCGCAGCGGTCCACACCCTGGTGCAAACTGCACACGCCGCTCGAAAGTTTTTCGGGGAGCATCGGCACTGCTGTCCACGGCAAGTACTGCGTGTAACTCCTTTCCAGCGCTTCCTCGTCGAGTTCGCTGCCTTCGGGTACGTAGTAGCTCACGTCCGCGATATGCACGCCGAGCCTGTATCCGTTTTCAGTACGCTCCACGCTGATAGCGTCGTCGTGGTCCATGGCGCCTTCGGGGTCGATGCAGAGCACGTCGAGCTTGCGGTAGTCGATACGGCCCTTGAAATCCTTCGGACCCGGTTCGTGGATGCCTTCGACAAACTTCTTGATGGCGGGGGAGAAGTCCTTGGGCAGGTTGCTCTCTTCCATGAACTTCGTCTTGACCTCGTCCCAGCTAACGTTCAACGCCTCGGCGCTGCGGTCCACCTTCGCGAGGTAGCTGTGCTTGAGTTTCGGGTGCGGGTAAAGCGTAAAGCTGATGGTCTCGCCTTCCTTGCCCGGCGCCTGCCTGCGGTGGCACATCTCGTACACCTTGCCGGTCTCGAGTTCGTGCACTTCCCACTGTTCGTCGCCAATCTGGTGCAGTATGCCGCGCTTTACGCGGGTCTCGTTTTCCTTGTCGTTTTGCCTGCGGCTGCGGGCGGCGGGCCTGCGGTTGTCTTCTGCGCCCTGTTCCGCAATCTTCTTGAATCGCTTCTCGCGCTTTTCCTCGAGGCTCTCGCCGTCACCGAGCTGGTATTCCTTGTGGCTTGTGCGCTTTAAGAGTCCGCGTTCCACCATGTCGGCGAGCATCTGCTTGAACGCCATTTTCTGTTTTTTGGGGAGCCCGAGTGCTCCACGCAGCTGGCTTCCGACCATCGGCTCGTCGCGCAAAATTGCAATAATCTGTTCTTCACTGGGTAAACGCTGTGCCATATCAGGCCTCCTTTGTGCCGCTTTCGGCATCTAATTTCGCTTGTGCAAGTTCCGCTTGCTTGTAGGGCATCGCCGACTCCACCAAATCGTGCAGTTCGTCGCGCAGTTCTGCCATGCTCTTGTCCGCATAGTCGCTGGCCTTCACCATCGGGTGGATAACCATCCTGACTTCGCCACTACGGATGGACCACTTGACCTTCGGGAGAATTTCCCCGGTGTTCACGAGCGTGATGGGCAGGATGTCGAAATTCTGGTCTTTTGCCATGCGGAAGATCCCGTTCTGGAACTTGAGCATGTGACCGTCTTCGGTGCGGTGCCCTTCGGGGAATACGGCGAAGTTGTAGCCCTTCGCGATGCGTTCTGCGACAAGCTTTCCCATGCCTGCGTTCATGCGCGGGTTCTTGTGCACGGGAATGCAGCCGATGCTGCTGATGACCCAGCCGAATACGGGGGCCTTCCAGAGGCTAGCCTTTGCCATGAAGGCGGCGTTGCCTATTGCGGGCCAGATGACGTTGATATCAAGGAAACTCTGGTGGTTCGCCACGATGACAAAACCCTTGCGGCCTTTCGGGATGTTCTCTTCGCCTTCTATCTTTATCCTGATTCGGAACAACTTAAAGGCGATGTGCGTGAAGAAGAACTGGCAGACGTTCGTGATTTCTTCCTTGTGCCCGCAGATGTATCCTTTGTATATAATGTAGGGTACGCCGAGGATAATCATGCCGACAAAGACGACGAGGTAGTATAGGGTTGCAAGTATTGCGCGCATAAATCAATCCGTGTTGTATTTCTGTTCATAATGTATATTTTTTAGACCGGAAGGGGAACGAAAAATGCTAATTTTCGTCTACATTCTTTTTAATAAGGAGGAAATATGAAAAAGTTCATTCTCGCCCTGGCTGCTCTCGCCACGTCGGCTCTCGCAATTTCTCAACCCCATACGCATGACGGATTCTTCTTGAATCTCACATTGGGCATGAGCTACCAGAATTTCGGTTACGAATATAAGGCTACCCGTTATGAAGGCATGACGATTGAAGGCGACGGCATTTCGCTCGACGCAGATACCAAGATCGGTGGCTGCGTGGCTCCGAACCTTGCCCTGCATCTGACTATTACGGAAGTGCAGAACCTTTCTGACCTGGAACTCAAGGATGAGCACGAACGGACCGTTGCGACTACGAACCAGAGCGAAAGTCTCATCTTGTTCGGTTTCGGTGCTACCTACTACTTCTTGGACAACATGTTCGTTACCGGAAGTTTCGGCTTGTCTGTGTTTACCATCGAAGAGGTGGGCAACTCTAGAGCGGGTGGAGCCTCCGAAGCGGGTATCGGTTTCCAGGTTGGTGTCGGCAAGGAATGGTGGGCCGGCGACGAATGGGGAATGGGCGTCGTAGGGACGCTTACCTACGGCAGCGCCGACGACAAGGACGATATCGGCGAGATGTCCGCGTATGGCGTGGGCGTCAAGTTCACGATGACGTTTAACTAGTGCGACTAGGGCGGGGCGCACCTTTGGTGCGCTACTTTATTTTCCATTCAAGTGTTTGGCCGGCGGCGAGGGGGACGACGCCGTTCACGAGGGTCGGAACGGTCCACTTTTCCTGCACGACTTCGACCTGTTGCGTGGTCCGTGGGAGCCCGTAGAAATCAGCTCCGAAACCGGCGATAAAGTCGGGCAACTTGTCGAGGTGGCCGGCCCGGTCAAATTCCTGGACCAGCAGGGGGAGGGCCACCGGGGCGCTGTAGACGCCCGCCGCCCCGCACGGGCATTCCTTTTTGCCCTGCTGGTGCGGGGCGGAGTCCGTGCCGAGGAAAAACTTCGGGTTGCCGCTGAAGGCGGCCTCGCGGATGGCGGCACGGTCTTCAGGCCGCTTCGGGAGCGGCTTGCAGAAGTGGTGCGGCCTGAGGGTGTCCCCTACGATGTCATCGAGAGTCATCATCAGGTGGTGTACCGTGAACGTCGCCGCCACATTTGCGGGCAACCGCTTGACGGCCTCGACCGACCTTGCGGAACTCAGGTGTTCAAAGACGATTTTCAACTTCGGGAACTTTGCCGCAAGCGTCTCTACGCGCTTGATAAAAGCGGGCTCGCGGTCCAGGCAGAATTCACCGGGTTCCTCGCCGTGCACGCATAGCACGAGCCCGAGCTTTTCCATCATCGCGACAACCGGGAAAACCGCCTCGAAGTCGCTGATGCCGTCTGCGCTGTTCGTGGTGACTCCTGCAGGGTAGTACTTTCCGGCGACGACGCCTACCGCCATCATGTCCTTCAGATCCTGCTCCGTGTAGTTCGGGTTCAGCTTGAAGGTCATGAGCGGGACAAAGTCGGGCCGCACGTCCTTCGCGGCATCCAATATCTGCGCTTTATATTCGGCAATCGCCTTCGCGCTCGTCATCGCGGGTACGGTGTTCGGCATGATGATGGCGCGGCCAAACTGGCTCACCAGATCGCGCACGTAGCCGGGCATAAGGTCGCCCTGGCGCAGGTGTGCATGAAAGTCGTCGGGTAAGGGGAGAAACATAAAAACTACCCACTGGTACGCAAGTCGCGGAAGAGTTCCTTCGAGATGGCGGTGTCGCTGTGCAGCCACTCGTCAAAGTAACGCAGTTCGGTCAACTGCTTGTGCGTGAGGAAGGTTATCTTGCAGTTGAGTTCCTTCGCCACCATAAGGTCGTGCGTCACGATGATGATGGTCGTCTTGAACAGCGTACGCATGTTGTCGATAAGCGGGAGCAGGTTGCGGCGGTTGTAGTTGTCGAGACCTGCGGTCGGTTCGTCCATCAGCAGTAACTGCGGGCTCATTGCCCAGCTGCGGGCAATCGCCACACGCTTCTGCATGCCCACGCTCAGCATGTGCGGGAAAAAGTCAGCATAGTCGCGCACGCGCATCAGATCCATTGCCATGCGGACCTTGTCCTCGATTTCAACTGCAGTACCGACCTTGTGGTAGCGCAGCGGGAGCGCGATGTTGTCGCGCACGCGCAGGTTCGAGATGAGTGCCCCGTTCTGGAACACGAGCCCCACCTGGCGCTTGGCGATGTTCAGTGCGGTAAGCCTTTCGGGCGGAATGTATTCGCCGAAGATATACATCTTGCCGGCGTTGGGGCGTGCAAGTCCCGAAATCAAGCGGAGCAGCGCGCTCTTTCCCTGTCCCGAACCGCCGCCGATGCAGATGGTCTCTCCCTTCTGCACGACAAGATTCGCTCCCGAGATAAGTTCCTGTTCGCCCGGCTGTATGCCCGATTCAAAGAATCCCAGCGGTCTCGGTTTCGAGATCGAGGTGCCCACCAATCCCCTGTAGGAAAGGTGTATGTCTTCGAGTCTGAGGGCTTCGTTATACATTAGATGATCTTCGAGATTTCGTTAAAGTAATCGATGAAGTAGAACAGCGACAGGAACACGTCAGCACAAACGATGTAGAAGAAAGACTTGATGACGGACCTACCGGTAGCCTTCGGCACCTGGCGTATGTCGCGCGGAATGTTCATAGCCTGGTAGCAGGCGTTCGTGGTAATGATGCAACCGAACACGATCGGCTTGACGACTATGAAAATAAAGTCTGTGAACGTCAGGGCTTTCAGGATTTCGGTAGAAAGGTAGTCCCAGGTGAGCTGGAGGTTGAACGCATTCCCGGTAACCGCGATAGCCGCCTTCGTCATCAAGAAGCCTGCACAGATGGCGCTCGTACTGAACACGATGTTCATGATGAATGTCGCGATGGCTCCACCGATGAGTCCCGGCATCACAAGGTAGCGCACGGGGTCTACACCCATCGTGGCAAGCGCGTCCACTTCGGAGTTGATGACCATGCCGCCGATGTACGTGGTGAGCGATGAACCGCTACGGCCCGCAATGAGGAATGCCGTGAGGATTGGCCCCAGTTCACGGATGATGACCACCACCATAAGCCCGCCGACCACGTCGCCGAAGCCCATCTTGCCCATCATGGTAATGACTTCGATGATGACGACTGTACCGAAGAGGGTTGCCACCACAAAAAGGATCGGGAAAATCTCGACACCGGTAAAGAACGTCTGCAATATGATGTTGCGCGAGTCGGTCTTGAAACTACGGCTCTTGTTGAACAGCGACATGAAGGCACGGATAAACAGCGCGACCTCTTGCCCCACGGGTCTGCGGAGCAGGAACAAACCCAGGGCGTGGAACTTCCGGCCCACGAGGGTAAGTTTCTTATCGTTCGTCTGTTCTTCCATCTACAATGTTCGTCCCGTTTACTGCACTCAGTATGTCTTGCCAGAGCGTTGCTATCCCGTGTCCCTTGACGGCACTTACGCAGAGGGGCTTCTCGGGTAGGGAGAGGCGTTCTTGAATCTGCCTCAGCCCTTTAGCCAGTTCCGACTGGTTCACCTTGTCCCGCTTGCTGGCAATCACCAGCACGGGGCAGCCCGTGGCACGGATGCTTTCCACCGTCTCAATGTCGGTGGGGGTGCCTCCGTGGCGTATGTCCACCAGGTACACAAGCCCGCGCAGGTCCTTGCACTTTTCCACGTACTCGCGGATAAATACGGACATCTCGTCGCGCTTTGCATTGCTCACCTTGGCAAAGCCTACACCAGGTAAATCTACAAGAAAAAACTGGTTGTTGACTTTGAAGAAATTGATTTCGCGGGTCTTTCCGGGGGTAGAACTGACCTTGACCAGTTTTTTTTGCCCCATGAGGGCGTTCATGAGCGAGGATTTGCCCACATTGGAGCGTCCGAGGAAGGCTACCATCGGGAGCCGTTCTTCGGGGAGGCCCTTGAGGCTGACCGCCGCCTTCACGAATTCCGCGGAGGTGACGGTGAAATCTCCAAACTTTACCGGGTTCACAGGCTTACCCTCCCTTCGAAGGCACGGAGCATGGTTACCTCGTCCACGAACTCGAGGTCGCTACCCATTGGGATTCCGCGGGCAAGGCGCGTACGCTTGACGTTTGTGCCCGCAAGCATGCGGTCTATCATGAGCGATGTGCTGTCGGCCTCCGGGCTAGACCCGAGGGCGAGTACCAGTTCCTCGATGCCCTCGTCCTTGATGCGCTGGACCAGCTGGGGCAGGTGCAGGTTCTCGGGCCCGATTCCATCCAGCGGTGAAATCACGCCGCCGAGCACGAAGTACAGGCCCTTGAAAACGCCCGAGCGTTCGAACGGCATGATGTCGGAACTCTTCTCGACCACGCAGAGCGACTTGGCGCCTGCACGCGATGTGCAGGTGGAGCACGTGTCGAGGTCGGTGAACGCGTGGCACTTGGGGCAGGGGTGCACCTTCTCGGCTGCATTGGTGAGGCTTAAGGCAAAGCGCTCCACGTCGGTCTTCGGTTTGGAAAGCACGTGATAGGCGAGGCGGCGGGCGGTCTTGTGCCCGATACCCGGCAGGTTCGAAAACTCAGCGATCAATGCCTCGAGGCTTTCCGGTTCAACGCTCATGGGCCCACGTATACGCGTCGTTCACACAACGGTTCAACAAGGTGGAAGAAATTTTCAAGTCCTTGAGGAGTCCGATAATCTTCTGCTGGTCGTCCTGCTCGACGGCGTCGGCAAGCTGGAGCAGTTTGCCCAGGCGGCCGGAACGCTGGAGCAGCGCCTCGCGGATGTCCTCGTCTGCGCCGGATTCGGTAAGGATGCTTTCGAGCGGAGCGCCAACGAGTGCGTCCATGCGGCTGATGAGCCCGACCATGAATGCCTTTGCGGGCAGGTCGTTGTCGGTGCCGCTCACCACGCGGGCCAATATCTCGAGGAACTTCGCACGGTGGCTTGCATTCTGGAACAGCGGAGAACTCTGTGGCGTCATGCCCATCTCGGGGCGGGCGTACAGCATGAGCATCAGCCATTCCTGGATGTTGCGCATGCCGATCCACACGATGGCGTCGCGCACGTTCGCGATGTTCTGGCTCCTGAACTGCGCGTCGGAGTTCACGAAGCGGAGCAGGTTCGCTGCCACGTCGCCGTATTCCGAGAGACATTCGCACAGTTCGTCGAGGCTTGGGTGCGTACGGAGCAGGAGCAGAATGCGGAGGATTGCCGCGGAGGTCGCATCAATCTTCTTTCCGGTCACGAGTTCGGGCTTCGCGAAGAAGAATCCCTGGAAGTAGTCGTAACCTGCGGCGAGGCACTTCTTGAAGCTCGCCTTCGTCTCTACCTTCTCGGCGAGGATCTTGATGTTCTTCGCCTTGAAGAACGCGGCGGCCTTCGCCATGTCCTCGTCGCTGTTTTCCACCAGGTCCATCTTCACGTACGAGATGAACGGGTAGAGCGGGGCACAGCGCTTGAGGAATTCGTCATTGAAGATGAAATCGTCGAGCGCGATTTCGAACCCGCGGGCGTGGTAGTGTGCGACGGCCTTCACGAGGGCGTCGTCCACCTCAACATCCTCGAGGACCTCGAGCACAAAGCAGCGCGGGTTCAAGAGGCCGAAGAGGTTGTCGAGCAGCATGTCGCGGCTGCAGTTCACGAACGCCTTGTGGTCGCCGATGAGTTTCGGGAGCCCGATGTTGTTGAGCACGTTCTCGAGGACCTGCGCGGTCGCAAGCATGTCGCTCGCGATAACTGCGGTATCGCTCGTGGGCGAGTCGCGGAACAAAAGTTCGTAGGCGAAAATTTTCCCATCGCGGTCGAGGATGGGCTGGCGTGCTAGGTAGGCAAGAGAATGCATACTAGATTCGTGCGCTCTTGATACCGAACAGGAGGATACTGCGGGCGCCGGCGTCCCAGAGCTTGTCCATGATGGCGTTTGCCTCTTCTTGCGGGACCATAGCCTTCACGGAGTACCACTCGCGGCCGTGCAGCTTGGTCACCGTCGGGGCGTCGAGCCCGGGCGTGAGCTCGCATGCCTTCTGGAGCAGTTCGGCGGGGCAGTCGTACTCGATCATCATGTACGACTGGGCGACGAGCTTGCCCTCGATGCGGCGGATAAGCGTGTTGACTTCTTCGAGTTCCGTCTTCTGCGGGTTGCAGAACAGGGCGGCGTTGCTGCGGAACAGCGGGTCGCCCACGATGCGCAGCCCGGCCTGCTTGAGGGTCGTGCCGGTTTCCACCACGTCCACGATGGCGTCGGCCACGCCGAGGCTCACGGAGATTTCAACGGCGCCCTCGAGCACAACGAAATCCATCGGCTTCTTGTAGAAGCCTTCCACGATGTTCGGGAAGCTGGTGGCGATGGTCTTGTCCTTGAGTTCGTCGAGCGACTGCACCGGGCTGTCGTTCGGGACGGCGGCGCACATCTTGGAGGCACCGAAGGGGAGGTCCAGGACCTTTACTGCGGGGCTCTTCGCTTCGGCGTTGAAGTCGATGCCGGTGATGCCGGCGTCAATGATGCCGCGGCCCACGTACATCGGGATGTCGCTCGGGCGGAGGAAGAAGAATTCGATGCCGTTCTTGGTATCGAGCTGAGTCAGTGTCTTGTAGGGCTTGGATGCCTTGTAGCCGCAGGCCTTCAAAAGTTCCTGCGTGGGCTCGAAAAGCATGCCCTTGTTCGGGAGAGCTACCTTGATCATAGTTTAGCGTACACCTCTTCGAGAGTGAGACCCTTTTCGGCCATCATCACGGCCACGTAGTAGAGCACCTGCGAAAGTTCAAGGCACTGGGCGTCGCGGCTTTCGAAGCGTGCGGCCTGCCAGCTTTCGGCGGCTTCTTCCACAAGCTTCTTGCCGATGGCGTGCGGGCCCTTCTTGAACAGTTCCGTGGTTCCCTTGCCTTCGGGCATTTCCTTCTTGCGCTGGCATGCCAGGGCGTACATTTCTTCAAACGTCATGATAGACCTCTTTATGTTTTTACGCGGTAAAAGATAGAATTTTAGAGGTGGAGCGAAGGCCGCACGGGCCGAAAATCAAGTTATATTTTGAACGTGCAGAAGAGAAACAAAAAGAAAATTATCGGTGTTGCGGTTGTGGCCTGCATGGTCGTGGCGGTTGCCCTTGCGGTGTTCTGCACTCGGGGCGATTCTGCCGGCGAAAAGCGGCACGAGACGCTGCCTTTCTTTAGTGCCTTGGATAGCGCGAACATGATGCTTGTGACCCCCGAGGGCCTAGGCGAGCGGGCGAAGGGGAGGGTAATCAGCGGTCGCGCCTACCAGAACTTCGTGCAGATGCTGCGCCTTGCCGATGCAAGGGAATCCCTGCTGGATACCTTCCATACGGAATGTGCGACTGGCGTGCGCGTGCAGCTCTTTCATGATACTTTGTCTGTAGCACAGCTGCGCATTGCTGACAAGATAGGCTATGTCGGGGATGATGTCGGCGTGTGGGAACCCGAGAAGCCCGTGACGATGGGGAAGGTGAACGCGTTCCTGCGGAATCAGGGCGTAAAGTTCAGACCATGCCCCATAGGGTCTGCCGAAGTGTCAGAAGATCCTGACTTTGCCCTGAACGGGATGATCCTTGACCGCGATACGGCAGTCGGGAAGCCTCTTTACGAGTTGTTGAAAGATGCTGACCATGCGATAGTGAGCTTTACGGGAATCGTCTCGCCGAAGTTCCTTACGCAAAAGAAAAACAAAAAGAACTTGGACGATGCGGTCGCCGAACTGCAGAAACGCAGAAATGTTGAACTCGATTCCAGCCAGTTGCAAGAACTCCTTTCGCTATTGCGCACACCCAAGAGGGAATCCTTTTCGGGCGGGTGCCTGTGCATTTCCAGGGCGACAATCTCATTTTACAGCGATTCCGTGAAGGTGTTTAGTTTACATGTAATCGGAAGTGACTACGGGACTCTCGAAAAGCACAATCTCCTATCGGGCTTCGGGGCGAGCGGTATATGGGAAAGTGCAAATCCGCAGGCGCTCAAGGCGTTCTTTGAACGCATCAAGGCCCCGCTAGAAAAAGCAGAAGAAGGGCTCCTCCCGGCAGAAAAACCGGTGCTTCGGTTGAAATAAAATTACCGAATCCGCAGTTTCTTCTGCTGGTAAATGGACTGCCCGCCGTTGCATACGTATGCCGCAATGCACACGACAAAGAATGCGGGGAGCAAGTCGAACCCGAAAATTTCCGCGCCGATGAGCATGGGGGCGAACAGCGTGTTGGTCGCTGCCCCGAATACGGCGGCGTACCCGAGTGCCGCAGCTATCGGGAGCGGAACCCCGATCATTGAGGAAAGGAATACGCCGAATGTCGCCCCGATGGCGAATAGCGGGGTCACCTCGCCGCCCTTGAACCCGACGGCGATTGTCACGATGGTAAGCGCGAATTTCAGGATCCAGTCATATGCGTGGATTTCGAGTGCGGCGCTCGCTTCTGAACCCGAGAAGATCATGTCGATAAGGTTCGTGCCGAGGCCCGCGTAGCGCCCCTGCCAGAACACGAGCAGAAGCACGCTAATCGCGATGCCCCCGATGGCGATTCGCTTGATAGGGTTGGGGAACTTCTTGCCGAAAAATGATTTCGCGAGCGAGAGCGCCTTGGCAAACCCGCCACCTACAATCCCGAAGAGCGCTCCAAGGACCGCAAGTTTCAGGATGAAGTTGATGTCGAGGCCGTAATCGTCCCAGATGCCCGGGAGGTCGGCCGGGAATATGTCGTTCATCGCGACGGCGATGCCTTCCCCGAACATCTGCGATACCTTGCATGCGGCAAATGCGGCGACCGTTGCGGGCAGGAGTGCGGCCAGCTCCAGGTGGCCGGCGAGCAGCACCTCGAGCGCGAGCGCGACTGCTGCGAGCGGGGTCTGGAACAGCCCCGCAAATCCTGCCGCCATGCCTGCGACAAGCAATATGCGACTTGCGTTGTCGATATGAATTTTCGAGCTTATGTTGTGCCCGAGCGTGGCGCCAATCTGCATCGCCACACCTTCGCGCCCGGCACTTCCCCCGAACAGGTGCGTAATCCATGTGCCCGCCATGACCATCGGGATCATGCGTAGCGGAATCTTGTCCTCTTTCCCGTGGGCGACACCGAATACCATGTCCATCCCGCGTTCGGTTCCCTTGCCGAACTTCTTGTAGGCGAGCACAATCAGTACGCCTCCAACAGCAAGCGCCGGAATCCAGTAAAACGGGTTCGCTTCGCGTAAATTGCTAACATAAATCAGCACCGACCCGAAAAAAGCGGTAAGCACGCCGACGATTGCGCCAAGCACGAGGGCCACTGCTGTAAGGATGGGCGTAGAGAGCCATTTTTGAACAAATTCGCGTATTTTTGCCTTCATCTGTTCTTTTGCCATCTTCATCATCTGCTCCTTCATCTCGGGAGACATGCCTGCGAACTGTTCCTTGAACTGGTTGTATTTTCCAAAATCCCTGAAATTCATGGCTAATCCTTGCTTTCCACGCACAATTTAAAAATATTTTCTAATTTGTACTGCAAAAGGAGGACGCATGCGTAAGCTTTTCTTGCCGTCATTGGTTGCGGCTTTGCTTTCAATTTCATGTTCCGATGATTCCAGCAATCCTGGGGTTCTTGACGTTCCTGGCGAAGAGGGTTCGTCCAAGCCTGCCTTGTTGTCTAACGTAGTATCGGGGAGTGTCGAGGCGGAATCTTTCGGGAATGCACGAGTGGACTTGATTGAGCTTTCTGAATCCCTTTCTCCGACGGGCAATGCTGCTACGGGATTCCTTGATTCTACTGGCGGTTTCTCGGCCATTGTCGAATCCTTTACGTCCCCGTATGTTGAAGTTGTCGTATCCGGGAGTGCCGTGCTCCCCTGTACCGGCGATACGTATGAATCGAAGATGTCCGTTGTCGTTGATCTCACGAAGGAGTCTTTCGTGAGCGTAAACCTGTTCTCGTTTTTTGCTTCGGAAAGGGCGAAGGCTCTCGTGAAGGGCGAGAAGATGGAATTCGCGAAGGCGTGGGAGCAGGCGGAAAAGGATGTCGCCAAGTGGTTTGCCATCTCCAACGACAGTGCGTCGCTTAAGTCCCTGCGTTTTGATGGGGAAGGCTCTTCTCCTGAACTGCATTATTTCTCCCTGCTTTTTGAACGTTTCGCTCTTGAAGTCCTGAACGGCAAGTATACCGAAGTTCGCGAATCCATGGCGAAGTTGTTTGCGAAGGGTGGTGACCTGAGCAAGGACTCGCTGTTCTACGCCCTGGGTGCAGCCGCTCTTTCCTATGACATGAAATTCCCGAAGAGTTCCTGGTGCCATACAAAAGAAAAACTGAATGTGGACAATACGGAAGCCATGTCGTATTTCCATGTGCTCTGGACTACGCTGATGGGCAAGAAGGCCTGCTCCGAATCGCTGAAAGGCGAATCCTTCTTGGTGGATAATCCCGTAAGTGGTGGTGGAAAGATTCCGCTGATTTATGGAACCAAGACGTTCTACCTGTGTGATGGTGCTGCGTGGCAGTATGATGGCCTTGATGTCATCAAGGCAAAGTACGATGGTGCCGAGGGTCTTATAGATGGGGAGGTCGTGGAGCAGAAATATGTCTATGACAAGGAATCCGGCTGGCGTTATGCGACTCCCAAGGAAATCTCGTGGATGCAGGGCTGTGTTTCGTCGAACGAGGGTGTTGTACGTTATCCCGACATCTGCAGGAATGGCAGCTGGGTTGAATTGCCTTCGGATTCCTTGGATGTCATGGGAGTTGATTGTAGCGAGGAAGGCAAGACGTTTGAAGGGGAATATACGGGTCGCGAATATGTTTGCGTGTCCGGTAAGCCCTTGCGTCTCTCAGAAATGGACAAGAAGGTGGGCGACTACTGCACGGAGGCACGCCGTGGTGATACGGCGTACGTCGGGGTGACTCCCTTTATCTGCAAGGATACCTGGGAATACATTATGCCCGATTCCCTGGACGAATGGCTGAAGGATTCCCGCGACGACAACCGCTACCTGATTGTTCGCATGGGCGCTTACCGCTGGATGGGCGCAAACCTCAGGTACGCGGATACGGTTGCAACCCCGAACCTCGCGGGCAATATCTGGAGCAAATCCGGCAATCCCTGTGATGGAACGTTCCCTCCGTTCTATTCCTGGACTGCGGCAATGGACCTGCCCGATGACGTTGACCCCGATACGGTGAAGTTCACGCTGCCGCACAGGGGTGTCTGCCCCGAGGGTTGGCACATGCCTTCCAAGGCGGATTGGGACTCGCTCTTCGCATTTGCTGAAAAGTTCGGCCCGGCCGGGAAGATGGCCCATAGCCTTATGGGCGGGTACACCTGGGCGCTCTACGAACAGGTGCTTAATACGTTCGGGTTCAATATCCCCGCATCGGGCCGCCGCGAAGCGGATGGCACTTTCAAGAACGAGGAACGGTATGCCTACTACTGGTTCGTGACTCAGGAAGAAAGCAAGCTGCAGTACTACTACCTGTGGAACTCGAAGGAAGAGGCCTTTGTCGGCAAGTCCAGCACTCCGGACCTGGGCTTCCCCGTGCGCTGCGTTGAGGACGTGAAGTAGGGAGGAGAAAATGAAGATGATTTCTTTTGCAAAATTTGGCCTGTCGCTCGCTTTTGCTGCAGCGTTTGTTGCTTGCTCCAACGATTCTAATACTACGAAGGTGCTAGACAATCCCGAAAGTTCCGAGAATCCCGGGAACTCGGAAAACCCCGAACAGGTGGAGCGCCTGTCTGCCGCGATTAGCGGTAGCGTGGAGTTCGAAACGTACCTCGAGGGAGCGAAGGTGGAAATGTTCGAACTGACCGATGGTATGGCAAGGTCTGGCAAGTCCGTGACGGGGAGTATCGATGCTGCCGGGAACTACGTGGTTTCTGCGGATTCCTTCACTTCCCCGTATGCGGAAGTGGTCGTATCCGGTAAGGCGAAATGGCCTTGTTCCGGCATGGAAATGGATTCCTGGATTTCGGCTGTTGTCGATGTCACGAAGGATTCTTCCGTGAACCTGAACCTGTTTGCCTTCTTTGTGTCTGCAAAGGCGAAGAAGCTTGTAGAAAAGGACAAGATGGATTTTGCGAAGGCCTGGGCGCAGGCTGAAAAGGATATCCGCAAGTGGTTCGCGCTCCCTGCGGATGGTCCCTCGGTAAAGTCCCTCCGCTTTAGCGGTGAAGACCGCTCGCTCGAACTGAACGCGGCTTCGCTATGGTACGAGAGGTTGGGTGCCAATTTTACAAACAAGGATTATTCCAAATTCCGTGCAGGGGGCTCTGAGCTCTTTGCGGACGAGGATGATCCGAGTAAGGACGAGATTTTCTATTCGCTCGGTTACCTCGCTTACACCTTTGACTTGGACATGGCGTATAACCAGTGGTGCATTTCGTCTGCGAACCTGACTTCTGACGACTCGAAATACAGGGCGTACGCCCATTCGCTCTGGCTTACGCTTATGGGCGAGGAGGAGTGCTCCGCTGCACTGAAGGATTCGATTCACAAGGTGGAATCGCCGGACGACCTTATCGTTACTTACAATTCGCCCCGGTATTATGTGTGCGACGGCAAGGACTGGCGCCTTGCCAAGATAGAGGCCGTGCCGCTCCAGTTCCCTAATCCCGAGGACGGAGACCTGGTAACAAGCTATTACTACGACTATGTGTACGACAAGGAATCTGGCTGGCGCTACGTGACCAGGATTGAAAACGAAATTGACAAGGCTTGCGTCAAGTCTCGCAAGGGTACAATCGAAGGCGCATATTTCTGTAGCGATACCGGCTGGGTCAAGATGCCCACCCTGGACCAGAATCTCGGTGCCTTCTGCAACAGCGATACCCGCGGTGATTCCGTGCATGTCGGGTATTCTACCTTCGTTTGCGACAACGCCTGGAAAGTTATCCCTGCCGATACGCTGGATGAATGGGTAGAGGACCCGCGCGACGGCAAGACGTACCTGATCGTGCCCATGGGTAGCCAGCGCTGGATGGGCAGTAACCTTAGGTACAGGGATTCCGTACGGACTCCGAATCTTGTCGGGAACACCTGGTGCTATAACGACTACACACCGTACTGCTCTGGCCCCAATGGCGTGCTTTATTCCTGGACCGCGGCGATGGACCTGCCGGACAATGTCAAGGCCGATACCGTGAAGCTCACGTTGCCGCATAGGGGTGTTTGCCCCGAGGGCTGGCACATGCCTTCGAAGGCGGACTGGGATACGCTTTTCGCGTTTGTCGAGAAGTACGGCCCCGAAGGCAAACTCGCACTTGCCTTGATGGGCGATATGTGGGCTGGTGGCGCGACTGTGCCTGTGCTGGACGCGTTTGGGTTTACGGCCATGTCGTCGGGTCGCCGCAAGGTGGATGGAACTTACGAGGGTGAGTACAACTATGGCTACTTCTGGTATGCCGCTCCGACCTTCAGCAAGTTGCCGTACTACTATATGGTATATATGCAGCCTGAAATCGAACAGGGCACGTTCGGCGATACGGACTGGGCATTGAGCGTTCGCTGCATGGAAGACGCAAAGTAAGGAGGGGACATGAAGAAGTTTTTTAGCCAGTTTAGCTTGACGCTTGTGCTTGTGGCGGGCCTTGTTGCCTGTTCCAGTGATTCGTCGGGCGATAGCAAACTCCCTGACCCGAACTCGCCCGATGAAACTTCTAGCGAGGCCGGTACGTACCAGCAGACATTAGGTTCGGACATGAAGTTCGACGAGAAGAGTGCCGTGTGGATTTACGAGCTTGATTCCGAATTCAAGGAAACTGGCCGCAAGTTCCTTGCTGACAGGAAAACCGAAGGCAGCATAACGACTTTCATGACGGATTCGCTTACCCTCAAGAACCGCTATGCGCTTGTCAAAACCGAAGGTTTCCGTATTCGCAGTTACGAGGTGTTCCCTGCGGAATACTTTACCGAGGTCCCGTTGACAATTCTCGTGGATATGAAGGATACGCTCCCGATATGCATCTCGCTTGCGGGCTACCTGGAAACGAACCGCGCACTGGCGCACATTACGCTGGGCAAGGAACCTGCCGAAGCCATGCAACTCGCGCATGAGGAACTGCTTAAGGTTTTCTACTGGGATGTAGATGAACTGAAGAACGTGAGCTTTATACACAATGAGCCGTGGAAACTTGGCTGGCATGCGGCGGATGTAGTGGGCCAGCTGTTCGAACGCTTTATGCTCGGCGGCGAACTTGATTTGGCACTGCAAAACTTTATACTTGAGTTTGCCATAAAGGGTTCGATTACGGACTACCCGCGCTTTATCCCGGTTCTTGACTACTATGCCGATGAACTGCGCAATACGAGATTCTCCAAGAGTGACAATCGTGATTACTATGGCAAGAAGCCTGTGTTGATGCAACTGTTTATGGCAGGACTATATGGTCTTGGTGAATGTGGTTCCAAGAACTTCTGCGAGATGAAGAACCTCGATTACGAAAAGTCGGAATACAACGACAGCGTGTTCATTTGCGATACGCTTGGCTGGATGCTCTCGTCGCAGACCTACCGCAATACCTGCAAGTATGGCGAGGCGGAAGATAAGGAGGTTCGCCCCGGCCTGATTGATACTACTATCCTGTACTACTATCATGGGACATTCCATATATGGCAAGAATGCAGCGAGTTGCAGACGGCGATAGGCATGTGCAAGGAAAGCCGTTTTGGCGAGTACGCTTCCGTGGGCGATACTGCGTTCTATTACTGCTTTAACAACCTGTGGTTGGAAAAAAATCGCGATGAGTACAACATGTCCGCTATCGTGTGCGACTCCGCCGAGAACTACACTACGGTAGGCCGTGATTCCACGACGCTTTACCGCTGCTTCTTTGGAACGCCGAAAGTTCTCGAGGGCGATGAGGCTACCTTTATCGAGAATACTGCAGGCCTCAAGTGCGATACCGTGCCCGATCTCTTGCTGGGCAAGGATTCCGTAACGCAGTATGTTTGCGATATGGGCAAGCTGCGCACCATCAGTGACCTGGAAGCGAAGGCGAATCGTGGCTGCACGAGCTACAACTACGATGATGTCGCTCAGATTGAATACTCGATCTACCGCTGCCGTGGCCAGTGGAAGTACTACAAGGATTCACTCTATCGCGATACGGTTACCGACGCGCGCGATGCGCAGAAGTACCCGCTTATCGGTATGGGTTCGCAACTCTGGTTTGCGGCTAACCTGAATTACGCAACCGATAGCAGCTGGTGCTACAACGACTCGACGGCGAACTGCGACAAGTACGGGCGCCTATACCGCCTGGCTGAGGCTGCAGCCGTCAAGGAAGATTCGCTCCTGTGCCCCAAGGGGTTCCATGTGCCGAACAAGGAAGAATTCGAAACGTTCACCGAGTTTGTGACGCAGTGGCGCCCTTCGAACGAATCACTTTCGCCGGTGCTTAAGAGCAAGTCTTCCGGCGGCATAGACTATTTCGGGTTTAATGCGGAACTTGCCGGAGTGCGCAACGACGGCGTATTCAACTACATGGGCAATGCCTACTACATGTGTTCGAAGGGGGCGACTACGGCGAATTCCGTACGCCGCTGGCGCCTAGCCACCGATCTCTCGTTTACCTACGACACGGTCCCGGTAAGCAACACCTGCTATATCCGCTGCGTTAAAGACTAGGGCGGGCTACGCACGGCTAGCCCTCCCTAAGACCCTCCTGACGCGCACATAATCGCCTGGAATGGGGTTGTTATTTTAAGGTAGAGGCGATTAAGTGCCACGGGCACACCTTCGGTGTGCATGATGAAAAAAAATAGGGCATAAAAATGTTTTACATAAAATGTAAAAGAAAACATCCTTATTTACATATTATGTAAAATATGGTAGTGGCATATTTTTCACTTATTTCCTAAAAATTTGGCGAATTTGATTAAAATTCGCCTTTTTTAACATAATTTGTAAAAATGGCACGTTCTTTGCATTATAGACACAAAATAAATGTAAAAGGACGTCTTTATGGAATTTTCAAAGTGGACCGGGCTGGGCAACGACTTCGTGCTCCTGGAACCGGGTCAGAAGGTAGAGTTCGGACCCGCATTCGAGAGAGAGGTCGTTCGCCTCTGTGACCGCCGTTTTGGCGTAGGTGCCGATGGCGTGGTTATCGTGACCCCGATGGATGCCGAGGGTTGCCTGGTTATCGACAAGGCGGGTGTCGGTCCTGCATCGAAGTCCGCACCGAACGGTGTCGATTTCGAGATGCGCATTTTCAATGCCGACGGTTCGGAAGCGGCCATGTGCGGTAACGCTACCCGCTGCGTGGCGAAGTTCATCGTGAGCCGCGAACTCGCCAAGCCGGGCCAGAAGGTTTTCAACCTGCACACCAGAAGCGGGCTCGTGAAGCCGGAACTCTTGGACGATGGCCGCGTGTGTGTGGACATGGGAAACCCGAGGGATTTTCTCGGTAGCATCAAGCTCACGGCGCACTGCTTTGACTTTACCGCGGAGACGGTCTCGATGGGGAACCCGCACGCGGTTATTTTCGTAGATGACATTAACAAGATTCAGTTGGAAGACTGGGGCCGCGTGCTCGAATGCGACAAGCAGTTCCCGGACCGCTGCAACATTGAATTCGCGCAGGTGCTGCCTGTAGCAGACGGGGCGCCCACCCAAATCCGCATGCGGGTTTGGGAACGGGGTTGCGGCGTCACCATGGCCTGTGGAACCGGGAGCTGCGCAACCCTCGTTGCGGCCCAGCGTACGGGCCGCGTGGGCGTAGAGGCCGACATCGTTCTCGATGGTGGCGTGCTCCATATCAAGCATGAAAACGATGGCCCGGTCCTCATGACCGGCCCCGCACAGGAAGTATTTAAAGGGACAATCTAATGAACGAGACAATCATCAATCCGAACTACGACTTGCTGCCTGGTAGTTACCTGTTTTCTACCATCGCAAAGAAGATTTCCGAATACCAGGCAAAGAAGCCCGATGCCGACATCGTTCGCCTGGGTATCGGCGACGTGACCACGCCGCTTATCCCCGAGGTCATCAAGGCCATGCACAAGGCTGTCGACGAGATGGCCGAGAAGGGGACGTTCCGCGGGTACGGGCCCGAGCAGGGCTACGACTTTTTGCGCCAGGCGATTGTCGCTGGCGAATACACCTCCCGCGGTATCGAGATGGACCCGGACGATATCTTCGTGAGTGACGGTTCCAAGTGCGACGTTGCGAACATCCAGGAACTTTTTACAGAAAATGTAAAAATTGCCATCCCTGACCCCGTCTATCCGGTCTATCTGGACTCCAACGTGATGGCTGGGCGTGCAGGCGTGTTGCAGAATGACGGACATTTTTCTAAGGTAACCTACCTTGCGTCGACCGCCGAGAACAACTTCCAGCCTGACCTGCCCAAGAACCCGGTGCACATGATCTACCTCTGCAGCCCGAACAACCCGACGGGTACGGTGCTCAGCCGCGAAACGCTCCAGAAGTTCGTGGACTACGCGAACGAGAACGGTGCGATTATCCTGTTCGATGGCGCCTACAACTGCTACATTCAGGACGAGAGCCTCCCGCACTCCATCTTCGAGATTCCGGGTGCCCGCACCTGTGCCATCGAGTTCCGCAGCTTCAGCAAGACTGCTGGCTTTACCGGCGTGCGTTGCGCCTATACGGTTATTCCGCACGAACTTTCCAAACTCCGCTCCATGTGGAATCGCCGCCAATGCACCAAGTTCAACGGCGTAAGTTACGTGACCCAGCGTGCCGCCGAGGCTATCTACTCCCCGGTCGGCTGGCAGCAGACGAAGGCCGTTATCGCGGGCTACATGAAGACTGCCGGCGTCATCCGCAAGGAACTGACCGCGGCTAGCTACACGGTGTTCGGCGGCGAGCATGCCCCGTACATCTGGTGGAAGATTCCTGATGGCGAAAAGTCCTTCGACTTCTTCGACCGGCTGCTTGCCACCTGCGAGGTCGTGGGCACCCCCGGTAGCGGCTTTGGTCCCTGCGGCGAAGGGTATTTCCGCCTGACCGCCTTCGGTGACTACGAACGCACCTGCGAAGCCCTCAAGAGAGTTAAGGCTAAACTCTAACCCTATTCCCTAATTGCTATCTTATGTCTCATATGTCAACACCCATAGGTCCAGAAATCTCGGTTATCCAGAAGATTAGCGTTGCGATTATTCACGAACGCAATGTGGAGAAGTTGCTGGAAAACGTCCTCGATATTCTGGAAACGGAACTCGGCATGTTGCGCGGCACGTTTGCGCTCCTGTTCGGCGACACCCTCAAGATTGAGGCCTCCCGCGGGCTCGAGGAATCCGAGAAGCAGAAGGGCTATTACCGCATGGGTGAAGGTATTACGGGCCATGTTGCCGAACGCGGCGTGAGTCACGTGATTCCTGACCTGCGCAAGGATTCCCGCTTCTTGAACCGTACAGGTAGCCGCCATTATGATTTCCAGGTGGCGTTCATCTGCGTGCCGCTCATTCACGACGGCGAAGTTATCGGGACGCTCTCGATTGACCGCCCTGTGGATGGTACAACTGACCTGGACCGCGACGTCGCTCTGCTAGAGATTATTGCGAACATCACGGGCGATGCTGCGAACGAATGCCTCGAGATGCACAAGGAACACGAGGCGATGCTCGAGGAAAACCGCAAACTCCGCGACATGCTCTCGAACAACCCGGGCGACCTCGTGGGCAACTGCAGCGAGATGCGCCATGTGTACGAGCAGGTGCGCCAGGTGGCCCCGAGCGATGCGACCGTGCTTATTCGTGGCGGTAGCGGTACGGGTAAAGAGATGATTGCCCGCGCGATTGTGAATTTGTCTGCAAGGAAGGACAAGCCGTTCATTACGCTCAACTGCGCGGCCCTCCCCGAAAACCTTGTGGAAAGCGAACTCTTTGGCCACGAGAAGGGCGCGTTTACGGGCGCGGTGAATCGCCGCATTGGCCGTGCCGAAGCGGCAAATGGCGGTACGCTGTTCCTTGACGAAATTGGCGACCTTACGATGCAGACCCAGGTGAAACTCCTGCGCTTTTTGCAGGAACGTACCTTCAGCCGCGTGGGTAGCAACGAGGAACTCCATTCCGACGTGCGTTTCTTGGCGGCGACAAGCCGTAACCTCGAGGAACTCATTGCCCAGGGCAAGTTCCGCGAAGACCTTTTCTACCGCCTGAACATCTTCCCGATTTCGATGCCCGACCTGGCAAAGCGCAAGAGCGACATTATCTTGCTGGCGGAACACTTTATCGAGAAGATGAACCTGCGCTACGGCAAGAAGATTGTGCGCCTCTCGACGACCGCAATCAACCTGCTCATGAGTTACCACTGGCCGGGCAACGTGCGTGAACTCGAGAACTGCATGGAACGTGCCGTGCTCACCGCGACGGACGATTGCGTGCATAGTTACAACTTACCGCCTTCGCTCCAGACGAGCCTGAGCACCGGCAACGTGGCGCGCTTTGGCGAAAAGAATGCGACACTCGAAGTTCTCATGGAAAACTACGAGCGCGAGATTATCACCGAGGCCATCAAGAGCAACGACGGAAACATTTCCGCCGCGGGTCGTGACCTGGGTGTATCGCCCCGCATGATGAACTACCGCATGAACAAACTAGGAATAAAGTCCGGACGCTGATAGCCTCCGGACTTGTAACCCGCCGAAAAATTAGGCCCGCTGTTTAACCGCAGCGGGTCTTGTTCGTATCGGTCCCGATGTAGTCGGGGTAGTTGTTGTCGAAGCAGGCGGCGCAGTAGTGCTCGCCTTCGCCGGTACATTCCTTCATGCCCTCTACGCTCAGGTAGCCGAGGCTTTCGACCCCGAGCATCTTTGCGATTTCGTCGGGGGTCATGGAACTTGCGGCAAGTTCGCCCTGGCTCGGGAAATCCATCCCGAAGAAGCACGGGTGTGCCACCGGGGGCGATGCGATGCGGATATGCACCTCGAGGGCGCCTGCATCGCGCAGCATGCGGGAAAGTATCTTGAGGGTGGTCCCACGTACAATAGAGTCTTCCACCACGCAGACACGCTTGTTCTTGAGCACGCCCTCGATGGGGTTGAACTTGAGTTTCACCTTCTGCTCGCGTACGTTCTGCGTGGGGTCGATGAAGGTGCGGCCCACGTAGTGGTTACGCAGCAGGCCGATTTCGAAGCGGATGCCGCTTGCCTGCGAGTAGCCGAGTGCTGCCGTTGTCGCGCTGTCGGGTACGGAGATTACGATGTCCGCATCTACGGGGCATTCCTTCGCGAGCTGCTTGCCCATCTTGCGGCGTATCTTGTCGCAACTCTGTTCAAAGATCTTGGAATCGGGACGGCTGAAGTAGATGTATTCGAAAATGCAGTGCGCAAGACGGTCCTTGTGGGTAAAGCGTTCTGAGTGCAGGCCGTTCTGCGTGATGGTGAGGAACTCGCCCGGCTGAATGTCGCGTATGTAGTGCGCTCCCAGCAAATCAAATGCGCAGGTCTCGCTCGCGACACACCATGCCTTGCCCATGCGGGCTATGGAAAGCGGGCGGAACCCGAAACCGTCGCGGGCCACGTACATCGTGTCCTTGCTGATGAACACGAGGCAGAAACTTCCGGTAAACTTGGTGATGGCCTTCTTGATGGCCTCTCCCAGGCTGTCCGCTTCAGTGCGGGCGATTTCGTGCAGGAGAATTTCGGAATCGGATGTCGTCTGGAAAATGTGCCCTTCGGCTTCCATCTCGGCGCGGAGTTCGTTTGCGTTCGTGATGTTGCCGTTGTGCGCAACCGCAATCTGGCCCCACTTGCAACTTACGAGAATCGGCTGCGCATTTGCGAGCGTCGATGCTCCCGTGGTACTGTAGCGCACGTGGCCGATGCCTGCAAACCCCTGCAGTTCGTCGATGTTGTGTTCCCGGAGCAGTGTTGATACAAGCCCCATGGACTTGCGGACGCGAACCTTGTCCCCGTCGGTCACCGCGAAGCCGGCACTTTCCTGCCCGCGGTGCTGCAGGGCGTAAAGCCCCATGGTGATATTCCTGACGACGTTCTCGCCATTGTAGATGCCGATAACGCCGCATTCCTCGTGTAATTCTTCGAGCATAACGCCTCTTCTGAATGATTGTTTCCCCTACCTCAGGGGTCGTAGCCCACCCATTCGGGTGCAAGCAGGGAAACGGACGCCTTTAAAGTGCAAAAAATGTGCCAAATCAGCGAAAAACGGCAAATTCAGGCGAAAAACGATATGTTATATGGCTCGGACGAACAATTCGTGGTTACGAATGCCGAATATTTTACAAAAAATGTAAACGAAATTAATTTGTATGTAATGCGAAATCCGCCCAAAATCCACCACAAATAAAAAACGAACCCCGGCAAAAAGCCGGAGTCCGCAGGTTGTTTTTGTATCGTGTGAGTTGGAAACCGATTACATGTTGCTGAAGATCTGGAATCCGCTGTAGGCTTCTTGACCGTGTTCGCTTTGGTCGAGGCCGCGGAGTTCTTGCCTTTCGGTAACGCGGAGGCCGATGGTCTTCTTGATGCCGAGGAAGATGAGGCTTGCAGCAGCGAAGCAGGGCACAGCGTAGGCGAGCACGCCGATGGCCTGAGTGCCGAGGGTGTAGTCGCCAGTGATATCGAAGATACCGACAGCGAGCGTACCCCACACACCGTTCACCAGGTGAACCGAGAGGGCGCCGACCGGGTCATCCAAGTGCAGGCGGTCGAACATGAAGACTGCACCGACTACGAGTACACCAGCGATGGCACCGATAATCCAGGAGGAGAGCGGGGAAACCACGTCTGCACCGGCAGTGATAGCGACGAGGCCTGCAAGGCAGCCGTTGAGGGCCATGGTGGCGTCCGGCTTCTTCGAAACAATCCAGCTCGTAAGCGTTGCGGTAATGATACCTGCGACAGCGGCGAGGTTCGTGGTCACGAGAATCCAGCTAGTAGCCTTCGGGTCGCCGGAGAGAGCAGAACCGGCGTTGAAGCCCCACCAACCGAACCACAGCATAAACACACCGATGGTAGCGAGCGGAATGTTGTGTGCCGGGATGGCGTGCACCTTGCCGTTCACGTACTTGCCGATACGGGGTCCAAGAATCATCACGCCGGCGAGAGCTGCCCAGCCACCCACGGAGTGCACGAGCGTAGAACCGGCGAGGTCATGGAAGCCGTGTGCACCGAGAGTCGAGAGCCAGCCGCCGCCCCATGTCCAGCTACCCACGATGGGGTAGACAAGAGCCACGTAGACAATCGTGAAGATGAGGAAGGAGTGCAACTTGACGCGTTCAGCAACGGCGCCCGAGACGATGGTCGCAGCGGTTGCGGCGAACATGGCCTGGAACAGCCAGTCAGAGAACAGCGTGAAGTGTCCGTTGTAGGCAGCGGTGAAACTAGCCGGGTTTGCCCAGTCACCGATGCCGAAGCCCGCGAATCCGAGGATGCCGTTGAAGGTACCCGGGTACATCAGGCCAAAGCCCAGCAGGGCGTACATCGTGATGCCGATGGCGGGGACCGCGATGTTCTTGAACGCGACGTTTGCGGAGCACTTGGCGCGTACGAGGCCTGCTTCGACGCAGGCGAATCCGAGACCCATGATAAACACCAGCATGGCGCTGATCATGATCCAGATGTTTTCTGTCATAAAGATGGCGTCGCTGACAGCTGCGACTTGTGTAACTTCGTTCATTGTTAGTCCTTAAAGGTTTGCTGTTGAAGTTGGTGTTATCCGATTGCCTCGGGTCCGGTTTCTCCAGTACGGATGCGGATGCACTGTTCGAGCGAGGTGACGAAAATCTTGCCGTCGCCGATGGCTCCTGTGCGAGCACCCTTGATGATGGCATCGATGCAGGGCTTCACGAAGTCATCGTTCACCGCAATCTTCAGGCAAATCTTCTTGAGCAAATTCACCTCGGTCACGACACCGCGGAAGCGCTGGTTGTAGCCCTTCTGCTGGCCGCAGCCGAGCACGTTAGTGACAGACATCTTGTAAATCTGGTTCTCGTAGAGCGCTTGCTTCACGAGGTTAAGTCGTTCGGGTTGAATGTAGGCCGTAACGAGTTTCATTGTATTTGTCCTTGCTAGATTCCAAGGAATTTTGGAATTCGTTCCCATCTATGCAAAGAGCGTGCCAAAAATTTTGAGTGTGCAAATAAAGACGAAAAATGTCGAAAATAAACGAAAAATCGCGGTTTGCTTAACCGCGATTACAATCTTTGTTTTTCATTTTTTGAAATCTATGCAAGGAATGTAAAAGAATTCCCCACGTGCTCTTGATCGAAAATCGTGCCGTTATTCCACGTATTTCTGGATGAGCCTTATCATCAGGTCGGCGAGTTTTTCCACTTCGTGGTCACCGACGCTGGCTTCGATATGTTCGGCACCGATGCCGCTGTCGTTGGTGATGAACACGTACGTTCCGCCTGTCGAGACGTCGAAGAAGCGCAGCATGAATTCTGTGTCCTTGTCGACGCCGCTCGCTGCCACCGGGATAATCTTGATGCCGTTCTTGGCGAATTCCTTGATGGACTTCTGGAGGCTCTCGATGACGGCGCCTTCGTGGTGGGCGGGGGCATCGAGGATGAGGAACGCGATGCGTGCACGTGCGGATTCATTCCATGAGAGATCCTGCAGGGCGGATTCAAGTGCGGAGTGGACTGCCTCGGGGTAGTCGCCACCGCCGTTTGCGTTCTGCTTGGAAATGTATTCGCGGGTCGTGGATACGTCGCTGGCGAAGTTCTCGCCACGCGTGATGTACACGTCGCTCTCATCGCGGTAGAACAGTGCCGCCGTGCGCAACTTGGTGTTGCTGGCCGAACCGGCGTGGTCGATGATGTATTCAAGGTCGGATTTGAGGAAGGCGATTTCGTCGCCCATCGAGCCCGTGGCGTCCACGATGAACGCAATGTCCGCGGTAGCTTCGGCCTTGGGGGCGTCGCTGGTGATGACGTTGACGTTGATGGTTTCGTCATCCTTGCCAGTTACCTTGACCGCTTCTTCGGATACTTGGCCGTTGACCTTCAGCGAGAGGTTTTCTGCACTTGCGGATTGAGCGTCGTTGCTGAACAGGCTAACCCAGCAGTAGGCGAACCCGGAATTGTCGGTCTTGGTGGCGAATTCTACCTTGTCATCGTTAAGGAGTTCGACGGATACGTTGGCCAAGGCGGTTTCGCTCGCGTCAACCACCTTTACCGCCACGAGTTTGTTCGGGAAAAACTTCCAGTATCCCGGCATGGTCTTGTAGCTGTTGAGCTTTTCGATCCAGGTGTTCCAATTGTCCAGGTCGTTCCACTCGCCGGCCGTGAGCAGGCCCGACATCCTTTCGTTGGATTCTCCGCCCCAGCCGCCATCTTCATATTCAATGCCTGCAGGGGGAACGGTCGGCTCGATGGCACCCTCGTAACTATCTACCGTAGCGGCGACCATATCGTATTCGTATTCTGCGCCGCCGCGGTCTACTGAGATATATGCTCCGTCGTAAAGTGATTCGCTATACTCGGAGCCGGTCCCGGGCTTTTCGAAGGTATTGACGGTCTCCGTGCCTGCGACCGGGGTGCCGTGATCGTCGTCGCCGGCAATGGCGTTGCTGGTATTGTCGTCGCTGCAGGCGGCGCACAACAGCACGAATGCTGTCGTCAGTAGGGGTAGGAATTTCGTTTTCATAAGGCGTTCTCCTTCTTGTTTTTATCAAATATACCTTGCTTATGAAACAAAATCAATGATTTTTTAAAGATTTTTAGGTATTTTTCTTTGAAAATTATGCGAAATGGTGCTTTTATGAAACGACGTGTTTCATATGACGGGGAATACGTTTCGTGGCGTTAGGTTACAGTTCTATATAATGCGGGATGATGTCCTCGTAGCTCCCGTCTTTGAGCAAGAAACCCTTGGGAATCACGCCGAGCTGGGTAAATCCGAGTTTCTTGTAGAGCTTGAGGGCCGAGGTATTCGTCGCGACGACCGCGTTGAACTGCAAAATCCTGAACCCGATTTCCTTGGCCTTCGCGAGGCAATCCTTTACGAGAAATTCACCGATGTGCTGGCCGCGCTTGTTCTTCTTGACGGCGTAACTTGCGTTTGAAATGTGCCCGCAGCGCCCGACGTTATTCGGGTGGAGAATGTAGAGCCCGACCACCTCGCCGGAATCCGTATCAAGAGCAATACCCGTGAACGACTGCGACTTGAAAAAGGCGTCACCCGTCTGCGAATTCAGCAATTCCGTTTGCGGGAACGCAACCCCGTCTTCGACAATGTCGTTCCAGATTTCAACCGCGTCGTTGATATACTTTGTACTGTATTCTTCAATTTTAAGCATGAGAATAATCCTCTAATCTCGGCCTATTCCCCCAGCACGTGCCGGAGCGTGTCGAGGAAAAGTTCGCCCGCCCGCGTGAACTGTTGGCCCCGCCGCCAAATGATGTACATGTTGGTGGTGAGCTCGGGCATGAGCGGCCTGAAACACAGGCGCGAACTGCGGCTCGTATCCACCAGGCCGTCGAAAGTGAGCAGGTAGCCCGTGCCCTCTTTGGCGAGCACCGAACCGTTGTACGAAAGATCCAGCCCCACGATTACGTTCAGCTTCGAAATATCGTCGCCGAACCACTTCGGCAAATCCGCCACCATCGCCTGGCGCGACGCCATCAGCGGCTTGTCGAGCAAGTCCTTCGGC
>CADCGB010000007.1 GCA_902800815.1 Fibrobacter succinogenes
GCAGATTGCGGCGGTCAGAGTGGTTTTGCCGTGGTCAACGTGGCCGATGGTGCCAATGTTGCAGTGCGGCTTGCTTCTGTCAAAATGTTCTTTTGCCATTTTATTCCTCTTCTTCAGCAGAAGGTTTATCGCTTCAAGTCAAGAAGCCTCAAGGACTTCCGTTAATCCGGAAAGCATAGGAAGCGGTACTCTCCGAAATTGAGCCACAAATTTAGTAAATGCCAATTATTTTGCAAGCGTTTTTTTTGTTTTTTTACGAAAAAGGGGAAAATTGCTAGGTTATCCACAGTCCTGGGCACCTCAGGAAGCACGATTTTTATCCCCGAAAGCCCTGACTCGACGAAATGCCGTTTTTCGCGAAATTTCAAGGTTTCAATATTTCTAGCAAATAGATAAATCCATCTTATCAACAGTTAATTAACGTTTACGTGTCAACCGGAGCCAGGCATTCCTTCCCCCGCCATCTTTATTGTAATATTAATTTTACATTTTAAAATTTTACATTCAGTTTACATTCGGCTTTTGGGCATGTGACCGAGAACATAAAAAGAACGCAATTAACGAGTTAGCACTTTTTTTACAAGGAAATTGACATCAATTAAAGTATCTTTGTTGCGGTGTGATTAGGGTATTGAGGAAAACTATGAAGAATACTTTTTTGAAAGCCCTGCTTGCCGCAGGGGCAATCCTGTTCGCCTGGAACTGTTCCGACGAATCCACGACCGCCCCGAAGGCTCCCGAATACGCAGTGACTTCTGCGGCATGGCTCCTTTCTACCGATGCCGACTACATCATCTACCCTGATGGCCGCGTCACTAACCCCGAAGGCGACGTCGTCGCTACCATCAACTATATCGCCGGTTCTACCATAGGCAACATCGTTGACCTCCAGGGAGTCACGCTTGTTGAGGGTGTCGACGTGATGAGCCTCCCGCTCCTCGAGAAGAACACGACCGTCTACGCCATCACGGGCCCCGTATTCCACCTCGTCGACGAAACGGGCGACTTCCTCATCTATCCCGCAGCCGAAGGGATGATTTACGGCGTCGTCACCGACTCGAACGGTGCCACGGTAGGCTTTTTCGACTATTCCACAAACACGCTGGTCGATCTCGACATAACCACCCCGATTACCCAGGTTAGCGACATCGGCAGCCTCCCCGTCCTTATGCCGGGCGACAAGTTCACCAAGGAACCCGACCCGATTATCGAATCGAGCTCCAGCGAATTCATACCGGCCCCCGAATCCAGCTCGGATATCGGCCCCACCCCCACAAGTTCTGCAACACCCAAGTCCAGCAGCAGCCAGCCGAAATCCTCGAGCAGCGCCCCGAAGAGCAGCTCTTCTGTCGCCCCTGCCGGCGGGTGCCCGAACATCAAGACGAAGAGTGGCGGCAGAAGCGGCTCCGGCTGGGCAACCCGTTACTGGGACTGCTGCAAGCCCCACTGCTCCTGGCCGGAACATGCGAACGGCAACTACTCCAAACAGTGCACCAACAAGGGCAAGACTGAAAGTAGCGACTGGGGTGGCGGAAGCGTCTGCAGCGGCGGCGGCCTCATGACCTGCACGAGCCAGATCCCGTTCACTGTCGACGGCTGTACCGAAATGGGTTTCGCCTTCGCGGCTGTGCCCGCAAGCGACGGCGGCTCCTGCGGCAAGTGCTACCAGCTCACCTTTGACGGTACCGGCAAGTACTCTACCGACGGCAACCACAAGGCCATCAAGGGCAAGAAGCTCATCATCATGACTACGAACATCGGCGGCGACGTTCAGCAGGGCCAGTTCGACATCATGATTCCGGGCGGCGGCGTCGGCATGTTCAACGGCTGCAGCAGCATGGGCTGGGGCGCACAGGGTGAACAGTACGGCGGCCTCCTCAGCGACTGCGAAAAGGAAAGTAACTACGCCGCAGCAAGGACCCTTAGTTGCCTTGAGAAGAAGTGCGCCAGCGTGTTCAGCAACGACAACGAAGCCAAGCAGGGCTGCTTGTTCCTCGCCGGCTTCATGCATGCGGCAGGCAACCCGAACCACAAATACGTGGAAGTGGAATGCCCCGACGTGCTGAAAAAGAAATATTAGTAGAAAAAGCCGCAAGTTCGGCGACTCTACAAGCAATTTGATAAACGGCCCGCGAGCGCGGGTCGTTTTTTTGTTGATTGTCGCACACCGGCGATTCGCAAAACTGCCCGCCGGCCGTGACGACCGAGCGCTCGGGAATTTATATTGTAGGCATGATGTTTGGAACGAATAACAAGGCTTTGGCGATTGCGTTGATAGCAATCGCGGGAATTACATGCGCCGCAAGCGCACAGACGCGCGTGGCGTGCGTAGGCAACAGCATCACCGCGGGCTACGGGCTCGGCTGGCAAGAAGACTACCCGTTCCGGCTGCAGGAGATGCTGGGCGACAGCTACAAGGTGCAGAACTTCGGCGTTTCTTCCATGACGTTCGCGAACAAGGGTCCAAGCGACAACATGAGCTACTGGAACACCGACAAGTTCAAGGCGGCCCTCGAGTTTACCCCCGAGATAGTCGTCATAGAGCTCGGGACAAACGACAGCAAGTTCTTCAGCAACAACTGCATCGGAACAGACGGGCAACCCCAATACAACTACAACTACGGACAATACGATAAGGAAAATCTGTACAAGGACTACGAAGCGCTTATCGACACGTTCGCGCACCTGCCGACAAGCCCGAGAATCATCGCGACGCTGCAGCCCTATTCCAACAACTGCGGGTGGGGAATCATGGATACCGCAATCGTGAACCAGATAAACCCCATCATCCTGGAAGTCGCGACCAAGAAGGGCGTGGAAATTATCGACCTGCATTCGCAATTCAATACGCCCGCATGGTTTTTGCCCGACAGCGTGCACCCGAACGCGACAGGCGCGAAGGAACTCGCGAGAATTATAAAGGAAGGAATTTTGCGGGTGCCCGCGGATACCTCTAAGACGCCCGCGGATACCTCTAAGACGCCCGCGGACACGGAGCCCGAAGTAAGCGATTCTACCGGGACGCAGGACTCCACGACGGCGATTCGCGGGAATGAATTTGCACGAGATGCCGGTAGTTCTCAGGGACGGAATGCGCGCGGTTTTGGGGGACAAGATGCGCGCAGGTCAAAGGCATACGACATGCAGGGGCGACATCTGCAAAACAGGAAGCGCGCCGCTAGCCCGACGGTAAAGAAAGGCGGGACTAGGTAATGCCAAAGATCCTTTTCGTGTGCCACGGCAATATCTGCCGGAGCCCCATGGCCGAATTCGTGATGAAGGAGATGATCTCTAAGTGCGCGGATTCTAGATGTGCGGACTTCGAGATTGCAAGTGCGGCGACAAGCACCGAGGAAATCGGGAACCCGGTATACCCGCCGGCACGCCGCATGCTCGCCTCACACGGCATAAGCTGTAGCGGAAAGACTGCACGCCAGATGACCCTGCGGGACTACGAATACTACGACTATATCGTGCTGATGGACCGCAACAACCTGCGGAACCTGCGCTGGATACTGCCCGCAGAAATCTACGAGAAGGAGTGCGCCGGAAACGGGAAAGTCTCGCTACTGATGGACTGGACCGGGAATTCGCGCGATGTAGCGGACCCGTGGTATACAGGCGACTTCACCGCCACATGGAACGACGTGAACGCAGGCTGTCGCGCGATGCTCGAGAAATTACTGCAGTAACTAGAACTGCTCCAGGAGCTTGATACGCTCCGGAGTGTCGGGGTGCGTGCAGAACAGGATATTCGCCTTCGCGACAAGACCCTGCAAGCCCACACTGTCATTATCATCTTCCTCGTCGGGATGAATCACATAAAGCTGCGCGATATCGCTACGCTGCACGGAGGCAAGCCCCGGATCTGCGGAAATCTTCCTCAAGGCGGAAGCAAGTGCCAGCGGATCGCCGCAAAGCTCGGCACCGCCCGCATCGGCGACGTACTCGCGCTTGCGCGAGATGGCAAGGCGCGTGAGCGTGCTGAAGAAATACCCGATGGCGGCCCATACCAGCAGGACAATCAGTACCAGGACAATTCCTGCACCAACACCATCGTTCTTGCGACTATGGCGGCGCGGCATACGCCACATGTTCGCCAGAATGCGGGTTATTACATGCATCATCATCGAGAATATGCCCACGAAAACAATGCACACCACCATCAGGCGCGTGTCGCGGTTCTTGATGTGCGTGAGTTCATGACCCACGACCGCAGAGAGTTCTGCATCGTCCAATTTGTCTATAATTCCTGTTGTGAGTGTAATGGTATACGACTTGATATCGATACCGCTCGCAAAGGCATTAAGGCTCGAATCCTCGACAATGTTGATCTGCGGCATCTCGATGCCACCCGCAATGCAGAGGTTCTCCACGATGTTGTAGACACGCACGTTCTCCTTGCGTTCGAGCGGGCGCGCGTGGGTCGCATGCCGGATAATGGATACGTTCGCGAAGTACGCAATGATGAACCAGATAGCCGTCATCGACAGCGTAAACGGCATCGCATCGAGGAAATAGCGCCAGATGACTCCCCAGTGGAACGTGGTCGCCTGCAGGCCCGGAGGGCAAACGCCATTCCAGCAAAAAAAGCCGAACCAGTCCAGCAACATGATAGTCCCGAGCACCATTCCCAAGAGTAGCAGCGGGAACATGAAAAGCAGAATAACCGTATTGCGGTTATTCCGCCAAATCTGGGTCTGGATACCGACGTATTTCATTTGTGAAGGCTAGAACTTCACCTCGGGAGCCTTGTTGAGCGTCTCGCGGCCCTCGGTGGCCTCGTACATGGGCGCACGCTTGAAGCCGAACATGCCGGCAATGATATTGCTCGGGAACACCTCGCAGGCGTTGTTGAGCTCGCGGGTCGTGGAGTTGAAGAAGCGGCGTGCAGCGGAGAGCTTGTTCTCGATGTCGGAAAGTTCCGTCTGCAGCTGCAAGAAATTCTGGTTCGCCTTGAGGTCCGGGTAGGCCTCGAGGGAGACACGGAGACCGGCGAGCGCACCGGAGAGAGCCTTGTCGGCGGCAACCTTCTCGTCGACCGTGGTGGCGCCCATGGCGGCGGCACGGGCAGCAGTCACCTTCTCGAAAGTCTCTTTCTCGTGGGTGGCATAACCCTTCACGCTATTCACCAGCTGCGGCACAAGGTCAAAGCGCTGCTTGAGCTGCACGTCGATATTCGCGAAGGCGTTCTCGCGGTTGTTGCGGAGTTTCACCAGGCCATTGTACATGGCGATGAACCACACGACGAGAACAACCGCGACGATAGCGACAATAATTCCGACTGTCATAAACGACTCCTTAGGTTAAGGGTACTTTGGGAATATATAAAAATTATTCCGCAGCCTCCTCAACCTTCATGGAAATGGAACCAATCGAAACAACATAGCACCCGTTAACGGAATTAATCTCCACCTTAGGCAAATCGCCATAATGGAACGACATCCCGTCCGCTTCGATATGGAGCCCCTTCTGGCGCTTCGGAGAGGGGCCATACGAATTGACCGAGCACAGAAGCACTTCCTTCCCCTGGGCATTTGTGGAAGATATGGAAACACAATAGTCATCATCTTCCCGTTCACCCTTTATGGTATAACCAGAAATTTTCGCAATCAACGATTCCGGGTACAACATGGGGCCGCTGGAATCCGGTTTTTCCTGCGGAACAACTTCGGGCTCAACAACAGCAACAGGCGTTTCTTCCGGTACAGTTTCAGGTTCCTTTTCCACTTCCGGCACCGGGGCCACCTCAACTACGCTCTCTTCCGGCGTGGGCTCGGGTTCCGGCGCAGGCGCCACCTCCTGTTCTTCCGGAACAGGGGCTTCCTGCTCGGCAGGCAGTACAGGTTCTTCCACAACGGGTACCTCAACATCCTGCGGCACCGTCTCCTGCGGGATGGGGGCGGCATTATCCGGAACCGTCTCGAGCGTCTCCGTCGTTTCGGCAACCGGAGCCTGGTGCTTTATGATGAAGCCGTCATTCTTCCATGCCTTCGATGCAAGCTTCATCGTCTGGGAATATTCATCCTTCGTATTCGAAAGCGCCTCAATCTTCTCGCCCACCGAAATATGATATTCTAGCCTGAAATCACGAGCCTCGTGGCGATAAATACTGCATAGCCTCACGAAATCTTCCATGACGCTAGGTTTCAAGTCACGCCTTTTAGACAACCGCTCATACGCATCACCAATCTGGTCCTTAGCATAGACAATGCGCTTACAAACGAAGGTCCTCTGGCCAGGCTCCAAGAAGTCAAGTTTCAAAACCTTTCCATAGAATTCTTCCACATTTCCCCAATAACGGGGCTTGTCGTCGTCACCACTTTGTGCGGAGAGATATTCAAAAAGTCTACCGAATTGTACCAAGTCAACAAAGGAAAGGTCAAACCTATTTACAACGCCTTCCACATCATTAAATGTCCTTTTGAGCGAGTTCATGCATGCCGTGAGATCAATGCCAATTGGATGCTCGTTGGCGATTCCCAAGCAGCAAATATAGAACTGGTTGAAAGCCTCGTCGGTATCTGCCTTCGTATTCTTCTTGAGCGTGTCGGCAATATCCTTGACAAAAGAATTATCGTTTCTCTTAGTTACAAATTTACACAACAGGTTCACGCACTCCTGCTTGTAACCCGGATTCTTCTTTTGCGAGTTATAGTACGCATTCCATACGTCCGAATCAATATGGTGTGCAAACAGACACGTGAGCATACTATTGTCAATAAGGTTCTTCTTCTGCTTATTCGCATTAAAGACCAACTTAGCAGAAGATTCGTCCATTTTCGTTACAATCTCATCCTTGAGATTGGCATACTCTTCCTTGTAAATGTCGCAAATTGTAGCATAATCCTTTGCGTCATTAAAGAGATACAGACTCTTCGGGAATCCTTCACTATAAGCCTTCGCCAGGTTAACCTTCTTTCGGTCTTCTGCAGGCAGGTCAAACGCTTCCAGTTCTGCAAGCTTGCGGAACATCTGCGTCTTGAAATAGAACTCAATCAGAAGAGATACTTCAAATTCAAACAAGTTCTGCTTGTCAATAGCCTCGCTGATTTTCTGAGCCTGGTCAGCAGAGAGTTCAGTCTTGCACAACCCGCGCAAGATCTCGTTGAAGCACCACCGCCATGCTTCGAAATCATAATCCCACGAAAAGATTTCATTCCTTAAGTTTGCGGCATAGTTCTTTTCCAATACAGCACATTTATCCAACGCATCAACAAAGAATTCCACCGAACTATTCGTCTTAAGATGCATAATAAGCTTGTTCTGCAGGGAATCACGACAATCGGGATCAATGTCAGCGATTGTGACCATCTCGGCCAAGGCTTTGTCTTGATCTTTTTCAAGCGCCAAGAACCAGCAGTGAATAGATGAAATCCTATCGCCCGCTTCATAGAATTCCTTTGCCGCAGTTATATAATCGCCCTTCACATAAGCAATGTCGCCCTTAATTTTTAAGCACTTTGGATGGCTAACGTCATGAATTTCTGCAAAGCGCTGCAGAGCGATGTCCAAGCGTTCTTCATCGCGGTTATCGATACCTTCCCGCAAAAGTTGCTCAGCAAACTTTTCACGATTCTCATCGGAAGTTTTTCCACTCAATGAATTTGAACGGCCGCATATAGGGAGCGCAAACTTTTCGCTGGCACTGCCATCTTTATTCCAAGCCCTCCTGCAATTCGTCGGGATAATACCTTCAAGCCATTTTATTACTGGCTGTTCTGCCCCCTGATCCACTTTCAGTTTATCCCAGAATGTGTTAGTAGGCGCATCTAGAATAAACAATTGCCTCTTGGGTCTAGTAACTGCCACATACAAACGATTTATAAAATATTCCAATTCGAGCTGGTGGCCATCCGTATCCTTGATGTTGTTGTCAAGTAACTTCGCAAACCTAGAGCCCCCTTCCTCATCAAAAGCACCAAAGCCAAAGACCACAACCTTGTCATATTCAAGCCCCTTGATATCTTGGGAACTAAACACAGGATATTTGTATTTACCTTCCTTTCCAGGAACACAGAGATAATCGCGCAATATGCGATGATCTTCAATAAACTTAGCCCTATTTGAACTATCGCAAGGCAATATGAAACTGACATCGACGTTCTTTTCGAGCCACTCCCAAAAATCCGTTTTTTTCCAGTCATAAAAAAGGCAAGAGCCGGGCGCCTCATTCCATGGCAACTGAGGCTCGATACCATTCTTTTCCGGATTCAATTTTGCGGCACGGATTATCTGAACTGCATTGCTGAATTTCACTATGTTGGAATCAGAACGGTAATTCATTTTCAGTTCTTTATAGTTCAGTTCAACCGTAGATGCGTTCTTATCCAACACTCGGGCTATTTTTTCCACAAAGCCCTTTTTGGTAGCTTCCCAAGAAAAGCCCGTGGGGTTCAAGGTCTGGAACGGGTCACCCGCAAAGACAAACGGAATCTTATTAACATGGTTCCGGTCCACCTTCCTATACAGGAACAAGGACATTTCTAGAATCGCTTCCAGTTCAATACGAGTAAAATCCTGTGATTCGTCACAGAAAATAGCACTGAAACGATCATGTTCTTCAAAATACCTATTCAGCAGGGAGCCCGATTCGCTCTCCTCGTCTTCGTTCAAAACATAGCGGACCAAGTCCTGGTCATCCCAATAATCAGATTTAGGCTTCGCCTCAAATTCCTGATCGCCCTTATCCGTAAACAATGTTATACTGCTATACCACGGCCAAACTTTTTCGTAGACAAACTTGAACATCTCCTTGGAAACGGAATAGCCTGGGCTAGATTCATATTCCGCGACATCCACAAGGGCTTCGACGGAATCACCCTTTATATAGGTGCGAATAACGTGCCAGCATATTTCCGGCGTAGTCTTGTGCATGACCTCCTTGTCACGCCTAAACTTTTCGTGCCAAAGGGTTTTAAACCTCTGGAAATCAATCTTGTTGTGCAGCGAAAACGGGTTTGGCTTATTGGTATTTGCAACCTCCAACAAGAAATCGCTGAAATTTCTAAACGAAATCTCTCGGGAGGCCTGTTTTTTCCTCACGATAAAGTTCTTCTTGGCCTCATCGGTTATGCTGCCCAAGTACTCATGGTTCTCCAAAAGCTTGTCAACGGTTTCTCGAGCCGCCGAAAGCAACTTGTCGTTATAGGTAAAATATATCGGGCTTGCATCGTGTTCGTTTTCCGAGTCCAAATAATGAAAATAGTAAGACGTAAACAGGAACTGCAATATGGTAGATTTTCCACTACCGGCGCGACCATTGATGAACAGAGGGTACTTTCTTGATTCCGAATTCAGCACGCTAGACAAAATGTCCAGTTCTTCCGGAGAAAGAGCCATATTATTTGATTTCTCTGTCTCGATATTTTCCCACAGCGACGGATCATCCGGATTCGTCACAACCGATTCGGGATAAGAACGCGATATATATTTCAAAACGGTATTCTTGTCAAATGGTTCAAAAACCGTTTTGTACTTTAATATAAACGCCTGGGCATCTTCCTCACTAGTCTCAATCTTACCCAAGGCAAAAATAGACTCATTCGGGTTATAGTAGTAGCTGAACCACCTCTTGTGTCTTGAACCATACTCCAACTTTTGGATGTCCCATCCATTTAGGTCATTCGCACCAGCAGCGGTGATAGCATCAATAACCGATTCATACAGTTTAGACAAAAACGAAGTATTCAGGATTTCATAGTTCGACTTGTCGTTTAAACTAGTAACCCACTCCTTCGTTTCATAAACAGCCATGTAACTTCTTTCCGTCGTACCACGGAGCGTACCATAGAGAATCTCATGCTCGTAGAGGCTAGGCTCTTCCTTGGGCTTCAGGACGTTCTGCTCACTTAGCCTTTTGCGGCAATATTCAATACATTTTTGTTTATGGTCAGACGGCCTATAGCCATGGCTCTTTGCAAAGCCCTCCGGATCCCTGCAGAAGCAATGGGAATCACTCGGGCTATTATAAGCAGGGTCCTTGCGGATCATCAAGTCATGAAATACGAGGAGCTCATGCTCTTCCCCATCGACAACATTCTCCGGAATCGTCTCCGTACTTGCGATAAGACGATACTTGTACTTGAGTTTTTTCTTTACATAGAAGCCGTCATTGAATGGCGTAAAACCGGTGTACTGTTGCTTTTTCTCAATCCTGTTCCGCAGCGCCTTGATGCAAGCCTGGAGATCCTTGAAGTCGCTTTCCTGCATTTTAGCGTCAAACTTAGGGGTGCTATAGACGAAAAGCATTATTTATCCTCTCATTAAAAATTCATTTTTCAAACTATATTTTCAGTATATAAATGTCAACAGGAAAAACCTGTTTCTACTACGGGCGCGGGCGCCCCATATGGGAATATTCCAGGTTGGAATACTTTTTGGCGTAGGTTCGCAGATTCCAAGTTCCAGAAAGCGGAACTCGGAAAGAGCCAAAGATTTATTTTTTGTTGTTTAACTTGGATATCAATTTTGCAATGTCTGTCGCAATATTTACTACTGAACCGACTGCTGCACCGACTGCTATAGATGCAGCCCCAAATTCTTTAAGTCCAGCGCCAATGGCGGAATTGCCAACACCTTCGATAAACTTGCTTACATTTTCAATTTTTTTGAGTTCAGGGTCTTCATCATTGTTTTTTGATCCGTCTTCACTTTTTTCATCCTCATCCTGAAGGCCCCATGGGAACCAATAGAGAGGTGCAAATTCGTATACATCTCCTTTTGTGGTATGTTTCACAGCCATAATGCCATTTGCAAATATCAAATTTATCAAAAGCGCTTTATGTTTTCTCGTGTTGGGAATATCAAGTCTCTTACAAGTTTCATCGATTAAGTTTTCAAATTTGGTTCCGTCTAGCGACTTGTAACGATATAATCCGCCATTCCCAAATAAAACAATATATTGGAATTCAATTAGGTCCTTGCTGTATGCGTCTGTCATTTGGCTTCTGAACAACTCCGTCACGGCAAATGTTCGGACTTCCGTTGATGTATATACCTGGGGACTTATAATTTCCGACACGTCCGATTCTGCAATTGCTAGAGCTTTGTCCACAGCATTTTTATTCAATATATTGATAAATGCCTGTAGGTTGATTGTACCATCCGCATTGGATAATTCTTTTTTGAAATAATCCCACGGCTTTCCGAATCTCCTTGTGTCTTCCCCAAAGAAAACCCGCAAAAGAGGTTCCATTTCGGCTTGGGAAGGACTGTTAAACTGATTACGATTTTCCCTGAAAAGCTTTGCTGTTTCATCAATATATTGTGAATCAATATTGAATGTTTCAGCGAGAGCCCAATAAGCGGCACTTGCTGCAGGGTCTGAAAAAATAAGTTTGAAGAAATAGCCAAAAACTTCTTCAATGGACCATTCCATGTTAACAATGTTGCTAGATGACAACTCCGTATTTAAGTTTTCAACTTGCGATAATAAATCTGTGCGAATGAAAATCTTAGGCAGAATGTTGCTAAGTTCGATTCCCGGTCCAGTCCAATAGTTGATTAACGATGATATTGCTTCATTCCAGTAGTCCGGCTGAATAAAGGATTCTAACTGATCATACAGAATATAGACTTTTTTATTGGTTCTTTTTAATTCCTCGTTAAATCTACGAATGTCTGAAATAATGTTAAAGAGTTTATCAACATCCATAAGTTCAATAAATGCCGCAGAAACAAAAATATTCTCGTCATATTCATGCGTCAAAGCGCTTTGTTGCTTAACAATAGAACGTATTTCGGATAAGCCTTCAATACTCTCGTCAAACAACAACTTTACCCATGTGCAAATTCTCCAAAAGTTTAAGAAGTCCTCTTTTTTTACAAACATGTACTTAATACATTGTATTAAAAACATATAGTCTTTTCTTTGCGTTGATAATGCATCTGCGAAGATATACGCAGATGCCATTTCCCGTATGCTTCCTAAAATACGGCTATTTCTAATGGCTTTGCGGAAATACGTTTTTCCAGTCCCTTTACAACCGCAAATAATGAAACTTTGCCTTTCAAAGAATCTATTACCCATGCATTTTCTATAAAAAAATGTATTGGGATCAATGACGATATTTTCTGCGGGTTTAGCAACATCGGATAAAACTTTCTTTAGTCGCTGAAGGACTATGTTTCTTAGAGCAAAAGAGCCGTATTCTTTAGTTGGTTTAGAGGGCACTATCTGAAGTCGGGATTTTAGAGGGAAACAAAGTTTGTCGATGTCATTAAAAAGCTGGACATAGTCAGAAAATTGATTTTCTCGTTGTGCCGTGGTGTTCATGTCAATAAATTTTTCATCAGCATCTTTATCACCTGTTCCGAGGCGCTCCAAAATGGGATTTCTATAAAGAGGGACACTTGGAGGAACCTCTTTTTCTGCGTACACCTTCTTGATAAAAGATTCCATTCGCTTATAGGCCTTCATTAATTTGGGGTCTTCGCCGAAATTTTTGGGCAAAATTGAATATGCGATAATCAACTTAAACAAATTTTCGTTTTGAATATGTTTGGCTAAAAGATTTATTAATCCTGGTTCATTTTGCCTGCTTAATCCAAAGAATCCCACAACGCATGAAGATAAATGTAATGTTGCCGTTCCGAAAATATCATTAAACCCCGTTCTGGAATCAATCAGAATGGCATCTACTTTTTCCTTTAATTGTTCAAATAGCACACTGAAACTTTTTATGACTTTTTGGGTGTTGCCTAAGTTCAACTTAGCCAAAGCCTCTACATAGTCTTGTCTATTTGGACTTTTTAACGCATTCTTTTCATCAACACCTTCGTTAAGGTTACCTGCGGGAATAATCCAAATGCGGTTTAATGCCGAATTATTGTCACTGTTTTGATTACGAGCTCCCGCATTTAACATGTAATCCTTTATTTCAACATCTTTTCCCATAAATTGGGTGTCACACAAAAACTCAACGAGTCCGTTTTTTTTGCCTTCTATTAGTTCCTCATGTTCGGATAAATCAAAAAAATTGAGGTATCCGGGAGCTTCTAAATCACAATCAATAATTGCGACGCTCTTTCCTTGCGCTGCTAAATGCAATGCGTATGAAGTCATTGCCGTAGTTCTGCCAACCCCTCCCTTGTGACTATAGAATGTGATAATAGGGATCTCTGTTTTATCATCTTTGGTGAGGTTTATTTTTGATGTACTATAAAATGAGTCAAATCTATAACGTGGACCGTAATCAATGTTATTCGGATTGTTAACAATATTGGAATAAAACGAATCTTCTAAATCCGTAACAGGAAGGACCTTGAAGAAGATTTTTATATAATCATTTTCTTTTATAGACTCTAAATCGGAAAAAGATTCCGTTTCGTTACAAAAATTATCAAATTTTTGTTTAATACCTGTATAATATTGGCAATCATGAACAAATATATATACGTCTATTTGAAATCCTGTTCGGATAAAGATTTTAAATTTTTCTGTTTCATCAATTTTAAGTTCTTTTAGGAGAAAAAGTTTTAATGCCTGAGCGTATTTTGAAATAAATGTCATAATGTGTTCCTTTTTTTATGCATGGTTTATAGCTGCGAAAATGGTTTCACACAGTTTTATCAATTGTTCTAAAGTCTCCTGTTGCAAGGCTTTTTCATTTTCAATGCATATCCATTTTTCGCTTTCTTTCTCTGTATATCTAAGGCTTGTATCCCAATTTTGAATTAAGATTTCTACCTTTTTTATTAAAGCTCCGTTCTCAATAGGAATGTTCTCAATAGAAGATAAATATGGTACATCATTTGTGATAAGAGTGTTTTCAATGGTGCTATCATTTAAGACATTGGTAATAATTTCATAGAAGTGATGGTTTTCCACAGAATGAAAATAAGTATCTCTCTTTTTTTCTTTAAATTCTTTTTGTTTCCATTCATCTATAAGCTTATTAAGTTCTTTTAGCGCTTTTAAATCATTTTCATATTCGTCTTGTTTGAAAACATCCTTGTTACAATATTTTTCGTCATTTCTTTTAGGATTTTGACGATTAGAATACCAACACTTTGTTGATAGGTTAAAATTGACCTTATAAAAATCTATATGCGTTTTCTGAGTAAAATCTATATCTAAATCTGTTATTCTATTCCCTTTAAATCTTCCACCTTCGTATGCCGCATAAATAGTCAATGCTTCCAATATATATCCTGTTAAATAGTAGATATCTTTTAGCAAGTAATTTTTTTTCTCTACTTCTTCATTAAAATGGTCAAATTTCTTCTTAAGCAAAACATCATCTTCATTCCGTTCCGTCTCAAGATGTGATATTTCTTTTCTATTCTTTAACCAGGCCTTATATTCTTTAGATTGGTACACATCTTTTCTTGTATATGCATCATATTGCTTTAGGAAAGCCTTATTTTTTCTTAATAAGGCTCCTTGCTCTTCTAACCAAGTTATACATTCTATTGTATTGTCTGTTTTGTTTAATTGTTTTTTTAATTTATCTATAATTTCTTCTAAGTGAGACTTTTGTTCATTAAACGTTTTGTTTATATCTTTTGAAAATTCGTCAATTCCTTCTAATTTACTGATATCGTCTTTTAATTCTTGGAAAATTGCTTCCAAATTTGAATTACACAATCTCAAATTACTAATTAGTGTTTTTTCCTGATTCTCAAGTCTATCTGACAATTCCTCTAATTGATGCACATCTTCTAATTGCTGCAATGTTCCCTGTTCTAAAAATTCGCTATATAGTCTTTGTGGGAATTCTTGGTTAATCAAGTCTGCAATAGATTCTAGTTGATGTACACTATCTTTTAATTTGGAAGATAGTTTTTCTAAAAAAATATTATCTTCTTTTATTTGACGTTTTTGTTTTCCTTGCCAATTTAAATCATCATTTAATGACCTAGTTATTCCATTTAAAAAAGAAACCTGTTGACATGAAGGATTATTTATTTCTTTTAATAAATCGTTCTGTTTGATTAATGACGTTGTGGCATTTTGCAATTGGCGAGAGGTATTTACCAATAGTTCTATTTCTTCTTGGGAAGAAGCGTTTACTTCTTGTAGCCATTCTCGATATTTATCTATAGATGAAATCTGTTCCCGCAACAATGAAATCCATTCTTTTAAAAATGCAGTTTTTTTCTCAATATAGTCTTCTTTACTTTTTAACAGAAGAACTTTTTCTTTTAGCAAATCGCTTTTTTTGGGGGTTATCTCCCACTGTGTATTGTTGAAAAACATTTGACATGCCGCCAAATGCCTTTTTGCGGTGTCTAGATACTCCCTATGTTTCATAGTGTTCATACCATGAAATATATCTCTTTTTTCTAGAAAAAAACATTAACCATAAAAAAGAGATGCTTATGCGCGATCAAAAAGCCCGGAGGGCGGATTTGTAACGTCCGTCCTCACGGGTTTCAAGAATATTCGCATTATTGAGCCGCTTGAGAATCCTGTCGAGCTTTTTGCCACGCAGGTGCAGCCTACGCTTGATTGCACGATAGGTCCCCCAGGACTGCAGCACCATCAGGGCACTATCAAAACTCCCGAGCCTCTTGCGGGAAGCCCGCGTGTTGGCAAGGCCCAGGAATTCGCACTTGTCCTTCTCGGAGAAATCCATATAGCCACGGCCACCGAAAGAGCGCGACATCAGTACGATGCTGCAGTCGTCGGAAGTCTGCTGCTTTACAAGGTCCTCAAAGGTGCAGTTCAGTTTCTGCGACATGTAATCGGGGTTGCAAACGGAAGCCAGCCTTGTCAAGCGGGCAAGCGAAGGAGAAAGCGCCTTGTTCCGCTTGTTATAAAAACTGGTTTCCGTGCCATCGGACATCAGGATAAATCCTGAAATCTGATTTAGGTTCCCCTTGATGAGCCGCATGCTCACGATAGCGTTACTCGATATCGTGAACACCGTGGTATTCGCAAACTCGCCGTTTTCAGGCTGCGACGCAACCAGCACCTTGCCTTCCTTGACGTAACCGACGACACCGTCCCCGATATGGCAGATGATGAATTTGCCGCCCTTCTCGGCAACGAACAGGAGCGTTGAGGCAAGATCCCTAATGGCACACCCCTTCTCGCTACAGAGCGTCTCGAGGCGTTCGCCTATAACCGCAAGAATGTTCCTCTTCACGACAGCCCCATCCTCGTTAATAATGAGGTCGAAGTTTTCTGCCATGTAGCAGCAAATCGCCTGCGTTACGGCTTCGGCACCAAAGTGCGATAGGCTCGCAGAGCCCGCTCCATCGGCAAGGGCGCATACAGAACACGCATCCTTGACGATAGAGAAGGTCTTGTCCTGGCAAGGAGTACCGGAACTCAGGTGCCCCCGGCCCTGCACTGCGCATTGGATTGTAACCCAATTCATGCTACAGCTCCGCCCAGCCCTTGATGCCATCCACGTCCAGCTGGACCTTGTCGCCCGGCGTAGACTGGGAGACCTTGGACACGCTCTTGCTGAGCCAGGCAAAGAACTCCTTGAAGTTCAAGCCCTGCAACTTGAGCGGGCTACGCTTCGGAGAGAACCTGGCAAGCACATCCATGTCGGCGTCCTCACCGATACCGATGGGGAAAATGGTCAGCTTGCGATCGTTAATCATGTCGCAAGTGCGCTGGATAGAGCGCGAGAGTTCCGCCGGGCTGCCATTGGGCATCCCGTCAGTCATGAGCACAATCCACGGCTGGTAATAGTCCACACCACTGGCCTTGTATTCGCCCTTTCTCTTTTCGAGCATGTCCAGCGCCATGTTCATGGCCTCGCCCATGGGCGTACCGCCACCGGCATAGAACTGGGGAGCCTCAGACTGATGCTCAAGGGTGCTGAAGCCCGCCTGGCACGAGGCATGGCCACCGAACGTCACCACGGAAATCTCCGCGGCATACAGGGCAGTCTCATCGCTGCGCACGGCATCGTAAAAGAGACGCACGCCCTCGTTGAGCTCATTGATGGAGTCACCCTCCATGGAACCACTGGTATCCAGCACAAGGCACACGGGCACGCGGCTGGAGGGATTGTTTTCGAGGTCTTCGAGATTCAAGAGATTATCATTTTTCATGATTTTATTCCTTTTTTGTTGTTTGTTTATTGCAGTTAAAAAATCCAGTTGAGAATATCGAGCAACCCTAATTGAGGTGTCGCTCTTGAAACGGTTCGGGTCGTCCGCCCAAAGGTCCCCTGATATCCAGACGATTTTCTCGGTTCAAAAGACTTCTGATGACGACGGGACCTCATTTTACGCTGACATTCCATGCAGATTCCCCGTTCCTTTATGTACTTCTCATCGGTATCCTCGTTACATTGAGGACACTTGACATAAACGACACCCTTCTGTTTCTTGAAGCGAGTCGGGTACACCTCCTCGGACATCTTGTCTTGCGCACCATACTTTCCGGAATCAAGCAGTCTCAGGTACTCGTTGAACTTCTTGAGCCAGTCATATGAATTTAACCGGGTACTTTCGGTAGAATAACAGCCGCCCTTGCTGAACGTGTTGTAGAAGGCCTCCTTCATGAACCTCGGAAGATGGCTCCAGAGAAACCTCCACGGCCCGGCAGGGGTCTTCTTGTTAGAAACATCGCCAAGCGGGTATGAAAAATCCATGTTGATGATGTTGGCCTGTGCACCTTCGCCATCCTTCTGGTTATACGGCATCTGACCCGTTACCATCAGTGAGAAAAGCAACACCGCCACAGCGAAGTTCTCGTTGCCTACCGTACGGAGGTAACTACCGTAATGCACCTTCTTCTGGAGTTCAGGTGGAGTAAACGGGATAGTGCCAACAGGGCACGGGTACCCATCAACCTGGTACGAATCGCAGTCGACAAAGTAAACGTCCTTCGGAGACTTGACAAGAATATTGTCGGGGTTGATATCGCCGAGGATGATCCCGTTCTTGTGCAAGTAGCCTATCTTTTTCAGGATAGTAATGCAGAGTTCGACCAAATCACGCTTTTTCCAGCTCGGGAACTTCTTCAGGAAAAGCGGTTTCATGTAAAGGCTACGGACCTTTTCGCCCTCCACCATCCCCATCAGGTAACCCACGAACTCGTTTCTTGAGTTATAGAGTATCGCCTTGGGGAAACAGACGCCGGGACAATCAATCCTCTTGTCAAGCAGGGCCTGAATTTTCGCCATTTTATGGGACGTGGTCTTTTCGGGCCTATAGATCTTGGCCACGTAAGGCGTGTTTGTCTTGAATACAGAGCCTTCGCCCCCCTGCCCCAGTATGGTGCCAAGCGTGACGTATTGCCCATTCTGCATGTGCAGTACGTGCCCAGGCTTGGCGACCAAGGACACGGGAAGGTTCCGGTCAGGTACAATGCTCTGCGCCGTTTTATTCAATGCCGCTTTCACTGTTATCCTCCAGGGATTCATTGTTGTGGGTCTTTAAATCTCCGGGATTACGGACACTAGACTCAGTCATGCTGATGGTACTCATCATGATGACGTTGCCGAGCCTCCTGCAATGCGACAGGGCGTCATCGGGAAAGATGATATCGTACCGTTCATCCATGAAGTCGCTTTCCGTTATCAGGGTATCCGGCGAGACGTTCTTCAGGTAGCGTTCGCTGTAAACCCTCTTCCGATAATCCTCATGTTCATTCTCGAAGAAATCCCCTGTAACTTCAAAGGTTTCCTCCCCAAAGAATGCATTCAGCACAAGCCTATAGACAGATCGGTCCTCATAGGCCTTCTTCATAATCATGTAGCGACAAGTATCATCATTGAACCAGTCGGCAACAATAGCCTTATCGCAACCCGATTGCATATCGTCTACAAGCCTCTGATTGATAGGGGGCATCCTGTTTCGTATTTTTTTCACAAACACATAGGCGTCCGTGCTCTTCGTTTCAAGTCTCAGGGCCACACTGCCGTTTTGGTTACGCAGGCGCGTGTAACCGTAAGGGAACATATCGATAAATTCTTTCGGTCTCATGGATTAATGGCTCCTTTGGAATAACTGGCATTAAGAAAAAAGAGGTGGTTCCCGTTTTACCATGCGCAGGGAACCTTGGCGCTTTTTCTCGGCTATCCACAACACTACTTACCGAGCTTTTCTGCAGCTTCCTGAATCGCCTCTATGATCGGCTTTGCCGCTTCAACAAGGGTCTTCACCACTTCAATCACTTCCTTGATCTGCATGGTCGCTCTCCTAATGGCTATTTTGCCCCTCTCCAAGCGCGGGGGCACACGCATGTTTATGCAGTGCAACTATTGCACTAGGCATTTTCGTTGTCGTTCTTGCTCATCTTTTCGTAGATGGCAATAACAGCAGCAACGATTTCAAGGACCATCAGTACTTGTCTCATTGTTGTTTCTCCAAAAAGAGGGTGAACGCTCCCTGTTTACTATACGCCGGGAGCGACCGCGTCTTCACCTGTAACCTAGACAACCTTTACGGGTCAAACAGGCGCCCGATTCCGTTGAGGACGTCGCAAACGCAATCCCCCACGAATACGATTGCATCGCCCGTCATTTCGAGCGATCCCTCAACGATTTCGCCCGAGTGATCAGCAACCTCTTTCGCGACGGCTGCAGCGACCTGTGTTCCTATTGTCTTTGCCATGAGTTCGATCATTGTCTGTCTCCTTTGGTGCTCCCGCACCGGTTCTATCTATTATATCGGTAGTCGTTCCTCATCCTACAACCAACTTTTTTTAAAAAGTGTGTTGCTCTTGTCCTTTTCTACCTATTATATCGAGGTGTTGCCCCGAATCCACAACCACTAGCCCTTCATTTTTTCGCGAATTTTTTTCTGAAGTATTTCAGGAATCCACTTCATGGCAGACTTGCACCCCTTGCTGACACCCTGCTGCGACATTTCAAGTCGTTTGGCGGCTTCACTCTGGTTCTCAAACCCTTCAACATACGTCTGGAGGGTTGTCTCGATTGTCCTGTGGGTTGCACATTCCTCAGGCACCGCCCTCAATACGGCATCCATCATTTCGGCATAACTATCTTCCAATAGATCCGGCTCATAGTTATCGGTATCAAATTGGCGCCATACCGTCGCTTTTCCGCACCTGACGTACCCGCCAATAGAGATATTCTGCCCATTATTGCAGCGCTGTGTCTCGGCCTCGGCATAGTACCTTTCACCGGCTTTTTCACTTTTCTCCATAAACAACCATTCAATCTCATGATTCATCCACGTTTCGAAGGCGCATGCCGACGGCTTGTATTTCCTGCACGTCCTATCAAACGCCTCATAGGCGGCACCAAAGACAAACCACTGTTTCTGCGGGTCGTCATTTCGCAACATCGCCATTTCGTAATCGAAGGGGTGTCTGTTGAAATGGTACATGGCCGCCGCTTCAAACTTCTCTCTATAGAAATCATAGAGGGTGTGGATGGCAGCAATGTCGCCGTTTTTCTGGACTTTTGCAATGAGGGCAAGGAGCCCTTCTCTATCGAGTTTCATTCTTCTATCTCCTCCGCCCAATGGCGGCGAAACGAAATCAGGGACATCCCGATTTCGTAAGTGGTCAACTCCCTGCGTTAATGGACGCAAAGAGCATATGTAGCCCGAATTTTTTTTGTTTGGATTTCAGGCAAACCAACTTGATAGAAGTGTCCTTTTGCCGTGGACGGACGGGCTCGAGTTTAACGCCTCCGGGCAGGGCGTTAGATTCCTAGAGAATCTTGCCGAGGATGATGGCTGCAATCAAAAGCACTATAGGCCCCCTTGTTAAAGTGAATTCAGGTAAAGATGATGCTGTCACGATTTACGCTGCAGAAGCGATCTTCATCTTAGCGATGGTTGCATCTGTGGCGACCGATGTGTAGCGGTTGAAGAACTTGTCCTCCGCAAAGCCAACTTCCTTCATAGCCACCTCAAAGGGCGTGCTCATGAGAGGATGGCTGTAGCGGTATTCAGCTTGACCATTTTGGAAAAGCCGCCCGTCCGGAGCTATCATCAAGTAGCTCCCCATCATTGCGGAGTTATCTTCCACGAAAATGTGCCGGCTGGGCGCGTCGCTTGACACAAAAAGATCCTCGCGGTAGTTGTTGCGCAGGAACGTGTAAAACTGTTCGTCAGTAACGCCCTTGCAGCAGCCAAAAGGAACCTGGCGGAGGATCTTGTACTTTGACGCGCCAAGAGCGGATACCTTGTCTACCAGGAACTCGCTGTAATTGTTCTGATTGACGACCGTGTTCACCTTGATGCGGATTTTCGGGTTGATGGCACGGAGCGCGGCCAACTTGGAAGCAATCTCCTCGTAGCCCAAGGTCTTACCATGACAATGACGACCAATCTTGAGATTGGTCTCATGCGAGAAGGAATCAAGAGAAACCCCAACCTGCGAAAGCAGGCGGGCAAACGGGAAGATGTTTTCTAGATGGCTGCCGTTGGAGATAACGGATACTTCGGCACCGTAGGCATGCGCCGTTTGGGCGACAAACTGAATTTTGTCCTTGAAAAGGGCCGGCTCTCCACCGACAATGCTCAAGCGCCAGGGCGCAGCGGATTCGCCGAAATGGTCCCTATGGAACCTAGCGATGTTCTCGATGACCTTGCGTACATTCGAGGGGCTGTTCCAGGCTTCGCTTTGGTGATTATGCCATTTAGAATAGCATCCTTGACAGCCAAAGTTACAAACAGCTGTTGCGTGAAAATTGATGACGAGGGGAAGAGTTGTGTTCTTCATGGGAATCCTATCCTTTAGGCCCCGAAACCGCTTCATTCAACCTAAATTCACTCCCGCCTAGGTTACAAAGGCGAGCTGTAACCATGCGGTTACAGATTTAAAAAAGCGGCCCTAAGGCACTATGTCTTCATATAGAATTCCCGTTCCGAAGAACAGGTCGGCTAAAAAAGCCTGCCCTTAAATTATAAAATCCTATTGGGCTCGTCAAGACTTTTTTGACTTTTTCTTTAAAAAAGTGATATATTTCACGTTATGAAGTATAGAGAGTATCTAGATACTGCGCAAAGGCACCTAGCTACATGCAAAAAATTTGTAAAAACTATTAATGAAAGTGAAATTGCAGATAAAAAGAACCTGCTAAAGGACATTTATTATTTGTCGGGTTACATTTTTGAAGCCATCACTGTATTCATCATTTATAAGACTGGATACTCTCACGTAAGAGATCTTTATAAGATGCAAGGCAAAGTGTTTGAGCCGGACAAACATGATGTAGATGAATTTATCAAAGAATTTACGCAATTTACAAAAGTCGATTATTATCCAGTTTATAATGGAGTCACAAAACGAATTTATTTGGGAAGCAGAATGAGAGATCGTAAAACTGGAAAAAAGTTGAAAATAAGCGATGATGATAAAAAATTTCTAAATGAATTTGTCGGTCTTAATGCCATAGAACAACATCATTTTGTTGATTTGATAGAAAACATAAAGAATAATAAAGAATTGTTTAACGTCATTTTCCCGCCATCAGAAGACGTTCCCTTTTTTGTCACTCCCGTTACTATTGAAGTTGAAACTCTTATAAGAGGATGGTCTTCCGGCCTTCGATATTCCGATGCCCTTTTGTGGAAAAAAATTGAAAAGGATCTTAATGAATCATCTCTGAAAGATCTTCTTGATGTTTGTCAAGAAATCGTTTTTTACTCATATCAAAAAAATTGATTATGGTCAGGAGATAGCATGATACTCATAACAACGTATGCAAAAGAACTTGAAAAATTTCTGACAAAAAAACAGGATTCTGGAGAAATCCAAAAATTTAAAATATTTGTACGAATAGGTTTCCAATTAGATGTATATGTTTTTGCAGAAGATTGTGAATCCTTGCAGAATATTGAATCAGAGTTTTTGGATTGTATCTCTAAAACTAATTATGCTGTCAAGCAAAATAAACTCAGAATATACTTTAATATTTTACCTCTTTCTGAACTAGACGATTCATACTATTCTAAAATGGTTGACAGTTCAGAATCTATAGATTATGGTCCTCGCTATAGATTTGATTCTTTTTTAGGGAAAAAACAATATGAAATAGCAGATGCAAGCGAATTTCCTCCTGTAATAACGTTTTATAGCTATAAAGGAGGCGTGGGGCGTACGACTACAATGATTTCTTACGCGTTGCATCTAGCTGCGGATAAAGGTAAGAAGGTCGCCATTGTTGATTGCGATCTCGAAGCTCCTGGATATTTGAATTTTTTCAATCTATCAGAGCATCCCGAATTAAAAGATGGGAGAAAAAATGGTCTTGTAGAATTTTTGTGCGATATACAGTTTGCTGACAAATCAATTGATATAAATAATTACATCTTAAATATTGGAGTTGACAGAAAACTTAGTAAACAACATCCCGAATTAGAAAACATTTGGTTGGTACCGGCTGGCAATTTGAATGATGGAACTAATGATGGTGTATTTAGCCAAAGTAGGCGCGACTATCTAGAAGGACTAGCTAAGTTGAATTTAGGAAATACAAAAAATGTTGTGCATGGATTTAATACCCTTTTTGAGCATTTAAAAAAACTAAATATTGATGTAATTTTGGTTGATTCTAGAACTGGATTTAATGATATATTCGGAAATGCAATTCTATATCTATCTACATGTGTTGTAGGACTATTTGGATATAGTCGACAAACAGAGCCCGGATTCATGAATCTTGTTAATATTCACTCGGCGCTTTTGAAGGCTGATGAAAATAAAAATGATAAACATAATGGACAGAATTTCAAACTGATACTCGCATATTCCATTTTGCCAAACAATGAAAAGGACCGTATTCCACCGCAAATGAGTGATTTTATAAATCGATCTTATGAGAATATATTTCCTGCTCAATTTTTTATTCATAGAAATCCTATCTTAGAAAGTATTGGTACTGGAGATACCGAAATTGATAATCAATTTATAAAAATGAATACGTCCGAATTAGATAAAGATAAATTTGAAGACTATACAAAATTATTTGAAGGAATAGATGATTATTGTTTCTCAGAAAATCAAAATGATTATGATGAAGGCGATTCTGAAAATCCATCTAAAAAAACCATTATTTCTGCAGAAGAAATCTCTGATCGTACTTCAAAAATAGATCTTAAAAATATAATTCTTTATCATTTAAAAAATGAACTTGGACTTGCGAAAAAGCAATTAGGAACCGACAAGTTTGTAGAAAAAAATTTTCTTTACCGTGAATGCATGAAAAAATTATTCAATAAGAACTATTTCATCATTGAGGGAATGAAGGGATCGGGAAAAACATACTTGTGCAAGGCGTTACAGAATAATAATATTTTAAATAAAATTAAAGAATGCGCTGATGACAAACAAGACTTTCAATATACAAGTATTTGTGTTCTAGACGAAAATGATAAAATCATTCTGAACGATCTATTGCATAATGCGCTAAATAAATACACCCCCAATAATATTCCCAACTATGAACACTATTTTAATCATTTTTGGCAAATTTTTAGTTGGAATAAATTACTATACGATGACGGAAATAAGGATCTAGCTGAAATTCGTCATAAAGTTATAGCTAATAGTAAGCTCTCAATCATTGGAATCAAGCCTTTTGGCGGAACTGTTAATAAAAACAAATATATCCATTACTTAAACGATATCATTAAGAAAGATGTACTTTATTATATTGATGAAGATATAAAGAACCTTAATAAGGAACTCAAACGGCATAAAGAGAAGATCATTTTGCTTTATAATCAAATTGATTCAAATGTTCCTTATGGGGAAAGTGTTGTAAATTACCTTATTCAGTCTTATCCAGTGAAAAATTTGCGATATAGTAATATTCTGCCAAAATTTTTTATTAGTACTGGTTTACTTTCTCAAGCGAAAGGTAAAGACTGCAATCGTTTTTCTAGCAACATTATTAATATCGAATGGAGTATTGAAGAAACGTTCGGATTCTTATTTAAAATCATTTTTTCAGATGAATGTGCGAGCAAGGCATTTCGAAGTATGGCGATAAAACAAGGAATAGACGTTTACAAAATAGATACTTTAAGGAACGATTTCTTAATTCCCCAAAGACAACTAAAATGCCTCTCTAGAGCATCGTTGGAACAACTAGTTCAAGTATTTTTTGGAAAATACGTCAACCAATTAGGAAAACCGTGGGATTATTTTAAGAAAACATTGTCTAACGCAAATAATACTTCTGTCAATTTATCTTACTTCATAAATATACTCAGAGATAATGCTATTAATCAAGCTCTAAAATCAGAACGCTTCATAAAAGAAATCATCTCGCCGTCTATATATACTTCAAATGAAATCTTAAAAAAAGCGGTACAGGTCTATTTTAATGATTTGACAATAAATAAATCAAATAAGATTTTATTTAAATTTGAGGATTTGGTCCATCATTCCCCATTAGTTTTCCGTTACAAGTCAATGGATGGTATTCTATTTAATCTTTTAATAGAAGAAACTCTTGAAAAAAACAAAGAATCACTTTCATCATCTTTAGTGTACTTAACATCATTTGAAAGATTAAAAAGACTTATTATTGATTATGGAATAATTGCGGAAAAATTTACCAATAAGGGATTATTTTATGTATTTGCTCCGATTTATTGGGAATTATGGCGTTTACAGAATGGTCCGCTTGATGGCGGAATTCGCTTCTTTGATTGGAAGATATATGCCGAATTATTAAAAAAATCCATTGCGCGTAGTAAACGATTGGGACGAAAATGTGAAAAAGAATCTCAGGAACTTGCAAAATTACGTAAGATAAAGTATCTTAACATTCCCTAAATCAAGAACAACAATAAATTTCCTCCTAGTTTACGTTCAATTACAGACAAAGTTGCTCACCCTATATGACGGCGATTTCGCGCTACTTTTTTTGGACTTTTCCTTGCGAACGGAGTCCTATGAACAAAAGCACCCCTAGTATTAACTAGGGGCGGAATCAAACGCTTTCCGGATTGCCTTACTTACGCTGAGCGCGAACAGCGTCTACAGCGGCTTTGACTGCCTCTTTCTTGGCCTGTTCTTCTTCCGGAGTAGGCTTGGTATCCTCGAGCAGGCGGTCGGCCCATTCGTCCCAGAAGCGGCAACGTTCGCCCTCGAGCTTCATCTTCGCAAACTTCACCGGCTCGGTCTCGACGGCGAGCGTCACGACCGATTCCTTGTAGGCCTGCGGAAGGCCCGCCACATGCGACATACGCTGCTTGAGTTCGGCGACGGTCGCATCCAGGATATCCACGTCGAAACGGCGTTCGATGTAGCGGCGGGCAATGAACCCGAGCGCCATGAAGTAGTCGCCCTGGTTGCCTTCAGCAAGGTAGTTCTTGGCGCGCAATTCCTTGAGCGCAAGCACGGCTTCCTCGTACGGCGGGAGGCGTGGGGCCTCGCCCTTCTTCGCAAACTTCTTGTGCAGGAACCACCCGAGGAACACGAGCAGCACCACACCTAGTACAATCAGCACCACGTAGAACCACTGCGGGAGGCGCGGGTCATCGAGCGGGTCTTCCGCTTCCAGGATGTCCGTTTCCTCGCCCGTAGTGCGGGTAGAGACCTTCACGGCCACCGGGTCGGTATTCACCTTCACGGTATCGCTACCCACCACGGCATTCACCTGCTGCGGCGCAATCAGAAAGTCGCCGCTCACGAAGGTGTTGAGTGTTGCATACCACACAAACTTCGCGGTGCCCTTTGGCATGCCCTCGGTCACCTTCTCGTTCTTCATCTCCTTGACCTCGAAACTCCCGAGGTTGCCGACAAAACTCGGCAGGTCTACGATGGCGTTCTCCGGAGCGGTCACCTGGATTTCGTAATTGAACATGTCGCCCACGAACACCTGGGCGTTATCCACATTCGCCTTGACCGAAACATCAAAGGCAAACGAAGGGATAGCACAGAATGCAAGTATTGCAAAAACGGTTACGAAAGAACGATAAAGTCGCGACATAAAAACCTCTGTGCCGAAGAATATACAAATTTTGCCCGAAAAAAAGTAATTGAACCATGCCGGCAACCGCCACGTCCTTTGGCCCCCGAATGGCACCGGTAGCACTTTTACCGACTTTTCTATATTGTAACCTTATGTTACGCCGTTCCATTTGCAAGTTGATTCCCGCACTGGCGCTAGCCTGCGCCGTACTTGCAAATGCAGGTGAAAGCGAACCCGCCGCGGACACCACCGCACACGCTGCCGCAGGTGCGAAAAACTCCGCGACCTCCCCTGCCGCGGATACCGCGAAAACCGATAGCGCAAAGGCGGACTCGGTACCCGAAACCATAACGCAGGAACACATCTTCAACATCGTGGGGCTCGTGCTCCCCCACAACTCGCTGCGCAATTCCAAGACACTTCACAACTGGCCGTTCTTCGCCCTGGCCGCACCCGGCTGGGTATCGACCATCAGGTTCAGGAAGGACCTAAACAAGGTACTTGCCCTCAAGGGGTTCACCACATACGACCTCGGGTTCAACGGGATCGGCCTTAGGCTGGATGCCTCGATAGAACTCATACACCTGCTGGAACTTGGCGTGCAGGCGAATACGGGAACCGCCCTCAACTACGGCGAGACGGCGACATTCATGGGCGTGTACGAGCCCGAAAGGCGTGACTACCGCCAGGACATATTCTTCACGGAATTCGCCTACGGAATCAGATACCACGCAGCGCTCACCATACCGCTGCTCGCGTTCCTGCCCAAGAGCAAATGGACAAAGATTATCATCAAGGGGACTGCAGACTATACCTACTCAGGCTACACCGGTGCCGAGGATGGCGAGGTGTGGAAGGCGGGCAGCGAGAACCTAGTCAACGGATTCAAGTACAAGTGCGGCGGCACGTTAATTTATATACTCCCCTTCAAGCGCGTGAACATGGCGATGCTCGCATTTAGCGTGAGCGGGTTCAAGCACGCCTACGACTTTGACGATGCCTACAGGGACTACAATCCCGGATTCAAGACGGTAAACATCACCCCGATGGCATCCATCAAGATCAACGACAACTGGAACGGCATGCTGATGGCGATAGTATCGCGCGACCGCGTGTTCGAAAACAGGAGGTACCCGACTACCGAGGAACTATTGCAGAAGCAAGTCGGCAGCGAGTGGGACCTGCGTTCCGTAATGTTTATCGCAAGCAGGAAGTTCTAAAAACTATCTTTGTGCGCGATGAATATCGTACTCGGCATATATCTTGTTGTTCTCGTGGCTATCGCAATACGCAGCGCGCGTAAGGTCAAGGACGTTCCCGACTTTTTTGTAGCGCGGAAGGGCGCTTCGGCGCGTATGGTGGCGGGGAGCCTGGTCGCGACCATCCTCGGCGGGTCGGCCGTAATCGGCGCGATTGATTCCGGTGCGAAACTCGGCGGGGCCGCTAGCTGGTTCATGCTCGTGGGAGCGCTCGGGCTCCTGGCACTCATCCCCTTTGCGGCGCGCGCATATAAGCACGGGAAATACGCACTCCCCGACATGGTAGAGAATTTATATGGAAAGGGCCCGCGCCTTGTCGCGACGATCGTAATCCCTATCGCCTGGACAGGCATAGTCGCGGCACAGATCATTGCGGCGGCAAAACTCCTGATGACATTCACCCCGATGGAATACACCACGGCCGCCGTCGTAGCGGCGGCGGTGTTTACGGGCTATACGCTCGCGGGCGGCCAGCTTTCCATTCTGCGCACGGACTTCCTGCAGGCATGCCTCATCATCGCAGGCCTGCTGCTCATCGCAGGTTTCGCGCTGTTTAACGGCGCGGGCGATGTCGCGAGCGCGACTAGTAACGCGACAAACAGTGCGGCAGGCATCGCGGGCATATTGCAGGGCGCACCCGCCTTCCCGTTCAACGCGAACTTCACGCCGCTCGACCTGTTCCTGCTTATCCTTACCTACGGCACCACCTACACGGCAGGGCCCGACATCTTCAGCCGTGTGTTCTGCGCGAAGGATACCGCAACCGCAAAGAAGGGAATCGCGATGGCGGCGGCAACCCTCATTCCCGTCGCCTTCATCATCGGGTTCCTCGCGGTATTCGGCACGAGCCTCGGTGAAGTGCAGGGGGCGCGCATCACATCGATTGCAGGTAGCGTTCTGCCCGCACCGCTTATCCCGCTGGTAGCGCTCGCGCTCCTGAGCGTCGTGCTCTCCAGCGCCGACACCACGCTCCTCAGCAGTTCCGTCATCCTGTGCGGGCTGTTACGCATCGGCGCAGACTCGAAGGGGGCTCGCGACCCGCAAAACGCAACGGCACGTGACCCGCAAAACAACGGCAGGCCGCTCCTCAAGGCGCGCATCGTAATCCTCATCAACGGCATCGTGGCACTCCTGCTCGCACTCGTGTTTACCGACATCATCGGCACGCTCCTGCTCGCGCTCGCCGTATACGCGGGTGCCTTCACCGTCCCCATCCTGTGGGGCCTCGCGGGGTTGCGTTCCAGGCCAGCAAGCGTCGCCGCGGGTATAATACTCGGCGGTGCACTCGCCCTCGCAGGCAAGCTCTGCCCGCCCCTTCCGGGAGCTATCGGGAGCCATACCGGCGACGTCCTCACGATTGCAGCCTTCATCGTGAACGGGATTTGCCTTGCCGCCGGCCGTTTAGGGCGCAAAAGCGCGTAGTCTGCAGGCACATCAGGCCGACAGGCTCCCGTAATATCATATCTTTTAAAGCATGGGTGCAAACTTTTCCGGACATAACGTTCATCGCCTGCTCGTAGGCACTATCGCCATCGCGCTCGCAGGCCTGCTCACTTCGTGCTCCTCCACCAAGATGGAATACGCGAAGGAAGTCGAGATGGACGCCTACCCCGGGCCAAATGTCCAGGGCATCAACCGCTACCTCAAGGAAAATACCGTGGGCTCGCGCTTGCATGGCGGTTTCATCGTGAGCAAGCTCGAGCATCTCGGGGTCGATGGCGTAGAAAACAAGGACGAGTGGGATTCCGTCGACGTGGATTCGAAATACAGGATTACCTATCTGCCCGTCTACGGCTCCATCGACAAGTTCGCGAAGGGCGAACTGTTCATGATGAACATCGGGTTCGGCATCTACCACGGCATATATGCCTCCACCTCGGTCGGTATCAACACCAGGCACTTCGAGCTCGGGCTTTCCACGTTCCAGCGCTTCACCTACCAGATTATCAACTACCTCGGCTATGAAAGGGACGACGAGGGCAACCTCAACAAGCTCGAGAACTTCGACAACGAGAACAGGCTCGTGTTCCAGTACGGCGCAGGCGCCTACGCAAGCCTATTCCTTGGCCCCGTGACGCTTTCGTACAACGGCAACATCTACAGGCCGAACAAGTCCGTCATTATCGACAAGCCGATTCCGCAATTCAAGTTCGCAACCCCGTACCTGTTCACGAACAACTTCCTCGTTTCGTACTGGTACAACCCCACCACGGAATTCCAGGTAGGCCTAACAAACATCCTGCTTGACTTCAATGGCGGGCACTGGTCGATCACCGGCGCCATCTCGCTCTGGTCGTTCTAACCGTATAAATCCTCGCCTTCGCGAGGATGACCCATTCTTACTTAGTTGCCGGATTTACAATCGGCTTATTCAGTATCCGCTTGCTGCGCAGGGCAACTGTCGGATGCTCGCGGTAGATAAGCGAGAATAGCGCCGTATGCGGAATCTCGCAGCGGGCAAGTTCCTGCATGGCGAGTTTCGCGACCTTCTTGTCGGTCTTTTCCAGCGCATAGCGGTCGCATTCGTATTCCTGGTTCCAGCAGTAGAAATGGAAGAACGTGCGGAAGGGGATTGCCACAAAGTGCAGCCACAGCACCGCCTCCACGAATGACTGCTCCCAGCGCACCATCAGCGCGGCCATGAGCCATATGGCACAGAGCGCGAAGGCCACCTTCACTAGGTTACGCAATATGCCGTGATGCATCTTCGAGTGCGCCTGCTCGTGCATCTCCACGAACTTCGATACCTTGGGCTCCTCGCGCATCTCGGGTAGCGGCGCCAGGTCGTTTATCAGCGGTAAAAGGCGCATTACGGTAAAACCGCCGAAGCGGCACTGCACCGCACGGCATTCGCGCACCTCAAGAATCACGCGAATCACGAATTCACAACAAAGTAATATCGCCAGTAGCATCTATAAACTTTTAGCCGAGCGCCTTGAGCACATTCGCAAGTCGCTTCACGGAATCCTCGAAGCGGGCACGCTCCCATTCCACAAAGGCCTTGTCCACCGGGTGGGCGCTGTCGTAGTCGTCGAATATCTCGCGGCCTCGCTGGTTATCCTTGTCGAGTCCGTGGAACACTGACTCGAACCAGCCCTTCTCGAGCATGCGGAATCGCTTCACCAACTCGTCGAGCGTCTCGGGGAGCTGCACCGCACGCGCAATCTCGCGGGGCATGTCGGCAGGCAGCAGCTTGCGGAGCTCACGCGGGGTCTGCTTCAATAGCGTCTCGTCATTCTCGACAAGCGCAATGATGCTGTCGAGCACGTAGCGTTCCAGGTACTCGCCGTATGCCTGCAGGGCATTCTGGCGCACGCGCTCGCGCATAAAGTTCTCGCCGAGCCCGTCGATATGCTCGCGAGTATAGACGTCGCGCACCTGCTCCACCTGCAGGCGCATCCACGCATCGTACACGTAGCGCACAATGTCGGGGCTGAACAGGCTGCAGAACGCGGCACTCACGACTCCCTTGCCACGCTGGGAATACTTGTAGAAGTTGCGGTCCAGCGCGTAGGCGTTGCGCTTGTAGTTCCATGCAGGCACAATCTCGTTCAGGCGGGCAGGCACGCCCATCAGCTGCGGGTCACCCGGACGGATGAGCGAGAACGGGAACTTGAGCCTCTGCGGGAGCGTCGTTATGCCGCTCGCGATAATCGTGAACGGCGACTCGCGGAAGTTCGCGGGGAACTTGACGTTCACGCCAAGCCCGAAGAACATCCCGCGACCGGGCATCACTTCCTGGTCGGGCATGCGGCCCGTGTGGTTGCTCCCGACGTTCGCGCCATAGCCCAGGTTGCCACAGCCCTCGGGCCAGAGCGCCGCAATCAATAGCGAGTGGTGGTGCATCTGCGTCATGGGGCCCATGTACGAGCTATTCACCTCGCCCTCCTCCACATGGCAGCACGGCGCCAGTATGGAGGACTTCACAATAGCCTTGCTTCCGACCTTCACGCGGGACATCAGCACGCTGCCCTGCACCTCGGCGCCGGTATGCACCTTCACGCCCATCTGCAGGTTCGAATTCTCGATAATCACGGAATCGTACACGTGCGTCGATTCCTCGAGCGAACTCAGAATCACCGTATTGCGGATCTTGGATGCGCCCTCAATACGGGCATGCGCACCGATCCAACTGTTGCGGACAATGTTCGTGTTGCTCACCACGGCACCCTTGCCCACCACTCCAAACGGGAGCGCCGTCTCGGTGCGGAACTGCTGCAACTGCTCGTCGAAGGATGCCTCCACCTCGGGTTCGGCCTTGTGGAAAAGCTGCACGTCGACAAGGTCGGGGGTAATATCCGGGAACACGCGCACGGAACGCCCGCCCATCTCGTTACCCACGGTAATGGAGGAACCGATCATGTAGTTGATCTTGCCGCTGCTCACCATCGAGCCCACGTTATGCAGCACGGCACTGCTACGTACAAAAACATTGGAAAGCATCGCCACCTTGTACACGAGTGCGTTCCCGATAATGCAGTTGCTCACCAGGCTATCGTACACGCCCGTCGGGAACGATACGTCACCCGGCAAAAGAAGCGTCCCGTAGAACGCGGCGAGCTTCACGTCGCCCATGAACACGGAATTGTGGACGCGGTCAGCCACGAAATTCGCCTCGACCTGGACGCGGGACCAGTCCTCGCAACGGTTACCGTTCTTCTCGAGGGAGGCAATTTCTTCGGGGACAAGCGCACGGAACTTTCCGCCAGACGCCTTCGCATCCTTGACACCCTCGGCCAGGGTCGCCAAAACACTGTTCTTCAGTACTTTTTTCAATTTAAGCAGTCGCTGCATACCCAAAAAATAGACTAATTTTGTCGGGAGATGAAGCAAGAACTCTTCAAATTGATTAGAAAGCACCACTTTAACATTTCCATCTACACGGCGGAAATCTTCGAGAGGCGGTGCCAGGAAGAAATTATCCGTAGCGACGAGGACCAGAGTTCCTTCGTCTACCTGGAATTCGATTTCGACGAAATCAAGAAAGTCGCGCAGAGCGACGAAGATTCGCTCAGATTCTTGGAGGTGATGCTCACCGCCCTCAACAGGAACAACCGCGGCAGCGACATCCTCGGGTTCCTCGAGAACGACTCGGGTCTAGGCATGCTGCTCCTCGATTCCAAGATTGAAGGCTGGATCCGCGTACGCGGCCGCATACTGCAGTGCGCAAACAGCGAAGGCTTCCCCAACGCAGGGAACATCATCGCATCTGTCGTCAAGCCCATCGTCTACCCGACATGCATCGCCGACGCGCAAGACCTGAAGGCGATCGAGGCCGTATCGCAGGAACTCGCGACACCGGTCGAGAGCACGGAATCCGCACCCGCGTAACATGAAAGTCCTCGTCATAGGCTCCGTCTACCCCAGGTTCCACGAAGACGCAGAAGTCCCGTGGCTAAGGACGTCTGTCGCACACCTGAAGCAGGCAGGAGTCGAGATACAGGTACTCGCGCCCGCATACAAGGGCCTGAAGAGCCACGAGATCGACGGCGTGAAGGTAAACCGCTTCCGCTACGCACCCGCAGGCTGGGAGTTCCTCACGCACGAGGAAGGCGCCCCCAGCAAGATGGCAAGCAAGCCCTGGCTGCAACTGCTCGCCATACCCTACATCATCAGCGGGTTCTTCAAGTGCATCAAGATATGCCGCAAGTTCAGGCCCGACGTGATTCACGCCCACTGGCCGTTCCCGCACGCCTACATCGCGCTCGGCGCCGCGAAACTTTTCCACATCCCGCTGGTACTCAACTTCCACGGTGCAGAGCTTTTACTCATCCGCAAGAAGAAGTGGGTGAAGCCGCTCCTGAAGTTCGCCATCGGGCAGGCGCAGGCCGTGTTCGCGAACTCGAGTTTTACCGCCGGCAAGATCAAGGCGCTCCGGAACGTGGACGTAGAATGGAGCCCGTACGGAACGACGCTTGAATCGGGCAACGCATCGGGAGATGAAATTGCGCCGCACCCGATAAACGGCAAGTTCAAGATTCTCTTCGTAGGCCGCCACATCGAGCGCAAGGGAATATGCTACCTCATCGAGGCAGCGAAGTACCTGCCTCGCGACCAGTTCGAAATCCGCATCGTCGGCGTCGGCGACCTTACAGATAAACTAAAAACACAGGCCACAGAAGTCTCCACGACATCGGACGCTGCCGAAATCATCTTCACCGGAAAACTCTCTCCCGAAGAACTGGCGAACGAGTACAAGACGGCCAACGTGTTCACGCTCCCTGCCATCGTCGACAGCAAGGGCGATACCGAAGGCCTCGGCGTCGTACTCATCGAGGCGATGGAACTCGGGCTCCCCGTAGTCGCAAGCAACGTGGGCGGCATCCCTGACGTGGTCGTAGATGGCGTCTCGGGTATACTCGTCCCCGAAAAGGACCCGCAGGCACTCGCAAACGCCTACAAGCGCCTCGCCGCAGACCCCGAACTGCTAAAGCAGCTGCTCACCGGTGCGCAAAAGCGCATCGCCGAATGCTTTACCTGGGGCAAGATTGTCGAGCGTCAAATCGCGGTATACGAAAAAATCAAGAACCCGTAAAGGGTAGCGACTAATAGTTTATGGCAATGTAGAGGCTGCCCGCGCCGAAGCGGCGGTCAAAGCTCTCGAAGCCATCCCACAGGGCATCCCATGCGGCACCGAGTTCCAGCTGCATGGCGGAATTGCGGAAGAACACGACACCCGCCTCGACACCACCAGCAATGCCGATAGCGAAGTACTCGCTAAACTCGGCATAATGGTTGTCGAACTGCCCGCCAAGACCGATTCCGGCACCAAAGTACGGCGAAACGGCACCCGACTGGATGTAGTAGCGGCCACCGATAAGGAACGTCTCGTGAATCTGCCAGCCCTTGCCGAACACCATGTCCATGTTGTTCAACAAGGTAATGGCAGCATGGTTAGACACCTCGAAAATCCTTGCGTAATGGAATACGAACGAGGTTGACCAGTCACGGTCCACGTCCTTGTCATCCTTGTTCGTAGTATCGCGTGAATAGTCGTAGTTGTGCCACAGGGCGACACCCAGGCCAAAGCCGTTGTAGTTACGCGTGGGGCGCTTCTCTAGCGGCTTTTCTTCGGCGGGCTTTTCCTCGACCTCGACAGTAATCACAGATGTGTTCACCGGAAGCGGCTCGGACTTCTGCGCATTCTCTGCAGGAGCCTGGTCGACAAGGTTATCCTGGTGCCCCAGGAGTGCTTCCACGGTCGCCTTCTCGATAGCCACATCGAGGTCATCTACACCGATGGACTTCTGCTTGCTCGATATTACGACCGCACCGCCCTTGAGCTGCTCGCAGACTACCAGGAGGTGGCCGCCCATGCTCATGATGCTCGTGCGGAGCTGGATTTCGGAAGCATCCTCGACAGGCGTATTACCCGACTTGCTCACCGCGGCGCGAAGCAGCGACTTGACTATCGTCGGGGCGTCAGCCGAAAAGTCGGCACCCGTCGGTTCGAGAATCTGTACGTTGGCGGCGAAAGAGGTCACCGCCAGGGAGAAAAGGACCGCTATAAACTTTTTCATATTCATAAAGATATAAAAAAGCACTGGAAGGGGGCGAACAGAGCATACAACTTTCTATTTTTTGACTAGAATTAACTAGGAACTGTGCCGCGGGCACAACAATCTATGAATAAAGCCGCCATAATCGTCGCCGTATCCATGCTCCTGAGCCGCGTTCTCGGGATTTTCCGCGAAATGCTCCTGGCCCATGCCGCGGGCGTATCGCTCGAAAAGAACGCGCTCGACCTCGCCTTCATGATTCCGGACATCCTCAACCATGTGGTGAGTACGGGCTTCCTCTCGATTATCTTCATCCCGATTTTCACGGGCTACAAGGTCGCGGGTGACGAGAAAGGCGGCTGGAAGTTCTTCAGCAACGTGCTGAATACCTTCGGTATCGCGCTTTTGATTCTGGTGGTTCCCGCGTTCATATGGATGCAGGAACTTCTGCAGTTGCTGACCGTAGACGGAGCCACGCCGGAACTTATCGAGCGCGCAACGTACTATGGCCGCATCATCTTGCCGGGGCAGGTGTTCATCTTCGTGGGCAGCATCCTCGTTGCCGTGCAGCACACCCGCAAGCAGTTCCTTATCCCCTCGCTCACGGGCCTCATCTACAACGTGGCGATCGTGGGCGGTGGCGCACTCGGGCTCGCGCTCGGTAAGTACACCGGCACGGACTACGGCCTGGAAGGTTTCGCCTGGGGCGTGCCGGTGGGCGCCTTCATCGGGTTCTTCGCGCTCCAGATTCTCGGCGCCCGGCGTGGCGGCGTGCATTACGAGTTTATCGTACAGCCCAAGCATCCCGATATCGTGCGCTACTTCAGGATGATGCTCCCGATGTCGTTGGGCGTGGGTTCCATGTTCGGGCTGGAATTTATTATCCGTAGCTTCGGCGCGAACTTCGGCACGGGAGGCATCTCTAGCCTCAACTACGCCTACCGCGTGATGTACACGCTGGTGGCGGTCTTCGGGTTCTCCGTAAGCGTCACGAGTTACCCCGACATGGCGCGCCTCGTGAAGGAGGGCGACTTCGGGCAACTCAACCGCAAAATCTGGAAGAGCCTCTCGCGCATGTTCTGCATATTGATTCCCGCCGTGGTCGCCGTATGGGCATTGAGTTTCCCCGCCGTGCGCATCCTCTTTGAGCGCGGCGCCTTCCAGCGCGAAACTACCGAGGCGATTTCCGAAATCCTCCGCTGGTACCTGCCCGTAAGCCTCGGACTCTGCCTGCAGGCGGTGCTCGTGCGCAGTTTCTATGCCTGCGAGCGTATGTGGGTGCCTACCCTGCTTAATACCGGAATCTTCGCGGCAACGATTCCCGCATACATTTTGCTTGGCGCCCCAGAAGCGGGGCTCGGCATCAAGAGCGTGCCCATTGTCGGCGCTACGGGTGCCATACTGCAGGTCATCTCGATGATCTTCATGTGGGCCAAGAAGAACGGCACCGACGGCATGAAGGACGCCCTCCTCAACATGCTCCGCGCACTTGTCGCCTTCGGTATCATGATTGCGGCCGCCATCGGGCTCGACCATGTCTCGGGTGAGTTTGTACGTAATACAAACCTCATCGTCCTCGTCATATACGCCTGTGCAGCGGGCATCGGGCTCTTCACGCTCACGCTCATCGTGCAGCGCTACCTGGGCAGCAAGGATGCGAAGGACATCCTGAACGAACTCCTCGGCAAGGTGCTCCGCAAGCTGCACCTCGCTAGGTAATTCCCCACCATTTTTCTATATTTTAGGCATGACCGCAGACGAACTTTTCAACAGACTGAACAAGATCCAGCCGGGCGCCGTGCTCTGCCACTACACCCGTGAAAAAGTCGAACAGATGCTCCCGCTGATCAACGAAATCAACGAGCGCAAGAAGGACCAGGATACCGTCATCCTCGCCCACAGCTACTGCGCACCCGAAATCGTGCTCGGCGTCGCCGACTACACGGGCGACAGCTACAAGCTGAGCGAAGACGCCACGAAGGTCCCGCAAAACACCATCCTGTTCTCTGCAGTCCGCTTCATGGGCGAGACGGCCAAGATCCTGAGCCCGCAAAAGGACGTGCTCATCCCCGGTACGCTCACCGGCTGCAGCCTCGCCGACTCCATTACCGGCAAGGACGTGATGGCGCTCCGCGAAAAGTACCCGGACCACGCGTTCATCTGCTACATCAACACCACCGCCGACGTGAAGGCGGCCTGCGACGTGTGCGTCACGAGCGGCAACGTGATGAAGATCGTGGAAGCCTACCCCAACGACAAGATTTGCTTCGTTCCGGACAAACTAATGGGTCAGAACATCATCACCGAGATGAAGAGCCGCGGCGTCAACAAGGACATCGTGCTCTACACCGGCAGCTGCTACGTACACGAGACATACGATGCCGAACTCATCCAGTTCTTCCGCAGCCAGAACCCGGGACTCAAGGTGGTGAGCCACCCCGAATGCAATCCGTCCGCGGCGTTCTACAGCGACTTCGTGGGCAGTACCGGCCAGATGGTCAAGTACATCGACGGCCTGCCGCCCAAGAGCAAAGTGCTGCTCCTTACGGAATGCGGGCTCAACGCACGCATGCACTACGAGCACCCCGACATGGAATTCATCGGTAGCTGCAGCATGTGCAAGTACATGAAGAGCAACTCACTCGAGAACATCCTCGAGACGCTCCGCCACCCCGAAAAGGCGAACCGTGTGGAACTCGACGAAGACACGCGCGTGAAGGCGAAGAAATGCATCGACGCGATGTTCCACTACGCGAACCTCTAGCGCACAACTACATAGCAACAAACAAGCAGGCACGCGCATGGCAAAGAAGGTAGCAGTCGGACTTTCCGGCGGAGTGGATTCCGCCCTCGCCGCTTTCCTACTAAAGCAGCAGGGTTACGAGGTCATCGGCATGACGATGGCCACGTGGGACGGCTCCATCAACATGCCGCACGTGGAAGGCCGCGAGGGCTGCTTCGGCCCTGGCGAGGACGCGAGCATCGCCGAGGCGAAGACGGTCGCCGACCGGCTCGGTATCCCGCACCACGTGGTACGCATCTCCGAAGACTACAAGCGCGAGGTTCTAGACTACTTCCGCGCCGAATACCGCGCCGGGCGTACGCCGAACCCCTGCGTGCGCTGTAACCAGTTTATCAAGTTCGGCGCCCTCCAAAGGGCGGCCCGCCGCATGGGGATTGACTTTGACTACTTCGCGACGGGCCACTACGCCCGCCTGGAATTCAAGAACCCCGATGTTCCCTTCCTGTACGCGGCGCTCGACCACGGCAAGGACCAGACGTATTTTCTCTCGCGCCTCACCGCAGAGCAGCTCTCGACGGTACTTTTCCCGCTGGGCGGCATGACGAAGGTCGAGGTGAAGGAACTCGCCAAGCAAATCGGCTGGGTGGATTTTGCCACCAAGAACGAGAGCATGGACTTCCTCGAGTGCGGGGACTATTCCGTACTTTTCGACGAATCCGACAACGTCCCGGGCGACTTCGTGGACCTGCAGGGCAAGGTACTCGGCCAGCACAGGGGAATCATCCACTACACCATCGGGCAACGCAAGGGCCTCAACATTGGCGGGCAGCCCGAGCCGTTGTTCGTGGTGGCGATAGACGTGAAGAAGAACCAGGTGGTTCTCGGGCCCCGCAGCACACTGAGCTGCACCGAAGTCGCAGGCACGGAACTCAACCTGATGGTATCGGAATCCTCCCCGCTCCTGCAGGGCGAACTGACGGCGCACATCAGGCTCGGCCACAGGGGCGCCGTCGCGCGGATTGTCGCGCTCGACACTGCCGCCGGTACAATCCGCGTGCGGTTCGACGAACCGCAGTTCGCCTCCGCACCCGGCCAGATCCTCGTGCTCTACGCCGACTCGGGTGTGGTCGCCTCCGCCATCATCGCCTAGGCCGCCCGCGACCCACCCGCACAATTCGCCCTCTTTTCTAAAAAATTACGTGCCGTAGGCCAAAAATCATAATAGATTTTGTATGTAGATTTTCCCGGACCTAGGTTCCCGAGGTGTATTCGATGAAACTGCTATCGATACTGAAATCAAAGGACTTGCACTATGCCGTGGCGCTTATCGCCATCGCGTTCCTCGTCAACATAATCCCCTCCAAGATAGCGATTGCGCTCGGAATCCCCGTCTTCATCGATTCCATCGGCACTATCCTCGCGGGCATGCTCGGCGGCACGCTTCCCGCGGTTATCGTGGGCTTCTGCTCCAACGCGTTCAACAGCATATCCGACCTCCCCACGCTCTACTACGGCATCATCAGCATCCTCATCGGCGCAATGGCCGCCATATTCCAGCAGAAGGGCTACTTCAGGACCCTCCCCAAGATAATCGTCATGGTGCTCATGTTCGCCATCCTCGGCGGCGTGCTCGGGTCCATCCTCACCTATTTCCTCTACGGCTATGATTTCGGCGAAGGCGTCTCGGCCCCGTTCGCCATCGGCATCCACGAGCACCTCGGGCTTTCCAAGTTCACCTCGCAGCTCGTCGCCGACTTCATCATCGACGTCATCGACAAGATATTCGTCGTCGCCGCGGTCATCATCGCCTACCACAAGATTCCGCTGCACGTAAAGACGCACTGCAGCAGGGTGTTCCTCTTCGACCCCAACCCCGTCGCCCAGTTCGAGGATGACGGCACCCGCGCCGTCAAGCGCTCGCTCCTGCGCAGGGTGGTCGTCATGGTCATCACGGCCGAAATCCTCCTCGGCGTACTCGCGAGCACCACGGGATTCGTCCTCTACCAGCAGCAGTCCATCGATAAATTCACCGACATCGCGCACGGCCTTACCGAGGCGGCATCCATCGCCGTCGATACCGAGCGGATAGACGAGTTCATCGAGAAGGGCCGCGAGGCGGAGGGCTACACCGACATAGAACAGAAGCTCTACAGGATGAGGGACGGGTTCCCGCAGGCACTGTACCTGTACGTCTACCGCATACAGCCGGACGGTTGCCACGTGGTATTCGACCTCGACACCAAGGAAGGCGAGAAGGCGAGCCAGCCCGGCGACCTCATCGACTTCGACCCGAGTTTCGAGCCGTACCTGCCGCTACTGCTCAAGGGCGAACCCATCGAGCCCATCATCTCCGACGACCAGTACGGTTGGCTCCTCACGGTCTACAAGCCGCTCAAGAACTCTACCGGAAAGACAGTCGCCTACATCGCCGCCGACATTTCCATGGGCGAAATCATCACCGACCAGGCGGAATTCTTCATCAAGCTCCTTTCGATGTTCTTCGGCGTATCCATCCTCATCATGAGCATCGTGCTCGAGTTCGTGAATAGGCGAATCGTGCACCCGGTGAACCGCATGGCATCGGCCGCGATTCACTTCGCCTACAACATGGAACAGGACCGTGCAAACGACATGCACGAAATCAAGAACCTCAACATCCACACCTCCGACGAAATCGAGCACCTCTACAGGGCGCTTACCAAGACGTGCATGGATTCCATCGGGTTCATCAACAGGCTTGAGGCCGCCGCCGAGCGCATCCAGCACATGCAGGATGAAATTATTATCAACTTCGCCGAAATGGTGGAAGCGCGCGACACGAGCACCGGCAACCACATCAAGAAGACCGCATTCTACGTGGAAGCCATCGCGCGCGAACTCCTCAAGGAAGGCAAGTACAGCGACGTGCTCGACGAGAAGTACATCGAGAAGCTCAAGCGTTCCGCGCCTCTGCACGACATCGGCAAGATTGCGGTCTCCGACCTGATCCTGAACAAGCCGGGCAAGCTCACCGACGATGAATTCGCCATCATGAAGAGCCACACCACCGAGGGTACGAACATTCTCTCGAAGATTGAGGCCAACACGAACGACACGATGGACGACAACTACCTGAAGGAATCCATGGAGATGGCGCACTACCACCACGAAAAGTGGGACGGCACCGGATACCCCACGGGCATCAAGGGCGAAGAAATCCCGCTGTCGGCGCGCATCATGGCGGTCGCGGACGTGTTCGACGCCCTCGTGGCCGAGCGCGTGTACAAGAAGCCATTCACCTACGAGAAGGCGATGGCAATCATCACGGAAGGCGCAGGCAAGCACTTCGACCCCACGGTGGTAGAAGCGTTCTGCCACATATCCGAAAAGCTCTACGCCGAACGCACTACGCTAAACAACAAGGTGTAGTGCCAAGGCCCGGTAACAGCACCCCGAAAGAACAATGCAGTAATCCTGCAGGACTACGCGAAGGCTAGTAGTTCACTGCCGCGTAGAAGTTGAACGCACCGAAAACCTGGTCGTTGAAGAATCCGTCCTCGACGGCATCGTACGACGCACCCAGTTCAACCTGGTACTTGCAGTAACGGCAAATCACGAGACCCGCATCAACATCACCCGCGATGTTTATCGCGAACTTGTCGCGGAACTTACTGTAATGGTCATCGTACTGCATGCCAAGCCCTACATGGGCACCAACGAACGGAGACACGAATGCGCTGAACGTGTAGATGCGGAAACCGAACATGGTCATGTAGCGCCAGCCCCAGTTGTGCCAAGCGTCACCGTAGTTAAAACCGATGAGGTTAGAATAGTTGAACGCGAGCGTCCCGCCAAAGTCAATGATGCCTCCCCTACGGATAAGCAGTGCCTTGCTAAAGTCGCGGTCGGGGTTCAAGTCCTCGTCTTCCCAGTTGTACCAGATGGACATGCCCACGCCGTAACTCTTCAGCACGCGAGTCGCATGCTTCTCGTAGTCGGTCAGTTCCGCATTGTCTATCATGGAGAGCGTCCGTGTACCGAGTTCCTCGGCGTTCACGTCCTTCGGGGTAACCGCGCTCGAAACCACCCAGTTGCCCTTCTTGGTCACGATAGCGAAGGTGCACTTGTTCTTGCTGCTGTCGCTCATGCAGACATGCCCGCGGTTTGCGGTGCGCACAACGGCTCCAATCGTACCTGCCGTAGACGAATCGCCCGCAGGCGCCTTAAAATCCAGCATTTCCTTTTCGAGCATCTTCCAGATTTTCACGGAATCCGGGTCGGCAGGGTCGTAGTCCTTTATGGCATCGGTCCTGAGTTTCTGTGGTGTCGTTGCCGAAACCGAGACGCTCACGCGGCCCGAGTCGCGGTAGAACGTCACCACCTTCGAATCGGCATCCTCGTACAGTTCAAGCGCACTCCATCCGGTATCCGAAAGTGCAATCTTCATGGGCTCGGGCGAACGAATCATGTAGTTGCCGAACACGCGCGTGAAGGTCATGTTCATGGCCGGCGCCGCATCTTCCTTCGGCGACTGGTACAGCCCCGCACAGCCTACGAGCGCAAGCGAAAATGCAAGCAACAGCATGGTAAATCTATTCATCGAACTTCGCCTCCTGAATTTCGCGCGCAGCCTTCTCAATCTCGCGTTCACGCAAGACCTCGTCCACCTTCGCGCGCAAGACATCTTCCTCATGAAGTTTGTAGAGCATGTTTCCCTGCTCCACGCAGGGGCGCAACACGCGCAAGCAGCTCACCATAAGCCCGACCATCGCGGCACATGCCGCAAAACAGCCAGACCAGGAATCTGCAATCTCGGCGAATGCCACCACGATGCCGACAAGAATGAAGGCAAGGAAAATAACCAGGTCGCGCCCGGTCACGGGCGTGTATTGAATACCGCGCCCGTCAAGCAGCTTCTGTTGCCGCCGTGCGATATCGCGCAAGATAAACACGTCAAAAATATGCCCGATGTAGGGGAGGAGCACCGAACAAACAACCGCAACGTTCGGAGAGAAGGTCGTCGTCGTGAGGCAGCGCAAGTTCCTTATGGCACGGTAAAGCCACAATATCCAGTAGACGAAAAAAAGCCAGAACACGACAAAGCATACGGCCATAGTTCCAATCATCGGAACCAATGCTGCCAAGAACAGATAGTAGAGGTGCCGGGCGGTATCCGCATCCGTCACAGCCCCGCTCGCCATATAGCCCGTAACCTGGATGACGGTATTGCACAGCACCAGGAATACGACGATAATGATATACAAGAATTTCAGGAAGAACATGGCGCGTACGCCGCGCCGGGAATTATCTTCCAGACGCACGCTACTTGAAGTCATACACCTTGGTCGCGAGCACGGTCTCGCCGCTAAGCATGCTGACCTTGATCTTCACCGTGGTCATCTTGCCGCGCGGAATCTGCACCGTGGCGCTGTAGCCGATACCCGTTTCCGAGGGCACAAACTTTGTCTCGAATGCCTTGCCGCCAACACTGACCTCCACCGACTTGATCTGTGCAGGGTCGTTGCCCACGATATGTTCCACGTCGAACAGGAGCTCGGGGTAGAGTGCGGCACCCTGAGAAACCTTCTTCTTGAAGACTTCCTTCGCACCACCGCGCACCTTCACCTTCACGCCCGTCTTCGGGAAGCAGGAGAACTCGCGCTCAATGCTGGCATCGACACCTTCCACGTTCTCAGGCACGAACTTGTACTTGAACGTACCCGGCAACAGCTTGAAGGTCGCCGCGTAGTCCCTATCCAGCGTGACTTCCTTGAGGAGGCTGTCGTTCGCGAAGATAGAGAGCTTGCCCTCGTTGTCAGTGAACCCGGACGTGGTGTAGAGCACCTCGCACTTGGTCACATCGGACTTGATAATCTTCACGCCGCGGTCGAACCTGTAGACGAACGAGAAGTTACCGCATACAAACGAAGTATGTTCGGCGGTGCATATCGCCTCGAACTTCTTCGGGCCAAGAGCGCCCCTGCTCCAGCGCGGCACAAAGCGCATGCGCTTGCCGTCAGAGAGGTTGCGTTCGGGGCCAATGGCCACCTGCATGCCTTCGGTGCAGGTCGCAAAGATCTCGATGCTGTCGGCGCTTACCAGCGAGGGCACGGCGTCGAACCGGCATTCGTACTTGGACCTGAGTTCCTCGTTCTTCTTCTCGATGGCGGCGTCGATCTCATCGGCCTGCTTCTGGATATCCGCATCGGACTTGGTGGTATCGTCGACCGCTGCACCGATCTTCTTCGCGAAGTCCGGATCACCGGCGTTCTTCGCAGCAACAACGATAGGCGCCTTACCCTTGCGGAACGCGACGAACTGGTTGGCCTGCACGGCAACTTCCTGGCCGTTCTCTTCCATCACCATCTCGCCCGAGTTGAGCGAGCCGAACGACTGGCCACCGTCGGTGACACCCACGGTGCCGTCCGTACCGCGGATCGATGCGGTCATGGTCCCGGTCTTGAACTTGAACTGGCTCTTCTTGCCGGTCTGCTTCTGCGCGTTGAAGCGCAACAGGCCCTTCTTGATATTGACTTCGGAAATCTGCGAATCCTTAATGAACATCACCTGCGTAAACTCGACGAGCGCATTCTCCTCGATGGAGATCGTGCTGCCTTCGGGCATCGCGATAAGCACGGCAGACTCCACATCCGTCTGGATGAGGTCCTTGTCCTGGACCTTAGCGCCTACGCGGAGGCTAGCCCAGTCACCGTTACCCTTTTTCTTGAAAGACACGTCACCAAGTACGGAACGTACCTTGGCGCTCTGCGGGGCGGCAAGCGCAAACGAAACCGCCAGGACAACCCAAACCGTTAAGTTCCTGAACATAAACCGGACCTCTCGGGATAAGAAAACACTACGCCACAAGGCGCAACACAGTTTTAAATATAGACTATAATTTTGAAAAAGGCACGGCCCGTATTACTCCAAAGCGGTATATTTATGCCTATCACGGCGATAATACAATTACGCGTGACGCGAGCGACACCTTTTTTCCAGTAACCAGGTAAGGATCTGTCAAGCCGTACTGGCACTGGAAAGGGCCAATTTTCAACATCGCACCCGGATATACATTGTTAATTTAGCGTTAATATTATGTTGATTTAAAATTTTTGACAGAAGTAAGTAATTTTCAAACTGCACACGTTATCCACATGAGCAACGCATGTTTCACGTGAAACAGCCCAAAAATTGAAATCAATCCAAAATTTATTCACGAATATAAAAGTCAACTTCTGCGCTTCCATGCATTTTGTTAATAGAATGTTTACAATATAATTAACAGCGCAGGGAATTCTTCCAATATAAAATGCCCCGACGAGGAGGTCGTCGAGGCGAATTTTTTTGCCAGCCGCGCCGTCCAAAAGATTCCGGGTCAAACCCGGAAGACGCGTGGAAGGTCTTTCTTGTGAAACAAACGACTAGAACTTCACGACGCGAGGGGCGGCGCCGAAGCAGTAGAACGTGGCGGTCGCGTCCTTGAAATACAGGACCTCGGTGTTGTCGTCGTCGGGGGAGTACATCGACTTGAGCTCGGGATAGTTCTCGAGCATATGGACCTTCGGCTCGCGACGGTCGTCGCGGACGAGTTCGCCCGCGAGGCGTAGCCACTTCGAGGCGGTCTTGTCCATCGCGCAGATTTCGACCTTGGCGTTCTTCTGGATCTGCTTGGAGCAGTCCTTCGACTTGCCGGTCTGGATATAGAGCTTGCCCTCGAAAATATCGATGGTTCCGAAGGGGCGCACGCGCGGCTGGTCGCCGTCGACCGTCGCGAGGAAATACGCACCACATTCCTTGATAAAGTTCTTGACTTCTTCCATGTTATTACCTTCCTTTACACTATATAAATATATAAAAAAACACCTTCCTGTTTCGCAAATTAATTTATATTCAATATGGGGATGGCGAAAGCCGTTAAATAAGGAGTGAAATATGGATGTGAAACGTTTATTGGCCGCGCTCGCCTGCATGGGCGGCATGGCGCTGGCACAGCAGGACTCAGTATACAGCACCTTCTTGTGGGACGCTGCCGTCGATACAGTAGGCCGCATAGAGACGGGTTCGCCTGAAGCGACTTCCGGCTGGTGGTACGTGTTTAGCGACGATGATGACGGAGGTTCTTCCTACATCCGGTTTCCGGTCGATTTGGAAATTTATCAAGATGGACTAGAATTCTCACACATGGCAGAAAGTTATGATGCCATTGACCTCGAGGTGGAACTGGGCGATGGTTACGAGAGACCATTCGCTGGCATCGCGTTCAACGTGTGGAACATAGACAAGAAAGGTGCTGACGTCTCCGCCTGGGGAGGGATCTGCCTGAGCTACGAGTCCACACTCGATTTCGATATTGAACTCGGTCCCGAAGACGAAGTGAGCTTGACCGGGCGCAACAACTACAAGGCCAAGGTCGCGAAGGCGGCGTCCATGACCAGCATGGATTTCTCATGGGAAAAGTTCAGGCAAGAAAGCGGATGGGGCAAGGAAGTCGACTTGGATTCCGTCCTTGCAAAGACGGCCGTAGTCAGGCTGGTATTTTCGGGCAGCGCAGAAACCAAGGGGGATTTCTTGATTAAGAGGGTCGGATCTTACGGTATGTGCGGGACCTGCTGCGCACCGCCCGACAGAATCGGGAACGGCTCTATCGCAGTTCCCGTCAAGGCAACCCTTTCGGGCCGCACGCTGGAATTCACTGGGGCGACCGCCCTTACTAAAGCTTCGGTCGTGGACTTACAGGGGAATGTCGTGATTTCTGCTCCCGCCCTCGGGGCCATGGACCTCTCCACGCTCCCTTCCGGAATCTACATGCTCCGCATCGATGGGCCGGCCGTGCACCACTCGCAGAAAATCGTGCTGAAATAGCGAAAAACGCTATTTTCCGCACTTTTCCCGGTAAACTTTCAACATCTGTTCACTAAAGCAGCAGAAGATGACCTTTTTGAGGCATTTTGCGGGGTACTTATCAACAGTCCGGACCGCAATCTCGGCAGCCGCCTCCCAGGGGTAGCCGTAGACTCCGGTCGAGATAGCAGGGAAGGCGACCGTCCGGCAGCCGTTCTCCTCGGCTAAATCGAGGCAACTCTTGTAGCAGGATTCCAGGAGTTCGGGTTCGCCGTGAAGGCCATCCCGGTAGATGGGTCCCGGAGTATGGATCACGAATTTGGCCGGAAGCCTGAACCCGGGGGTAATTTTCGCCTTGCCCGTCTCGCAACCCTTCAGGGGGATGCACGCCTTCAGGAGTTCAGGACCCGCCGCCCGGTGGATCGCACCGTCGACACCGCCACCACCCAGCAGGGAACAGTTCGCCGCGTTCACGATGGCATCCACATCCAGCTTGGTGATGTCGCCCTGGATAATCTCGATTTCTACCATATAGGCCTCCGTGGTACAATATACTATTTATACCACATAATGAGCAGAACCGTTATGAAAATGGCAGCGATGAGGGAACACATGGGAACCTCCCTGAAATGGGTCCTATAGGCAATATATAAACATTTGATGACAAATAATGTCATTCTCCCATTTTTTGTGAATATTCTCGAGAAATTATGTATATTATATACAGGAGAAATTTTTGGGGTATTTTATGAGATTTTCCGGCATTGCAGTACTTTTACTGATGGCAGCCACCCTGTCGTCCGCTCAACTATTGCCGCAGAAGCAGTCCGAGGATTTGCCGAAAATCGACCGCGCCATGATATTCAAGGTGGACTACAGTGACGAGGTGGAAGTGCCCGCCGATAGTTCCAGGAACATCGATCAGCCGGTACGAAGCGCGGAAAAGAGCGAACTTGCAAATAATACGCTATTCATAAACACGCTCTGCGCGACGGGGGCAGTCCTCGGGGCGGTCCTTGGCGGGAACGGAACCGCCGGCTGCTTCGTGATACCCAGCAGCAAACTGAAGTTTTAATGTTTGCGATTGCCATGTAGGAAAACATGTTTGGGAAAGCAATCGCAACCTTAATCGCCTCGGTCATAGAACATACAAGTATGTTCTGCGACACTCGGCTCATGTTGGGCTCCTTCGGAGCCAACTTGCTGCACCTCGGAAATGTCGATAAACAAGTTTATCGCCGCTTCCTCGGTTTGCAAACGTTTCACGTGAAACACGCACAAGGTTTCCAAGCAAAAATGTGCTTGCACATTTTTCCTCATAGAGGATAACTCAACTACGAAACTAAAGTTTCAAGTTTCATATATATTTGGGAACCGCAGGGTGTAGGACTATGGCGAAGCCATAGTCCCAACATGTGCCAACATGTTGGTTTCACTACCACATTTATATATATTGTCTGATATGAGGAGAACATTAGCCATACTCGCACTTCTTGCCTTCAATGCCCATGCGGTTGACTGCATTCGACCGATGTTCGAATACTTCGCCTCGCACTACAGGACGGAGGTCCTGAACCTCTACATACTTCCCGGCCGCATGAACCCGGACAGTCTCCATCAGCAGCAAAAATCCCAGGTCAGCACCATCAAGTACCACTGGACACAAAACCACCTGGACAGCCTGACCTTCACTCACGGCTGCCAGGATAAAGTCCATAGGGGGACCGCAAAGGTCGACTGGAAAGTCGATTCCGCCAGGGTAGGCAAGCTCATGAGATACGACTGGATTTACCCGGACAAAAGCGACAACTTCACGGTCTTCCGCGGAAAGGATTCCGTCGCCATCGTCATAGACGAAGAGCAGACCCACAGCTATTACATCAAGAACGACACCATCCGCGAGAGCAACAACTATATTCCCAGGGATTGGGTTATCTATCGTGACCCGACCAACGAAAGCAGGTGCTACCAGGCCAACGGGAAAGAAAAGCGCTACGGAAACGGAAGCGCATCAAAGGTGGGGTCCGAGATCTACACCACCTACGAATTCGAGAAGAAGGGCAACACCCTAATCCTAAAAATTACGGAACCCGACCACAACAGGTACCTCAGGCCACCTGGCCCCTGCACGGGCGGCACCAAGTACACCACCATATTCTTCAAACAATAAATGTTGGCCTTCTTCGGAGGCCAACGTTATTCACACGAAATCCACATCTATCAAAAAGTTATTAACGGATATTTTAAAAAAGTGAAAGGGCGCCGTTGTCGGCGTTCTCTTTTTTTTGTGAGATATACTAAATTGTTCCACGTGAAACGTTCATACAGAACAAACATAGAGCAGCAGAATCTTCTGAACCAGTTCCTGAAGGAGTACGTTCACTTCGAGTTGTCCAATGAGCAAATGGACAAGCTCTATGGCTTTGCCGACCTGGTGGTGGAGACCAAGCAGTTCGGCAACCTGATTTCGGCGAAAGATTCCGAGAAGTTCCTGAGTAGGCACATCGCCGACTCGCTCGTTCCCTATATATATATAGTTAAGGAAACGGGGATGACAGCCGGAATGAAATGGGCGGATATGGGTGCAGGTGCAGGCTGCCCGGTTTTCCCGCTTGCCATTGCGATGCCCGAGGTCCAGTTCTATGCGGTGGAACCCCGCCACATGCGCGTGGAGTTCATGAACTACGCGAAGGAAAAACTCGGACTCAAGAACCTGACCGTGGTGGGCAAGCGCTTCGAGACTTCGGGCCTTGCCGACCTGGACTTCATCAGCTGCCGTGCCCTCTCAACTTTCGAAAACGACTGGGAACGTGCGCAGCCCGCCCTCAAGAAGGGTGGACTTTTCCTCACATTAAAAAGTTTCAATAGCATTTCACACCTGGAAAACGACCCGGCAGTCAATATCTGGAAATATAACCTGCCGAACGAAGAACAGGATTACGCCTTAGTCACTCGAGGTAATAAATGAGTAAAGTGATAGCAGTATGCAACCAGAAGGGCGGCGTGGGCAAGACCACGACTGCCGTGAACCTGGCTGCAAGTTTTGCCGCCCTGGAGAAGAAGACTCTCCTTATCGACATGGACCCGCAGGGGAACGCGTCGCAGGGTCTCGGCTTCAACGAATCCCAGGAAGTGGATATCCACGAAGTTCTTGACCTGGCGGAAAATCCGGACAACATGACGCTCGAGAACATCGCGCCCGCCGTCATGGATACAAGCCTCGACTACCTGAAGGTCATCACCTCTGGCCCGGACCTCGCCGTCATGGAAATCGAACTGGTGAACGCGATGAGCCGCGAACACAGGCTCGAACGAATCATCAACGTGCTCAAGAACGAATACGAGTTCATCATTATCGACGCACCCCCGAGCCTGAACCTGCTCACGCTGAACGTGCTCACCGCCGCGACGAGCGTGCTTATCCCTATCCAGTGCGAATATTACGCCCTGCAGGGTATGACCGAACTTTTCAAGACCATCCGTGAAGTGCAGAAAAACCTGAACGCGAACCTCAAGATCGAGGGCGCCCTCCTCACGATGTACTCCTCGAACCTGAGCCTCTCGAAGCAGGTCGCCGCCGAAGTCCGCGAGAACCTCTCCGACACGGTATTCCAGACGATGATTCCGAGAAACGTCCGCCTGAGCGAAGCCCCTAGCCACGGAAAGCCGGTCATCCTGTACGACGTGCAGAGCACCGGTTCGCAGGCATACATGAAACTCGCCGAAGAAATTCTGAACAAGGGTAAGTAATGGGTAAAAAATCTTTCGCACTGGGTCGCGGTCTCGCCGCCATCATGAAGGACCACGACATCAATTTTAAAGGTGAACAGGCGAACACTATCAACAATTCTGCCGAAACTGCCGAGAAGTTCGATAAGATTGTTGAAATCTCTATTGACCTTATCGACCCGAACCCGTACCAGCCGCGCAAGGCGTTCGACGACGAAGGGCTTTCCGAACTCGCCGACTCCATCAAGCAACAGGGTCTTATCCAGCCGATCGCTCTCCGCAAGGTGGGCGACCGCTACCAGATCATCAGCGGCGAACGCCGTACCCGTGCAACCAAGATTGCAGGCCTATCCACAATCAAGGCGCAAGTCTTCGAGGACCTCGACGACAAGGCGATGGCGGAATGGGCACTTATCGAGAATATCCAGCGCGTCGACCTGAATCCGGTCGAAATTGCACGTTCTTATCAACAATTGATCGATAAGCACGGCTACAAGCACGAAGATTTGGCCAAGATTGTGAGTAAGTCGCGCTCCGCAATTACCAACAGCCTGCGCCTCCTCAAGCTCCCGGAACAGGTGCTTTTGTGGATAGAGGAAGGAAAGTTGAACAGCGGCGCCGCCCGTGCACTCTGCAGCGACAAGATCGGCGACCCCGAATCGCTCGCGGAACGCATTATCGAGGAAGGCCTGAACGTGCGCCAGATCGAGGCGATTATCCGCGGTGACGACGATGGTTCGACTAATTCGACAGGCTCATCAACCGGCTCACCAACCGAAAACGACAAGGTCCCTGAGCCTGCCGAAGGGCCCGAGACGCCCGCAAAGCCCAAGCCGGAACTGAGCGCCGACATGAAACAGTTCGAGTCCAGGCTCGAGACGTTCTTCGGCACGAAGGTGCAACTCAACCCGAGCAACTCCGGCAAGCCGGAAGGCACCATCGTCATCAAGTACTACAGCATGGACGACCTGACCCGCATCCAGGAAATCATGGAAAACCGCTAGGCAGCTCATGAAAAAGAAGTACTACACAGTACAGATTATCCCGGAAGACTCGCATGAAATCAAAAAGTTCAAGGTTTCGACGCGTTGGTTCCTCTTTGGGAAGATTTTCCTGATAATTTTCATCATTGTTCTCGGTGCATTCTGCTTTCATCTGGCAAAAATCAACCGGATTGTCGCAACTTACGAGAAAATCCGCGTGGTCAATGCCCAACTTATCAAGAAAGACAAGAACTACGAGGAAATGTTTGAGCGTCTTGACTCCCTCTGGATACTGGAACAGCGTATCCAGAACATATTCGAGACGTTTATCGAGAATGATTCCAACAAAATCAACAGTATTATAGACAGGAACAGGTTCGCGCACTCGCCGTCCGAGAAAAACGAAATCGATTTCGAGGGACACGGGTGGAAAACCCTCGAGGAAAAGTTAAAACTCGAGAAAATTCCGGATATCGTGCCTGTCGTGGGTATCGTGAGCAAGAAGTTCGACGAGGACGGAAACCATCTGGGGATAGACTTCTCGGCCAACCCGGGTAACCCGGTCTTTGCGACCGGAACGGGTACCGTTGAATTTGCAGGCAAGAAGGGCGAACTCGGCAACACCATCGAGATCAACCACGGGAACGGCTACGTTACTACCTACTCTCACCTAATGAACATCAAGACGAGGAAGGGCAGTCCGGTCCACAAGGGCGACATCATCGGATCGGTGGGGGCCACGGGTACCACGAACGGACCGCACCTGCATTATACTATTATTAAAGACGGGGTCCCGCAGGACCCGGAAACCTATATCAACTACTAAGAGGTTAAAAATGGCTACAAAAGGCGAACAGGAAATTACCCAGATTGGCGGAAGCATCACCATCAAGGGCGATATCAGCGGCAAGAGCGACGTGCGTGTCGCCGGCAACGTGAACGGCAGCATCAATATCGAAGGTGAACTCATCATCGAGCGCAGCGGCTACATCGAAGGCGAAATTAAGGCTACCAACGCCGTTGTCGCCGGTAGCGTGAAGGGTAACATCGATGTTTCCGAAAAGCTCATCCTCGAGAGCTCTTCCAAGTTCGTGGGCAACATCAAGACCAAGCAGCTTATTATCCAGGAAGGCGCTATGTTCCAGGGCAACTGCCAGATGGGTGTCCCGACACAGGCTGCAGCACCTGCAAAGAAAGAGGAAAAGGCCTAATTCACCACCATATCATAATTCTCTATTTATTTATATAAATAGTACTAATTATGATGGTGTTCATAGTGGATAAAAATTCAGGGCAAAACTTATAACTTTATGAGAGGCAAAAGGTTACATAGGAATGTTGAAGGTTGAGAAATGTTGAAAAGTCGATAGTCTCTCAACTTTTTTCAATGTTCACAGGTGTTGAAACCTACTTTTCAATGGCTGTGAACAACTATTAACCACCTCCATATTGAAGGGTCCTGAAACTTGCACATTTGTGGATATGCGAAATATCACACTTAATGCATATAAATTCTTTTTTTCTTGTTTTCGCGGGATGTAATATTTTATATTAAAGGCACTAATGTCGTCTAAAGTATTGAAGATAGGTCAGATAACGGATATCCATATCGGTGAGGATGAAAACCTTGTCCAAGGGATCGATGTTCGCAAGAACTTCCTTACCGCGCTGAATTCCGAGTCCATGAAGGATCTTGACCTCCTTGTGCTTTCGGGCGACCTCGCAAACGAGAATGCCGAACCGGGCGCCTACCGCTTTATCGCGGACCAGATCAAGGGCGTAAAGTGCCCTGTGTGCATAATTCCCGGCAACCATGACAGCCTCGACGTGATGGTAAAGTTCTTCGACATGCCCGTGAAGAACGGCAAGTGCTATTTCCGCTACGACCTCGAGGGCAAGTCCATTTTCTTCTTGGATAGTGCAGTCGGTGAAGTTTCACGCGACCAGCTTGACTGGCTCGAGGAAGAGGTCCCGAAAATTGACGGTGAAGTTATACTGTTTATGCACCATCCGCCCTGCTTTTGCGGGCACAAGTTCATGGACCTGCATTACCACCTGAGGAACATGGTGGAGGTACAGCAGACCCTCTCGAAGTTCAAGAACCTGAACCATGTTTACTGCGGGCACTATCACAGCGAGCACCAGATGAAGTTCTCGCACATTCACGTGCACGCCGCTCCGCCTACGCAGATGCAGATTGACGCCGACAGGCCGTACTTCAAGCTGAAGAGTACCGAGCCCGGTTGGCAGGTTATTTACTGGGGCGATACCGTCAAAACCGAGGTGCATTACTAGTTTTTTTCGGGAAATCCCTTGAAAATGCTCGATTACTATGCTATATTTGCCCCTACATGGCGGTTTAGCTCAGTGGTAGAGCACTGGAATCATAATCCATTGGTCCGGGGTTCAAATCCCTGAACCGCTATTAAAAAAAAGAGGCGCATATGTCGAAACGAATTCTCGCAATTTCAATTCTGGCTATCGCCTCTTTTTTTGTTGCCTGTAACGACGACGATGCCAACATGCCGCAGATGCAGCAGGTGCAGTCGAACCTCCCGAAATCCGTACCCATAGTGAACGTTGACCCGTTCACCGCCCCTGCAGAGCCCGTGGTGACGCAGGACCAGGCGAACAAGTACGTGAAGGCGAGTGCCGCCCTCGTGGAACTCGGCGTGAGCTGGTCCAAGAAGATCGAGGAAGCGAAGGAAGGCGAGAAGGTCCAGATTCTCGATGCCTACAACGTGGCCCGCGACCAGCTGTGCGCGCGCATCGGCCTCAAGGGCATTGCCGAATACAACTGGATTACCGAGGTTGCGCTCCCCAACCCGCGCAATATCCCGTTCTTCGAGGCTGCCGGCCTCAAGAGATAGCGTCGGAAAAATAATTGTAGAAGACCGCCCGCTGGGGCGGTTTTTTTTATAGATATATGTTGTCAGTTTTACCGGAGGCCTGAATGACAATCCGTATTGCCCTAAACCCGAACACGAATTCGCGTGCCGAGCGCGTACTGTACCGCATGGCGGAAATGCTCCCGGGTGAATGGGACGTGTGGATGAACCGCGTGCTGAACTTTACCGGAGCGAAGACGGGGCACGTGAACAGGGAAGCGGACTGCATTTTCTATCACCGCAAGTACGGCCTGCTCATTGTGGAATGCAAGAGCGGAAAAATTAGTACCAGGTATAACGAGGAAAGGAAGCGCGTAGACTGGTTCCAGAACGACACACTCATGGACGATGCCAAGGTACCGACCGTGCAGGTGGGTACGCTGGTTGCGCCGGTACATGAATACCTGAAGGAGATGTTCCCGGAAAACGAGAAGGGTGTCCCGTACAGTGTGCGTGTTCAGTGGGCGGTGTGCTTTAGCGACATGGATACCATGGAAGGGATTCCGGGTGACGAGATCAAGCGTAAGCGCGCATTGCTGCGTCCCGACCTGCTCAATGCGGAGCACTTTGAAAAGCGTTTGATCGAGATTCTCGAGATGCCGGAGAATGCGCACAGTGGAAGGTCGTTCTCTAACGACTACTTGGATGAGGAATCGCTGTACAAGTTGCGCTCGTTCCTGGACGGGCAGGGCGGCATGCCCGACGAGACAGAAATACTCAAGGGCGAGCAGGAATTTTTCGAGGAGGCGACGGAGACGCAGCGCATGATGATGGATTCCATCTCGCGTAACCTGCGCATGCGCATTGAAGGTGTCGCCGGTTCCGGAAAGTCGCACATGGTGGTGTGGGAGGCGCTCCGGCTTGCGCGCCTGAACAAGAACGTGGCGATTGTCTGCTATAACGACCTGCTTGCGACAGAACTGAAGGAAGTCGTGAAGAAGGTGTTCGATGCGGACCGCGAAATTGTGGAAGAGGAATACGAGTACGATGGCGGCAAGAGTTACGGCCGCATCGACGTGCTTGCCTACTTTGACTGGTGCGAGAAGTATGCACATGCGGCGAAGATCAAGGTGAAGAAGCCTGCTGCGGAAAAGGATAAACAGGAATACTACGAGAAGGTATTGCCAAAGGCTTTCGTGGATGCGCAGAAGATGCTGCGCGACAAGAAGAAAACTCGCGAGAAGTTCTTTTACGATGCGGTAATCGTTGACGAGGGTCAGGACTTCTTGAGTGGCTGGGTAGACAGCTTTATTAGCTTGTTGAAGAATAGCGAACAGGGAATAGTCCGGTTCTTTTACGACAGTGCGCAGCGCCTGTATGCGCGTGACGGTATATATAATCCGCAGGTCACGGCGATGCCTGTGATGGTGCTGAACAGGGGATTCCGCTGCACCCGAAAGATTCTCGAGTGGGTGTACAAGAACACGAACATCAGGATCACTCCCTTCAAGAATACCAAGACAGGCTCGCCCGTCAAGGAGTTCTATTACAGCGACCCTGCAGACCAGGTGGCAATGCTCAGCACGCGCCTAGACGAGATTCTGGAAAAGTTCAAGTTCAAGCCTTCGGAAATACTCGTGGTGTCGATGAGGAGCAAGGCAAGTTCTGCACTCAAGAATATCAAGGATGAACGTTTCGTGTGGAATGCAAACGGCGACAAGACTCTCGTTGAAGATAAAGTAAATATCGTGAGCGCATTCCGCATCAAGGGTCTTGACGCTACTGCCGTGATTCTTGTTGATTTGGAGGAGCCCAGCGAAGCCGACCGTCACGGCGACTTTAAGCGGCGCCTGCTTGTGGCCGCAACGCGCGCGAAATCGCTCCTTACCGTGTTCAAGAAGAAGTAGTACTGCGAATACTGCGCGCGGATTGCGCACAGTTATAAACTACCACGCGAAATCGACGACAACTCTCCAGTAGTTGTCGGTATCGAACCTGTGCGAGTGTCCGCTCCCGCCTACGCCGAAGTTGAACTGGTATTCGGCAGAGAAGTGGCGCGTAATCTGCAGGCCAAGCCCGAGCCATACGGAGAACGTGAGGTCCTTTGCACCATTGAAGCGCGTCTTGACATCATCGAGGAATCCGAGCCCAAGTTGGTTCTTCGCTGCTTCCTTGATTTCTTCTTCCTTGCTCAGATCCTTTTCGGATTCCGGAGCCTCTACCTTGTAGACTTCGAAGATGGGCTTGTGGAAGTTGAAGGTCTGGCTTATGAACGGCTTGAATATGGGAATGTAGGGCACGCCGAGCCTGAACGATATCGGGACATCTAGCCCGATGTTGTGATAGAAGATATTTACTTTATCTGTAATAGCGAGGGTATCTTCGAGGGTGAATTTCTTGTAGTGGTAGAACGTGCCCATGCCTATGCTGAACGCGCCGCCATCGTAGAAGTACCAGCGCAGGTAATAGGTGAGTCCGCCCTCGTATCCGGTTTCATCGTCGAGGTTGCGGATGCGGCCGTAGTCCTTCTGGTAGTAGCTGTGTTCGCCGAAGTTTCCGTAGGTGAATTCCATGACCTTGTAGAAGATGCGGTCCTTCTTCTTGGAACTGTCTGCAGTGGCGGAATCGGCGGCGGGTTGCGGGCATGCCGCAGGTTGTGTGGCTGCGGTGTCGGCAGGCGGGTTTGCTGCGACCTGTTCAGCCGCGGGTTCCGCCTTTGCGGTATCAGCCGGGCCGGTTGCTGAGCCTGTCGAAGTATCGGGCTTGGGCTCTTCCGTCGGGTGCATCTCGAGGATGGCGAATTCCTTGCTCGTGAATGTCACGGTGTAATTGCACTTGCCTTCCACATTGCAATGCGCCTGCACGGAGTCCGCGATGGCACGGGCCATCTCTTCGCGCAGGAGCTGTTCACGGAACTTGAGGAGGCTATCGGCGTATGCCGTCTTGATGGCGATGACGCTGTCGATGGCGATAATGTCGCGGGTGTTCTGCTCGTGCGCCTTGCACTGGCAAGAGGATTCTGCAAGCTGGCAGAACGCCTTGCGGTCCGCTTCGGCCTTGGCGATGGAATCGGCGCGGGCCTTTGCGAGTGCTACGCTATCGATGGCCGGCGCCTGTGTAGAGTCAGCTTTTGCCTGCGTGGAATCTGCGGTTGCAGTTTGTGTGGAGTCGGTTGCTGTTGCTTGCGCAGAATCGGTTTTTGCCTGCGCGGCCGCTGCGGCGCGGACGGAGTCGGCGCGGGTCATCTGCGGTTCGGCCTGTGCGGGTTTCGCATCGGCGGAGCAGGTGTTGCAGCGTTCGGTACATTCCTGCGTCATCGGCGGGATAGGCAGCATGCTCCTGCGCCTCGTGAGCGAATCCACGGTCGTGTTTGCTGCACGGATGGCCTGGGGCTGCATCTTCATGGCGCGTTCACTTGCGTCGGAAACGCCCGAGAGAAGCTGGAGCTTGGTAAGCGGGGTGCGCCCCTTGTCCATCGACTTGTAGTATCCGTTCTCGAAGGTGATGCTTCGGGCGCAGGCGGCCTTGTCGCAACCGACGAGGATTGCCTCGGTAAGCTTGCGCTTGCTGATTTCTACGCCCATGTTTTTAGACTTTGCGCTATCGATGACAAACGGGCAGTTGCAGGTAGATTCAATCTTGTCGCAGTTCTCGGCACGGGTTGCGCCGTGGCAGGACGTGCAGAGGTCATAGCACATCGAGTCGGCGAGGGCGGAGGTCGCAAGAAAGGTGGCGAGGATCGCTACGGTCGGGAAAATCTTGAAAAAGTTTCGCATGGCAGACCCCCTAGAAGATGATGGCAAGGACGATGAACGCGATTGTGCCGATGGCGGACATCACGATGGGGAACACCGGGATGCCGCTTTCTGGCTTGGCATTGTTGTCGCATTCGGGGTTGGACTGCGCAGGCGCGGCTTCCTCTTTTGCAGGGGCATCTTTCTGGGCGGTATCGCCGGACTTTGCTTCGGACGCCTTGTCGCCTTCGTCGACGAGGGCGGCGTCATTCTTGTTTGCCTGGGCTGAACGTGGGGCCGCTATGGAATAGCACGCGAACATGCCCACGAGCAGGGCGATGGCGGAAATAGTCGAAAATTTAGACGTTTTCATGCGCAGAATCCTCTGTACCTATATAACATAATTTAATACCTTTTGCGCTTTTGCGTACCGGGTAATTCATGTTTTTCCCCATTCTTTTCGTTTTTGCTACTGGTGTTGTGAACTTTTTACTCGAATTGTGGCAAAAACCGGGGCTTTTATTGACAAAAAGCATTTTCAAGACGATAAAATAGTGAACTATTTGGGTTTTTGAGCCAATTTCTCAAATGACATTATTTGTCGCAACCGCATACTATATTTATAGAGGACGCGATGATGATTAATAGGAAAAGGGATAGCCCCTTTGGGCTGATTGCGCATAGGTACTGGGAAAGACTGGTTGACAGGATTCTGGTGACCGAGCACGGGTACGAGCCTTCCGAGGGGGAAGTTCTCAGCGCGTATAACGATCTCAAGGAGCGGCACCCGGAATGCGAGTGCATTGTCCTTAGGACGGGTAAGGGTTCGGGGGAATTCTTCCAGCAGGGTGACAAGATTGGCGGGATACGGATCAAGATGGATTTCGATTCGGAGGGCTCGTCTGTCGAGTTTATCCTGACATCGGATTATTATGTGCGTTTTACTCTTGGAGGGTGGCTGATTCCCTATATCAAGACTGCTACCCGGTGCGACCTTACGCGCACCATGCAGAATTTGGAGGAATTTATCGAAAAGTATCCCCAGAACAGGGATAAAATTGAACAGAAGAAGCTTGAGTTTGAAAAGAGAAAAAAGCTCGATGAGATAACGAAGAATACCATAAGGGCCTGTGTTTCGCAGGCCGTGACACCGATGGGGCGCAATTGGGAACTGACCGAAAGGGGGAGACTTTTTTTGCTCCGCATCGAGATGGGGGGAGAAAAAGTTGTCGAGGTGACGATGGACCGCAGGAACTTTGCGAAGAGGATTTCGGAGTTGCCAAAAATGATAGAGCAGGTTGAAACCCTGTTCAAGACGTTACCGTTCCCGGTAGAGATTTCGATGAAAAAGTAATTGATGGTAGGATTGTTAGAAAGAGGATAATATGGCAGTACGTATAAATGCGCGGGAACTGGAAAGTCTGTTGGCTGCGACACCCGCATCGCAGAACATAATGCTCACGGGCAAGCACGGAATCGGCAAGTCGCAGATCCTGGAGAAGTTCTTCACTTCGCGCGGCGAGCGCGTGGTGATTCTGTTCCTCGGGCAGATGAGTGACCCGGGCGACCTGATTGGCCTCCCGCGGCTTGACGAGATGAGCGGCAAGACGCACTTTATGCCGCCTTACTGGTTTCCGACGGACGACAAGCCTGTGGTACTTTTCCTGGACGAGCTTAACCGAGCCCGCCCCGAGGTGCTGCAGACCATTATGGACCTGACGCTCAACCGCACGCTTGCGGGCCGCAAGTTGCCTGAGGGCTCGCGTGTGATCAGCGCGGTGAATGACGGCGAGGAATACCAGTTGACGGATTTGGACCCGGCGCTCGTGAGCCGCTTTAACATTTACGAGTTCAAGCCCACTGCGCAGGAATGGCTCCTGTGGGCATCGAAGGCGGGGCTCGATTCCCGCGTAATCGACTTCATCTCGGCAAACCCGGATATGCTCGACGGTGCCGCCTTTACCCGCGAGGACCAGGGGCTCGAAAAGTCGCCCGACCGTCGCGGGTGGGAACGCGTGTCGAAGGTATTGCAGACGAACGAGGTTACGCCGCTCATGAAGACCGTCATTGCGGGCATCATCGGGATGCCTGCCGCATCGAAGTTCTTCGCGGCGATAAACCAGAAGCACTTGCCCAGCGCGAAGGATATCTTGCTCGGCGATTTCGCGAAGCAGAAGGGTGCGCTCAAGAAGTGCAGTACGCCGGAACTTGCCTCCGTAAACGAGTCCGTGTTCCGATTCATAGAGACGAAGGGCTACGACGAGAAGGATTCCGCGAAGGTGATGGCGAACTTTACCGCATATTTCGACTACCTCTCGGGCGAAAAATTCCGCGAGGCGCAGGCGCATTTCGCGAACCTGTATTCCTCATCGCTTTACCCGGCCACCATGACGCTTGTCATTATGAAGAGCCCCGAACTGTATAAGAAGATTACGGAATTTGTCAAGTCGATTTAAGGTCGGTATGGAAGCCCTGGATAGGATAAAGAGGATTGGCGAACGGTGGTTCCTGACGGAGCCGCTGCTGTTCGCGGTATACTGCAGTCACGAATTCGTGGAGAACAATTCGATTGACGTGCCGATGAGAACCGGCAACATGAAGGTTGAATTCTCTCCAAAAGTTCTGGACAAGATTGCGGATGACGTGCTGCAGGAATACCTGAAGGTAGAGATGTTCCGCATATTGTTCAAGCACCCTTACCAGCGTCAGCCTCCCTTTGCGGAGAAGGCGCTGCTGACCTGCGCGAGCAATATCACGATTGCCGACGTGTACGATGTTTCGCGTGAAGTGAAGAAGCAGATGAGCGGCATGGAAATGAAATTCCCCCGCGGGCTCTGTTTTGAGGAATACTACAACTTGCTCAAGCAGAATGCGACACCGAATTCCGGAAAGTCTGGCGGAGAGCAGAAGACGGATAGTGGCTCTGGGCAGGGAGAAGGCGGGCAAGGCGAAAATGGTGAAGGCGACAAGTCTGGGCAAGGTGGCGGTGGTACGGATAGCAACGACACTGGCGCCGGCGAAAGTTCGCAGGATGGCGACGCTTCCAGTAACTCGGGCGCACAGGGCAATTCGGGCAGCGGTTCCGGCCAAAATGGTGGCGGCACTTCCGGACAAAACGGCGGCGGTTCCGGTAAATCGCGCGGGAACAAGGGCGCAGGTACTCCGCAGCAGTCGCAGGCAAATCTCGACGCACAGGTATCGGAATTGTGGGACGAGGACGAGGCTGCCTGTTGCGACATAAACGGGTTTATCGAGAACGCACAGGCGTGCAACACGTGGGGCACGATTCCGGGCAAGTTGCAGGGCCTTATCAAGGCCAGCCTGAAAGTCGACATGGACTACCGCAAGATGCTGAGCCTGTTCAAGACCTCGGTCATATCGAGCAGGCGGCGCCTTACGCGCATGCGGCCCAATCGCCGTGCCGGTTTTGACGCGATGGGTAGCCGCTACGAACTATCGACGAACTTGCTTATCGCCGTCGACGTGAGCGGTTCCGTAACCGACAAGAGCCTGCAATTTTTCTTCTCGGTCATCAACCGCCTTTTCAAATACGGTATCGAGAAGCTGGACGTGCTCCAGTTCGATGCAACAATCCAGGGGGAACCCGAGCCGCTCAAGAAGGCGCGCAGGACGGTAAAGATTATGGGGCGTGGCGGTACGAGTTTCCAGCCTGCTGCTGACTACTACTGCGAACATCCCGAATACGATGGGCTTATCTACTTTACCGACGGCTACGCCCCGCCTCCGGTATTCAACACCAAGCGCCCCATCGATGTGCTGTGGGTAATATGCAGCAAGCAGTGCTACGCGGAGAATGCCGAGTGGATCCGCAAGATAAAACGCAACCGAGTCACCTTTATTCCGAGGAGTGAATGATGGACAAGAAGAAACTTCTAGAAACCTCGTACCACCTCCTGATGGACGAGTACTGGCGCGGGCTTACCATGGGGCTCGGCAAGTCGCACGAAAACGGGAGGGACCCGTACTGCAGGGACTACAAGATGGCTGCCTTCAAGATGACCGTCTTTGCAAATGGTGTCAAGGGTTATTATAATGATGTGACCCGGCGCCTTAAGGACTCGTGTGTCGGTATTGAGTTCAGGCCCAAGGCGTGGAGGGAGCGGTCGAAAATGTGCATTGCGCTTTCCGTCAACTTTGCGACGGGAATAGGGCATGTTTTTTTTCAAAGCAAGATTGGCTTGCTCAAGGGCGATCATGTGCACATGATGTCGGAAGAAATCCGGGACGTAGATATCCTTGCCTCGCTCGAAGACATACGCGCCTTTCTCGATAAGTATCCGGAATACGAGAAGGAAGCCGAAGCGATTGCAGAAGAGAAGCGGATTGAGGAGATAAAGCAGCATAAGCTTGCCGAGATGGCGTCTCAGAGCATCGAGACCATTGTACCGCAGATTATGTCGCAGTCGGGTTACGACTGGATTTTGGAGGGGGTGTACAAGGGGTGGAGCCGTGTTGGGATTCCGGAGAGTTACATTCTGCGCGTCAAGACGAAAAAGCATAAGATGATAGAGATCACCCTGAGCCAGAAGAATTTCATGGAAAAGATTCCCGGAATCCTGGATGTCGTCAGGCAAGTCGAGCAGATGCTGGAACAGGCCCCCTACGCCGTGAATATCGCGAATTATGGCCCCGGCGTACAGTGGAACAAGGGCTCGGAAAACGTGCAATAAATGCGACAGTATTTGTCGTACCTCCATTCTATATTATAGTCGTTAAATAATTGATATCGCGCGTGCGGTTTACTTTTTTTACCCACGTGACGATATATAGTGGAGGACATATATGAGAAAAGATTATTTTAAGGGTGTATTGGGTTCGCTGCATGCGGACCGTTCCGGCAAGAAACTTACCCAGGATTTCGTGACGCTCAAGAGTTACGAGTACTGGATCCGCATGATGCGCGTCTGCAAGAGTTACCCCGATGCGGACGACTGCATTGCGATTTTCCCGAAGGAACGTGCCTCGCGCGTGCTGAAGGACCTCTCGGAGCACTTCTTGAAACTTAACGAGGAAGAGGACCGCATTCCGGCATCTAGTAAGAAGCGCTTCGTCAGGGAGGCGAATGGCAGTTATGCCGGCAAGAGGCTCCGCTGCGACGAGGACAACGAGGAAATGAGCGTCGCCTACCAGCGCCGCGTAATGGCGGTCGTGCGCTTCAACGACGTGATCAACAGGTCGTGTTCCATTAGGGATATCAGCGACTTCGTGCGTAACTACCTGTGCGGGGAAGGAATCTTTGACACGTCGTCACAGAAGGTCTTCTACGAAAGCGCTACCCGCGAACTGGAAAACTTCCTGAGGGACAACGCCGAGTTTAATGATGGCTACTTCAGGCGCCTGAACATCGTGCAGAAGGCGTTCAACCTGAGCGACGACGAGATGGAAATCCTTATGTTCTCGTGGATTTTCTTCAACAAGGAGCAGTGCAGTTCGCTCCTGGACATGCTCGGTTCGCGCAGGTTCCGCGGCGCGGCGCTCCCGGATATTTTCCCGCAGCTCTACCCGGATATTGATTTCGAGAGTCTCGTGTCGAACAAGGGTACGCTCAAGAATATGGGAATCCTGGACGAGGACCTGGATATTTCCAAGCGCATAGGGATGTTCCTGGACGGGCATTCGGGTAACGACCTCGATAGTCTCTACTTCAGGGTATACGAGGGCGGCTGTGTCGCCTACAAGAAGCTCTGCCGCAAGAACCCGAAGGTGGAACTCGCCTTCAACATGCTTAAGCACCACAAGGTGGGCGATGGCCTGAACCTGTTCCTCTACGGTGTCGAGGGTACCGGCAAGACGGAGCTCGCAAAGGCGATGGCGAAGGAACTCAAGCGCCCGCTGGTACTTACCAACATCAGTACCGAGGGTACTCACCGCGAAAGCAAGGAGAACTCGGTGGTGCGTAGCCGCATGGGGAGCATCCTCTATGCCGCCACCAAGTACCAGAACAAGAAGGCTATCCTCCTAGTCGACGAGGCCGACGTGATTCTCAACTGCTGCGAGAAAGGCGCGCTGAACTTCTTCCTGGAACAAATCAAGGTTCCGGTCATCTGGATTTCGAATACGGTGAACTGGATCGAGAATAGCACGCTTCGCCGTTTTAACTACTCCATTCATTTCGACCGCCCCGATGCTGAGAGACGCACGCAGGTGTGGGAATCGGTGGTGAGCGTACATAGCGCGAAGTCCATCATTCCCGAAGACAAGGTGAAGCTGTTTGCTGCCGAACTCCAGGTTACCGCAGGCGGCATCACGCAGGCGATTGTGGGCACCAAGAAGTTGCTGGAGGCGGGCTGCAAGGTGGACCCGGTAAAGACTATCCGTACCATCGCGGAAGCGCAGGCGGAACTCCTGAACCTCGACCCGGAATATGCAAGCCGCGACAAGGAAACCCGTGCACCCCGCTACTTGCTCGATGCCATCACTACCGATACCGACATGCCGAAGGTGTTGAAGGTGATGAACACGTTCGATGCCAAGTGGAAGGAGATGAAGGAGGGTGATCGTCCCGATAGCCTGAACATCCTTCTCTATGGTCCTCCGGGCACCGGCAAGACGGAATTCGCGAAGCACCTCGCGCGTACGCTCGACCGCAAGCTCATTATCAAGAAGACGAGCGACCTGCTGAACTGCTATGTGGGCGAGACCGAGAAGGGCATCCGCAAGATGTTCAAGGAGGCCGAGGAGAAGAAGGCCATCCTCTTCCTCGACGAGGCCGACAGCCTTATCCGTGACCGCAGCGGTGCGACCCGCAACTGGGAAGTGACGCAGGTGAACGAGATGCTCACGCAGATGGAGAACTTCAAGGGCATCTTCATCGCGGCGACAAACTTCGACGGTGCGCTCGATATGGCATCGCGCAGGCGCTTTGCGCTGAAGGTGAAGTTCGGCTACCTCAAGCCCGAAGGCATCGAGAAGCTGTGGCAGGCGTTCTTCCCGAGCGTAGAAATGCCCGATGCTGTGCGCAGCCTCCGCATGCTCACCCCGGGTGACTTCAATGCGGCCTACGGTACGCTCCGCTTCTACGACAAGAGCGAGCTTACTGGTGAGATTATCCTCGACGCGCTCAAGTCCGAGATTGCCTACAAGGATGGTCGCGAAGGTCGCACGATGGGCCTGTAATTCATTTTGCACCCCAAAAACGACTGTATTTGTCGCAAAAGAGAACTATTTTTTCACAAATAGTTCTTTTTGTTTATATTTAGGGAGAATATATCCAGGAGGCATTATGGCGGACATGACCCGCGGCGAAAGGACGGTACAGCTCTTTGCGAAGGTGATTTCGAACCCGAGCAAGAAATTTACCGTGAGCGACCTGATGAGCGCGTTCAACATTCCCGACGAGGAGCGTCGTAATGTGCAGCGCGATATGCGGTTCCTTTCGGAAATGGATGGCGGCCGGTATATCGCCTGCGAGAACGAGGGCCGCACTGCAGTTTACAGGTCTGCGCTCCACAATGCCGAAAGGCTCCTGTTCCCGAATTTCGAGAACACCATGCTGCACTTCGTGTTCCTGAAGCGCATCGCGAATATATACCCCGCGACAAGCGAAATCATCACGCAACTTTTGGAACGTATCGAGAAGAGCCTGCCCACAAGCGAGCAGAAAACGCTCCAGCAACTCAGCGGTGAACTGAACACGAAAATTATGTTCATGGGCACGCCTCCCGATTTCGAGGAAGACGCGAGCGAAAAGATACGGACGATCCTCCAGGCAATTCATGAGCATCGCAAGATAAACGTCACCTATCGCGATCGTGGCGATTCCCAAAAGCAGTCCAAGCGCATCCCGCTGATGATTGTCATCTACAAGGACGACCTTTATGTAGGTTGCCAGTCCGAAAAGGTCAAGGGAGTCACCTACACGCTCAAGTTCCGGCGAATCAAGAGCGTGAAACTCACGCAGGATACTTTTGCCGAAGACCCGAAGATTGTGGATAAACTAAGGCGACAGGTGACATCGGGTGCGGCGTTTATGAGCGGGCAGGAACCGAAATTGCAGGACGTTGAAATCGAGTTCGAAGGCCAGGCGCGCTTTTACCTTGAGGAAAACCCGTACAACCGCTCCATGAATATCGGCAAGGAGAAGAACGGCAAGATTCTCGTGAAGATGAAGGCCGAGATCAACCAGCTCCTGGTGAACTGGGTCGTGTCATTCTCTACCGTCGCACGCGTTATCAAGCCCGCTCCGCTTCGCAGGAAACTTAGGGAATTTGCGAAATACCTGACGGAAACCTACGGCTAGGACGGTACAGGTTATAAGGAGTAAGCATGCAAAAATTCTTCACTAAATCTGCCTTTAACCAAGCTGTTGAATGCCCAATGCGGGCGTATTACTACCGGAATGGCAAGGATTATGCTTACCATTATGAGGGGCCGGATGGCATTGCCGAAATCGGTGACCAGTTCGGCGCCCTTGCCTGTATTTACGAGGGTGTTCCCGACGAAAACATCATTCGCAGGGGTGGCGCAAACCCGGTTGAGGCGCAGGCAAAGTCGATTGATGATACGCTTGAGCTTTTGCGTAAAGAGAATGTTGATATCGGAGAAGCGGCTTTTTCTACGGACAAGTACCTTGTCTACGTGGACATCCTCCACAAGCGAGGTGACGAGCTTACGATAATCGAAGTTAAGTCTAAGTGCATTAGTGCAAGCAAGCCTTTATACAGGTTTGACAAAAAGGGAAAATGCTCTTCCGATTACCTTGATAAAATTCTTGATGTAACCTTCCAGAAATACGTGATTCAGCAATTCATCAAGACCCATAGTGAATTTGCAAACCTTAAGGTGCATGCCAAGCTGATGATGGTGAATTCCGAGGCCGTATGCGATGTGGATTCTCTAAGTACCCTTTTGCGCATAAAATTCCTCGAAAGCGGCCATCGCGAAATAGAATGCGCGCCGGATATTCGCGAAAAGTTGCAAGGCAAAAATCGTATTGACCGTATTATGGATGTCGATGAAATCAGTGACAAGATTATCGCGGATGAAATCCCGAACATTGCAGAAATGTTCAACGGTTGCTTTGTAGATTACGTCGAAAAAGTGGCGGACATGTACATCAACAACCGCAAGGATTTTAGCGTATGTCAGATTGGGACTGATTGCTTCAAGTGCCCTTTCCGCAAGGAAACTGGTGATGATAAATCCGATGGTCGTGTTGAGTGTTTCCAGAACGTGTGCGGCGTTGATATTGCTGGAAAGGCCGTCATTACGGATGTAAAAGGTGCATCGGTAGGACTTCCTGCAACTCTTAAGAAAGGCGCTTGGCTTGAACAAAAGAAGTTTTTCTTGACCGATATTGACGAAAACGAATACGTTTCTGCCGAAAACGCGACGCCCGAGGCCTTCCAAAAGCGTACGGAACTATCGACTGATGATCTCCGCTACCTGCACGTGCATAGCGTGAAGACAGGGAGCAACGATGCGACATTCCTGAAAGAAGCCGCAAAGGCCGAAATGAGCAAGTGGACGTACCCGCTCCATTTTATCGATTTCGAGACTTACCAGGGTGCTGTTCCGTTATTCAGGGGGAATCGCCCCAATGAAGAAATTGCCTACCAGTTCTCGCACCATATTGCCTATGAAGATGGCACTTTTAAGCATGCCGGAGAATATATTTCGCTTGATGCTGGCAAGTTCCCGAACTTCGAATTTGTCCGTGCACTAAAAAACCAGTTGGACGATGACGAGGGAACTATTTTCCGTTACGATATTCATGAAAACAGTATTCTCAATGCCATCCGAATTCAGCTGATAGATTCCAATGAAACGGATAAAGAGGAGTTGATACGGTTTATAGAATGCATTACGCACCCGACCGGAAGTTGTAAGGTTCCTTTTGAGCCGAGTGTCCGCGATATGAAGGATCTGAAGGAAATTGCCCAGAAGTACTTCTATCATCCGAGCATGGGTTCGTCGAATTCTATTAAGCAGGTGATGCCCGCTATTTTGCAGAGCGATTCGTATTTCCGTGAAAACTACGGTGACAATATGGACCCCTATCACAACTTGCCTTCCCTAGAAGCGTTTGCCGCTAAAGTTAACAAGGACGAATTCCCTGCCGACTTTGACGATTCGGATGTATGGAATGCCGACAAGCAAATCAACCGTGGTGGAATCAGCAAGCTGGACTATGTCTTGTTGCAAGCGGGCCGCTTTAACAAGTTGCACACCGAGGCTATTCGCAAGGCATCGCTCAGGTACTGCGAACTGGACACCTTGTCAATGGTCCGCATTTGGGAATATTTTAGGATTTCGACGAAGTAAGGCCGGTAATTCCCCTGTCTTTGTTCATTGCTCTGTGCGTCAGTAATTGTCGCATTTACCTGTTATATTTATAGTATAAGCAGGGAGATGCATATGAACAAAAATAGCCAGCAAATACAAGTCAATAACAACGTCAGGAGCTTTTACATTCTTAAGCTCTACGAATACCTCGGCCTGGAAGAACCCAGGTACCGAACCGACGATAATGCGCGCCTAGCGGAATATCGCGGTGATATCGGGTTCGGCATAACCCTTACGGATGTCGGGTATTTCGAGACCCTGGACGAAGCCGAAAAGCACATTAGGCAAATCGCCAGAGAGGGCCGCCAGAGGCTTTATGGCTTTGTCGTCAAGGAAAAGCCGCTGGGCCATGTCATTAGCGGTGTAGACGACCTGTCGGTCAGGCGCTACCTGAAGGATGGCTCCCTTTGGCAGGTATGCGATACCTCGGGCGTTACCTACTGCGATGGGAAGCGCGTTGACCTGGGCGAAACCCGTTTCTATGGCCGCGACCCTAGCACGATTCACTTTAAGGAAGGCGACATTGTGGAAATCGCGGGCAATGACTTTGTTGAGCTCGGGATTGTCTGGCGCCTGCCCGCGACAAAGGAACAGATGAAGGACGTCTGGGAACAATATCGCGAGGTATACGGTGCGGCAATTTCGACCGAGCACCCGGACGTACTTGACGATTGCTACGTCACCGCCGTCTATAACCCCATGAAGGTTCGTGGTTTTAAGCGTAGGATGGATTTCCCTGCCGTTGTCAACGTACTGCCTCCATCTTTGCCCGTTCCGAAGAACATTGCCGACACGCTCCGCGAACGCCTCGAAATGGTAAAGAAGGAGAAAAAAGGATAGCAAGAAGCCCGACTCAGTCGGGCATTTTTTGTGTTTTTACAAAAAAAATCTGACAGACACTTTACATTTCCTCCTTGTCTTTCGATAATAATTATGCGTATATTGGAATATATGCATAAACAGAAAATGACACAATGCCATTGACAGGAGGTCTTTTATGGCGACAATTCACATCGACGACTCGAAACCGTTCCCGTATTTCCCGGCGGAGCCGAACAACAAGCGCGAAACCTTTGCGGATTTCTGCAAGCGGCAGGCGGCGGAACTCAACCTTGTCAGCGACGAGATGGAACAGGAAAAAAGGGAACAGGCGGAAATGCAGGAGCTCATGAAAAAGAGCAACGAACGCAAGAAGGCGCTGTTCTACGACAACCTGGACTTGATTCTGCGGCATCGTGACGAGATCCGTGGGACCCCGCGGTACGCGAACATCGACGCGCATTATCTTGTGCGTGGAGGCGGCCTTTATTTGGGACCATTATCCATGACAAGGCGGTATAACTTTGCAGGCACTCTCGTCAACATCAACCTCAAGCTTTCTACGCTCCTTGAAGTTTGGGACAATGCCCAGTTCAAGGTAGAATGCAGTTGTGGCGGCACGGCTGTTATCCGTTCGTTTGCAGGTTCACCCCTTTCGGGATGTTCGCAGGCGACGGCGATTTGCCCCTGTTGCAAAAAGGAGATTCGCGTTAGGAACCGCAGCTTTGGCGGTTACTATGGCCTGCTGCGCATAATGATTGACAGGGATATTGAAAAGGTTGCAAGGAACATTGTTGCCCAGTGGACCCATGCCGAGGTGAATTATGGCAAGAAGGTAGCCGAAGGGAATGATGCGAAATGGAACAAGGCAGGTTCCGAATTGCATGGCGATGGTGAATTCTGCAACCTCGAGACCATGATCAACGAACTGAAAATGAAGGAGTTCAAGGCGCAATGCGAAGCGGAAAAAATGTGATGAAAAAGCGACAGTAGTTGTCGCTTATGGAATGTTAAAAAGAATGCCCGCTTTCATAAGCGGGCATCTTTGTTGTGTGAGGTGTGCTATGCAACTCGCGTGACGCCGGGGCCCGTGATCTTGCTGTGGCCCTTCTGTCCGGCAACGTGCTCCAGCATTATTTTCTGGTTGATGCTGTTCACGACGGATTCGACGTGCGTGATGATTCCGAGCATCTTGCCTTGGCGCTGCTGGCTCTTGAGGCAGTTCATGACGTCCTCGAGGGTTGCGTCGTCCAAAGTGCCGAAGCCTTCGTCCATGAACAGTGATTCCACGCGCACGTTACGGCTTGCGAAGTCGGCGATGCCGAGGGCGAGCGAGAGGCTTACCAGGAACTTTTCGCCTCCGGAGAGGTTCGTCGTCCTGCGGTTCTCATCGAATTCCGCATCGTTCACCTTGAAGCCCAGATTCCCGTCTGCAACGAGCTGGAAGCGGTCCTTGATGGTTTGCAGGTGCTTGTTCGCAAGTTTGAGCAGCGACTTGAAGGTAAGCCCCTGCACGAATGTCGCAAAGTCGTCGCCGTTCATTACGCCGAACCAGTCGCCCATCGTTTCCCAGCGGGTGTGCTCGGCGTTTTTCTCTTCGAGAACCTTCTGGAGTTCCTGCAGTCGGACCACATTCTTCTTGTAGTTATCCACACGGTTGCGTGCGGCGCCGGTTTTCTGCTGCAGTTCGCCGAGTTCCTTTTCTGCGGCGGCCTTCCCATCGCGTAGTTCCTGCAGGGGAGTCTCGTCGGAGCGTTCCTCCTTCACTTTTTCAAGCGCTTCGGTAGCGGCCTGCAACTTGCCCTTTGCGGTAGCGAGCGCTTCGTCAATAAACTTCTTTTTCGCCTGCAGTCTCGAGAATTCCTGTTCGGGTATGGTTGCCGCAAGGAATGCGGCTTCATCGGCGAAGCCCTTCGCCTCGATGGCGTTCTTGAATTTCGCTGCCGCTGTTTCGATGTCGCCCGCCGTCTTTTCGAGAGCTTCCGTAAGCGACTTGATTTTCGTGTTCAGGTTATTGCTTTTGTTTTCGGCTTCGCGGAATGCCTTGTCGGCAGCATTGTAGGCTGCTTCTGCATGGTTCTTGGTGTCATTCGCTTCCTTTGCGGTTGCTTCCACGTCGTTGTTGCCGAACTTTTCTGTGCGGGATTTCTGCAACGCATCCAGGTTGCGGACAGCGCCATCGTATGCCGCCGTCTCGGTCGCGAGGGTATCCTTTGCATTCTTCACCATTTCGCCGAATCTTGTCTCATTGTTACGTGCGAGTTCAAGCTTTTTCGAAAGGTTGTCGAGCTGCGTCTTGTTCGCTTCGAACTGCTGCTGGCGCTTTTTCAGGTTGGCGAGAATGTCGTCTGCATGTTCAAGGTCAAATTCTTCCCAGGGTTCCCAGAGGTCCGTCACCTTTTCGATGGTCTCGTTCTTCTGGCGGGTCAGGGATTCGATATTTTCGCTGGCCGCATTGCCGGCGGTCAATGCGCGGCTCTTGGCTGTCTCGCCCTGGCTGAGTTTCGCATCCACGTCCTGCAACTTCTTGTTCAGTTCGCGGATCTTTTCGGCGGTACTGCTCACTCCGGATTCATCGGCGGGTGCACTTTCTGCATGGCCGCAGGCGGGGTGTTCCGTGGAGCCGCAGACCGGGCACGCCTTGCCTTCTTCCAGGTGGTTCTGGATTACGTTGGCAAGCGCGAGGACATCGTTCCTGAAAAGTTCGTTCTGCTGTTCGAGAAGTTCCTGCTTGAGCGTATTTGCGTCTTTCAGGGATTCTTCTGCCTTTTTCAGGTCTTCGGCAGCCGCCTTTTTCGCCTTCTCTCCATCGGCGATATTCTTGTCGAACCCGAGGATGCTTGCGACAAGCATCTCGCTCTGCGGAATGATTCCCGTGAGTTTGGCATCCTTCGCGTTAGATTCTTGCGTCTGCTTGAGGGTATTGACCTTCGGCTCGAGCGACTCGATATCTGCTTTGGCCTTTTTCAGGTCATCTTCTGCCTTCGCGAGAGCCTTTTCTGCATTGCTCTTGCGGGTCCCGGCTTCGGCCTTCGCGTTCACCGCATTTTTTACGTCCTGGTCGAGCTTGCGGATCTCGTTCCAGAGCGCTTCGCTTTTGGTGATAAACTGTTCCGCATCGGTTTTTTCTTTTTCGGCGCGGGCCTTGTTTTCGCTTGCGACTTTCAGGTCGTTTGCTACTTGCGGGATTTGCCCTTGCAAGGTATTCAGTTCCGCCTTGTTGGCGGCCTCTTGCTTACGGTGCCCCTGCAGTTCCGTATGGAGCGTTGCACATTCCCTTGCCTTTTCGGCATTCGCAAGGCGGGTCTCGCTTTCGGAGAATTCGGTTTTTTCCTGGGTCGCGTGGGCGAGTTCTTCTTCCGCCTTTTGCAGGCTCTTGGTGCAGTTATCCATCGAAGTGCGCCAGGTTATCTTGGCCTCGAGTTCCTTTTTCTGTGCGGAAAGGGCCTTTTCCTTCGCGGCGGCATCTTCAAGCAGGGCCTCGTCTTTTTCAATATCTTCGGCATTGGGCATGTTGCCGGCCTGCGTGTTGTATGCGGCCTGGGCCACATCCCTTGCTGCCCTTGCCTGTGCCCTGTGTTCGCCCACCTTTGCCCCGATGCGGCGGTACCTTTCGGTGCCGTTCAACTTTTCGAGGATATCGGCGCGTTCCCTTTCGCTGCTAGTAAGGAACTTGCTGAACTCGCCCTGCGCAAGCATCACGGAACGGCAGAACTGCGAGTAGTCCAACTGGATGGCATCGGCATTTGCCTTGCCCAGTTCTCCGTTCTTGCCGGTATTGCCGTCAAACAGCGGGTTTTCCGGATTATTGACGGCCCAGATTTTCCCATGGGCGGCCTGCAGGTTGCCATCGGCCCTGTCGCGTGCGCGGCGCTGGCTCCATTCCGAAACAAACGTGCCCTTGCTGCAACGGTACGTGACGCGTGCGTAGCAGTTGCCCTTGTCCGATGTCATGACGGCGTTGCCTTCGTTGCCGTTGTAGATGATTCCCTGGCGCGGAGTGGCGCCGAAGAGCGCGAGCGTAATCGCATCGAGAATGCTCGTCTTGCCCATGCCAGTCTTTCCGCTGATGACGAAAAGGCTGTGGTCCAGTTCGCTATAGGAGGGGTCGGTAAAGTCGATGCACCACTCACCAGCGAGGCTATTGATATTTTCGAATTCAACTTTCAGAATCTTCATGTTTATGCTTCCTCACTGCTTTCGTTCTTGACTTCTTCGACTACCTGCGTGAAAAGCGGGAGGTAGTCCTCGTAGTTTTTCTTGAGATTGTCGTCCATTTCCCTAGCGCCGGCCCTGCTCATTATGAGGAGCTTGAAGATTTCCTCGTCGGGGAGTTCGTCTACGGAATCGAGGGTATCGTCCGAGAAACTGTCGGCCGTAAGGGCGTCGGCGCGGTTCGCCTTCTTGCTTACGACCTCGAACGGGGCGCCTTCCAGTACGGCGGCGAGAACCTCGTTGATGTTTACGCCCGGAGTGTAGTCGAAGACGACTTCCACCTTCGTGGGCTTATCCGCAGGTGCGCTCTTGAGCTGGTTCAACTGCATGATGATATTCTCGATGGTACCCGATACGCGCACGAACTTGAAGTACTGCGGGGTCTCGATTTTCTGCACCTTGGGTTCTTCGCCCTTCTTCAGGTCGATTTCGAGAATGTGGTGCGGGATTTCCGCCTCGTCGAAACCGAGTACGAACGGCGAGCCCGAGTAGCGCACCTTCGGGTTCTGCGCTACCTTGGTCGTGTAGTGGATATGCCCGAGCGCCACGTAGTCAAAGCCTTCCGGGAAAACGGAGACGGGGATTGTCCCGAGGTTGCCGACGATGTCGCGCATGCCGTGCCCCTTCGCGTCCTTGCCCTCGTCATTTTCGGGGCGACCTTCCAGCTTGCTGGCGTACAGGTGGCCCGTCGCCACGATGGGGATGTCACGGCCGGCACGCAGGCTTTCGGCGGCCTCGTAAACGGCACTGTAGAGCCCGCTGTATGTGCTCTGGGCAAAGTCAGCGTCACCCGATTCGGGCTTGAAGCGGCGCAGTTCCGGTTCGCGTACGTACGGGACTGCGGCGCTGATGCCGATTACGTTCCCGCTGGCATCCGTCAGTTCCTTCACGAGTTCCTCTACGGGGCGTTCCCCGAGGGAGCCCACCATCTGGATATTGAGGGCGTCGAGCAGGTCGCGCGGGGCATCGAGCAGCGTGCCCGAGTCATGGTTGCCACCGATGAGGACGATGTTCTTGCAGCAGGTATCCAGCAGGGAGGCGAGAAACTTGAAATACATGCGGCGTGCCTCGAGGGGCGGGATCGCGGTATCGAAGATATCGCCCGAGACTACGAGGCATTCTGCCCCGAATTCGACGATGCGGCCCTTGAGCCATTTGAGAAAGGCGGTTGTTTCCTCGGCGCGGTCGATGTCGTGCATCGAGTTGCCCAGGTGCCAGTCAGCGGTGTGTATAAACTTCATAATATTCCTTTTCCGGCCCGAAGCCGGTGATTTTATTCATCTTCAAATATAGTATCGCCAGGTTGGCATAAAATGTCAAATGGTTTTGGAAAAAAATTTAGGCCCTAAAAGTCCACATTTGACAATCCCCAGTTGTTAGGGTATATTTATATCCGGTCACATAAAATAATGTGGCGCAAGGAAGGGTTTGGTTTATGATGAAAAGGAATTTTGGAGTATCCGGCGTGGTTCTCGCGACGGCGGCGTTTATCGCGGGCCTCGCGGGCATGGCGTCCCCTGCGCATGCACAGACCAAGGTGGTGGTTGACCCCGGCAAAAAGTACCAGGTTTTCGAGGGCTGGGGCACGAGTCTCTGCTGGTGGGCCGTAAAGGCGGGCGCCTGGAGCGAGGCGAACCGCAGCAAGCTTTTGGGTGCGATTGCCGACCCCGATACGGGTCTGGGCTACACGATTTTCCGCTACAATATCGGCGGTGGCGACCAGCCGGGCCATAACCATTTGGACAAGGGCGATGGCGGCGCGAATGTTCCCGGCTACAAGCCTACCGAGAAGGGTGATTTCGACTGGACGGCCGACCCTTACCAGCGCACAATCGCCATTGAACTTTCCAAGCGCGTGAAGAGCCCGATTTTCGAGGCGTTCAGCAATTCGCCCCCGTGGTGGATGACCAAGAGCGGTTGCGTCTCGGGCTCTAGCGACGGCAGCGACAACCTCAAGGAAGACTATTTCGACGACTTCGCGGACTACCTCTCCGAAGTGGCGCTGCATTTCAAGAAGGAATGGGGAATCACGTTCCGCACGGTGGAACCGTTCAACGAGCCGAGTGCTGGCTGGTGGAAGTCCAATGGCGGGCAGGAAGGTTGCGGCTTCAAGAACAACCAGACGAAGATGATTGTGGAACTCGGCAAGGCGCTTCAGAAGAAGGGCCTGTTCCCCGAGACTTCGGTGAGTGCCGCCGACGAGACGAACATCGGCGATGCCCTGAACCAGTTCAACAAGTACAGTTCCGAAGCGCTTTCTTACATGTTCCAGGTGAACACGCACAGCTATTCCGGCGGCGATAACCGCGCAAAGCTTTTCAATGCGGCGTTCGCAAAGGACAAGAAGGTTTGGCAGTCCGAAACGGGCCCGCTTCACAAGAGCGGCGACGAGAACATTGCGCTCTGGATGGCGGGAGTGATTCTTGCGGACCTGCGCGACATGAAGGCGAGCGCCTGGGTGGATTGGCAGATTGGCGACCCGGCCGAGAACTGGCGTAGCCTCGCGCTGAACCACAGCAAGCAGACTTTCAGCCCGAACGCGCGCTACTACATGCATGCGGCCTTTAGCCGGTTCATTCGTCCGGGCTCCCGCATTATTGATAGCGACAACGGCAACACGCTCGCGGCACTCACGCCCGAGGGAGCGCTGGTGCTTATCGTGCGTAACAGCGGTTCTAGCGACGTGAAGTATGAATTCGACCTGGGTGAATTCGTGAAGATTGGCACGAGCGCGAAGGTGGTGCGGTTCGAACTGCCCGGCAGTCTCACCAAGCAATCCGATATCGTGGTTTCGGGCAAGGCGCTTTCGATGACCGCGAAGTCCAACACGATTACCACGATGGTGATCGAAGGCGCCGAAGGTGGCGCATGCAAGCCGGATTCCATCATCCCGTATTCGAAAATCAACAATAACGAGGGCTGGTCCACCGCGACCGAGATCTCGCTTTCCAAGGGCGACTCGCTTTCTATTGGCCCGCACCCGTGGGAAGGCGGCCGCTGGTTATGGAGTGGCCCGAACGGCTTTACCTCCACGAACCGCGAAATCCACCTCGGCAAGATGGACGGTACCATGAGCGGCTACTACAAGGCGGTGCACACGAACGCCTCGGGCTGCGAAGGCTCCGTGACCTTCAAGGTGGTGGTAGACGACCCGGCGCACCCCTTTGTGGAACCCGATACGAGCGTGAACGACACCAGCGTCACGGACACATCGTCGCACGATTCCACGACTGCAATCGGATTGCGCGGCCTTGCGGGCGGGGCGCCTGCATGCCCGTTGCTCGGTGCCGGCGCTACGGTGCAGGTCTTTGACATGCAGGGGCGCCTCATCGGTACGCATCTCTCAAAGATCAGGTATGCGGGCGTGTACCTGATTCGCTCGGGAAAGGCTGTCCGCAAGATTCGCGTGGAGTAACTATTTACTATTCTTTAGCCCATGTTTTTGGAGTCTAAAGCGAGTAAAGTAATTCTGGCCCTTATTGCCATCCTGCTGGTTGTCACTACGGGCAAGGAATGGTTCGATTTTTACCAGTGCGGAGCGGTGAACGATTGCCTGGCCGATGCGCGCACGTTGCAGTTCTTCACCAAGTTTGCGATGTCGTGCCTCCTTACGGTGCTTGCCTTCATCGTATCGCGCGATTCGTTTTCCAAGCTCGATGCAAAGACGCTCCGCATAGCGTTCATCTTCTCGCTCCTCGCCGACTTCAGTTTCTGCATGATTAAGGTTATCGCTCCCGACCAGCGCGCCCTCAGCGACATTATCGGCATCGCGTTCTTCATCATGTTCCAGGTGGGGCTCATCCACAGGCATACGCGCAAGTCGGAAACCGATGACAAGCCTGGTAAGGTGCACAAGTTCCTGCTGATTCCGGTGGCGGGTTTTGCGGCAGCGCTTTTCGGCGGCAATGTCATCGAGCCTACGCTCGACAACATTACGCTCGTGATTGTCGTCGTGTACGGCATCTTTGTCATCACGTCGATGGTGGTGGGTATCCTCGCCCCGCGCAACAGTTACTTCCCTGCGGCAAACGCGCAGCTTATCCGCTGGGGCATGGTCACGTTCTTCTTCGGGGATGTCCTCGTGGGCCTCGCGCTGATGACGGGCGAAGACCACAGCGCCATTCAGGCGGTTGCGGAAATTGCGAACAACTTTGTCTGGTGGGTGTACGTTCCGGCCCAGATCATGCTGATTCTGGGTACAAAAAAAGGCATCCGCCACGGTGGAACACTCGAAACTACTATTTCTGAAAGATAGCAGTGCCTTGGTGCTTCGTTTTTCACGTCGATGCGCGCCTAAACTAGACCACAAGAGCCACGAGCTGTTTATATCTTGTTAGATCGGGCGTTAATCCGTGCGATGCCTATGTCTTTAATATATCCTAATTTACGGGCAAAAGCAATAGGCAAAATGCCTTATTTTGCACGTTGTTTGTCATGAAATTGTAAAAAAAGACTGGCCGTGACGCGAGTCGCCACTGGCCAGCCTTGAGAGTGGTTTTAGAGCCTAAACCCAGTCGCCTTCGGGCGAGGATTCCTTGTGTTCCTGGCCCTCTTCGAGGAGGGCGGCCATTTCCTTCATAGCGTTGTTCAGTTCGTCACGCTCGACCTTGACCTCGCGGAGCATCTTGCGGTGCGCGAACATCTGCTCGCACATTTCGAGCGCAAGCAGTGCCATGCGCTTGCCGGTTTCGAGGCCGTAGCGCTCGTAACTGGTGTAACGCTCGTCGATGTAGTCGACGATTTCCTTGATATCCCCGTCGGGAAGGTCGGTCTTGATTGTCAGGCGTTCGCTGCCGACATTGACGGTTACGGACCTGTGTGTATTTGCTTCTGCCATTATTTCATTCCTACGCCGAATGGATCGTCATCCATCAGCCATCTTAGCCGAAAAAACCGGATTGCGAGCCTCCATTGCTCGCGAAAAGGTCCGGTTCCTTCTCATTTGCGGGGTGTACTTCTATAATATCTTCTTCGTCTTCTGCGGGGTCGGTATCGGGAATGATATGGGATTCGGGTTCCGGCTCGGCGACCTGCTCGGGCTCGGGTTCAACCACGGGTTCTGCGACCGGTTCTACAATCGGTTCGGGTTCGGGCTGCGCGACTTCTTCAGGTTCTGCAACCGGTTCGGCGACGGCCTCGGGAGCGGGCTCGGCAGGCTGTGCAGCGGGCTGCTCGTTGAAGGCCACGTCCACGGGGATTTCGGTGCCAAGTTCGTTCTCGATGGTCGAGACCATCTGCTTGAAGCGTTCCTGTGCCTCGCGGATTTCTTCGCCCTGCGCCAGGATGGTGTCGTTCAGGCTCGCCTTCTCGGAGTTGAGCACGTCAATCGCGTTGTTCTTCTCGGCGATGGTGTTGTCCCTGTCGGCAATCGCGTTGTCCTTGTCCGCGATGATGCGGTTCAGTTCCTCGATTTTCTGGTTCAGCAGGACTTCGTTTGCCTTGGATGCGGCACATTCGTTCTGGACGGCGTTCAGCTTGCCGTCCCTCTCGTTGATGCCGGCTTCGAGCCATGAAATCTTTTCGTTTGCGTTCTGCAGGTTGCCGTTCGTCTGGTCGAGCATGTTCTGCAGGTCGGCGATTTTCGTGTTTGCGCCGTCAAGTTCGCCGCGGAGCCCATCAATTTCGCCCTGCTTCTGGTTTATCACCTCGTCTTGGGCGGCTGCCTGGTTGGCGCGGGCCTGGAGTGCTGCCTTGCAGTCGGTGATTTCGTTGTTGAGGCTCTCGAGGACAAGGTTCCTGTCCTGCATTTCGGCCTCTTTGGTGGCCAGTGTCTGTTTCAGGGTGGCGTTTTCTTGCCGTAGGTTACGTACGGTGGTGAGGACGCCGTCTACCTTTTGCGAAAGGAGATTGATGTTCTCTAGGTTCATTTATTGCTCCGTGATCAGGGGGGTTATGAATCACCTATAAAAAGATATATAAAAAAATAAGCGCTAAAGTATGAAAAAAATCATAAAAAAAACGATGTCATGGAAAGACATGTTTTTTTGGTATAAAATATACGCGGGAGGGGCCCCAGCTCGGAGTTGCGAAGGCCGCACGGGCCCCTCCCTGCACCCTCCCCATCCTTGGCCGACGCCTTCCACACGTTAAACTACATAGATAATAGGGAATAAAATGAAAATTTCCTGCAATAGATGAATTGCTAGGCGGAATAAATTTTACCTTGTAGGGTAGTGATCCCCGTTAGCGAACATATCGAGCGCAGGCTTGCCGAACTCCCCGCGTTGCCGGGCGTCTACATCATGCGTAACGCCCAGGGGAAGATTATCTACATCGGCAAGGCCAAGGTGCTCAAGAACCGCGTGAGGAGCTACTTTGACGGGAGCGACCACGGCGGGCACCGGGCCGCGACGCTCATGCTGCCCTACATCCGCGACATCGAGTGGATTATTACCGAGAGCGAGTCCGAGGCGCTCATTCTGGAGGCGAACCTTATCCGGAAGCACACGCCCAAGTACAACGTGCTGCTGAAGGACGACAAGCATTTCCCCTACCTCGCGTTCTCGGTGAACGAGCCTTTCCCCCGGCTCTTTCTTTCGCGTTCGGTGCGCAAGGACGGCTGCCAGTACTTTGGCCCCTACATGAATTCCCGCATGATCGCCCAGCTGCAGGATATTGCCGCCCGCCTGTTCAAGATACGCGAGTGCAAGCTGAAGCTCCCGCTGGCAAAGCCCGCGAGGCCCTGCCTCAACTACCATATTGGGCGGTGTGGCGCCCCGTGCGCGGGGCTCGTGACGCAGGAGGAGTACCACCAGGCGGTTCTCCAGACGCAGATGCTCTTGAACGGAAAGCGCGACGACCTGATTGCCCAGTGGGAACGGGAAATGCAGGAGGCGAGCGATAGGCTGGATTTCGAGGCCGCGATGAAGAAGCGCGATGCCATCCAGGCCCTGAAGGCTACGGGTGTCCACCAGAAGACGGACGTGACGGATGCGCGCCTGTGCATGGACGTGCTGAGCCTCCGCCGCAACGGCACGATGGCGGCCGCGGTGATTTTCGAGTACAGGAACGGCGTGCTTTGCGGGCGTCGCCACTACCGCCTGGAATGCAAACTGGAAGAGGACGAACTCGAGATTTTCCGGCAGATGCTCGTGCAGTGGTACATGGATGTGGACTTTATCCCGGGCGAGATCGCGACGGACGTGCCGCTCGGGGCCGGCGACGAGGGCGGCATTGCCGGAGACTCGTCGGATCTGGAATCGCTCGCGCAGGCCCTGACCGAGAAGGCGGGGCACAAGGTGAGCATCGTGAACCCGCAGCGCGGCGAGAAACTCGGGTTCCTGAAGCTTGCGGGCGCGAACGCCGACATGATTCTGGTGGAGATGCGCGCGGAGGTGCAGAAGTATAGCGAGATCGATCAGAGCGTCTTTGAACTGCAGAAGGTTCTCGGGCTCAAGAAGACCCCCTTCCGTATCGAGTGCGTGGACATATCGCACCTCTCGGGCACGAACACGGTGGCGAGTCTCGTCGCCTTCAAGAACGGCAAGCCCGACAAGGCGAACTACCGCAAGTTCATTATCAAGACGGTGGAGGGCGTGGATGACTTCGCGAGCATGCGCGAGGTGATGACCCGCCGTATCCGCCGGCTCGAAGACGAAGGCACGCCCATGCCCGACCTGTGGGTATGCGACGGCGGCAAGGGCCAGGTGGATGCCACCATGCAGATCCTGAAGGAACTCGGGCACGATACCGACCTGCCGCTCATCGGGCTCGCGAAGCGCCTCGAGGAAATCGTGTTCCCCGACGACCGCAAGAGCATCGTGCTGCACCGCACGAGCCCCGCCTTGAAGTTGCTGCAGAACGCTCGCGACGAGGCGCACCGCTTCGCCATCACGTATCAGCGCAGCAAGCGCAAGAAGGACCTGGAAGTGGAATGGCTCAAGATGCCCGGCGTGGGGCACGAGACCCGCGTGAAAATCCTTTCCCGCTACAAGAGCGCGGAGGCGTTCATGGCCGCGCCGCTCGAGGATATCGTTGACCTGCTGGGGAAGGTGCGCGGGAACAGCGTCCGCGAGCAGGTGAAGGAATACTGCGCTAAGTTTATAGAACCGCTCGGCTCTGACGCAAATGAGGAACCGCCCGCGGACATGTAGACCTTCGGCGCAATCCGCCGGATATAAAAAAAAGGCCCGCGAACCGCGGACCTTAAATTTTTATCCCAGCGGGAAACTTTTATTCCTGCACGCAGCGGACGCTGAAGAACTTGGACTTCTCGTCTACCTGGAAGAACTTCTGGTCGTCGCTACCTGCGTATTCGGGTTCCTTCTCCACGATGATAACTCCGATTTCGCCGTTCTTTTCACCGTAGTTCTTGTCGCCTTCTTGCGGGGTGGCGTTTGTCCAGTGGAAACCCATCTTCTCTGTAAAGTCACAGTTGCCTTCCTTGCAGCGGCCGCTGTAACTCCACGGATAAGCATCGTCGTTGAGTACGGCCTGGGCCTCGTTGCGCTCCGGCAGTTTCCAACCCGGGGGGCATGCCCTTGCAGCGGCAACGAAGGCATAGAGCCTTCCGTACTTAGCGCAATTCGCATCGTCATCACCGAAACACATGCTGTTTCCGGTCTTGAAGTTCAAATCTTGTGCCATCCACAACTTGCCGCCAACGTTCTGTACCTTGTAGGTCTGGCCGTCGCGGTTGTCGGTCATGGTGTTGCCGTTCACGGTCGGCGGTTCGACAGAAGCGGACGACTCGGTGAACACGATCTTGTCTTCGCTGGATTTCGGGGCGGTCGAAGAGGAGGATGCATACTTTGCCTCGCAACCTTCGGTCCAGCAGAAGACGACTGCGCTACTGGGGTACGTAACATTCAGGATGGCACCGGAATCGGTAATGACCACCTGTTCGTGGATTACTGTCGGGTCAGCGGGAGTCTTGCTACCGCTTTCGCTCGAAGGCGTCGTGCTTTCGCTAGGCTTCGCGCTAGAAGAACTGGAATTTGCGACTGCCTCGTTGGAGGATGAGACCTCTGTATCGTTATCGGCGACTGGCTGCAACGGACTGGCGCTCCCGTCGTCGGAGCAGCCAGCAACTAAACAAAACACACCCAAAACGCCCATTTTTAAAATGATTCGTTTCATGTACCCAAATATACTTTACAAATCGTGGGGTTAACAGAAAAAAGTTTTTTACTATCTTTTAAATCACTATGAGCAATGTTGAAATTTTCGACACCACGTTCGCCATGACCATCCTGGTCATTATGGCGCTTTGCATCCCCACTGTGTTGCTCCTCGCCAACTGGTTTTTGCACCCGGGCAAGGTGAAGAACGTCCTCATCAAGGGGTCGTCCTACGAGTGCGGTCTTGCCCACGTTTCGGGCACGGCGAACGAGCGCTACCCCGTTAAATACTACATGGTAGCCATGCTTTTCCTCGTTTTTGACCTGGAAGTGGCGTTCCTCTACCCCTGGACGGTGCAGTTCCTCGCTGGTGGCTGGGACCTCCTGATCGTCCTCCTTGGGTTCCTGTTTATCCTCGAAGCAGGCTACATCTACTTGTACAAGAAGGGCGTGCTCGACTGGACGAGCATCAAGGACTAAGGTCCTTTTAGGTATTCTATCTCGAAATAAAAAGCGCGGATTCCACCCCGGAGTCCGCGTTTTTCTGTATACAGAAAGGCTCAAAATGCCCTTTTTACACCGTGATTTAAATCACCCTAAAACGCCTCTCTAAAGTAGAACGTCATGCCGAGGCTCTTGAAGTCCACCCACGAGAACTCGGCGCGGGCGTACAGGCGTTCGCTCTTGTTGAGCGCGAACTTGCCGCCGAACCCGACGGAACGGTGCCACTCGTTGCGCAGCAGCTGGCTGAAGTAAGGCCCGACCTTGCCGCCTTCGAAGAAGATGTCGCCGGCGAGTCGCCAGAACAATGTCTTGCGGAGTTCCACCTGCATCATGAGCGCCTGGTTGTCGCGGAAGTACTTTGTCTCTACGCCGCGGAAACGCTTGATGCCGTCGGGGCCAGCCATGTACTCGAAGGGTACGTCGCCGTCGGAGCGCTGCCACATGAGGCCCACTGCCATGGAGGTGTTCCAGATGGTCTCGCCGTAGGTGCGCAGGTCGAGTTCCTGGTATGTGAAGCCGAAGTCGCCGATGGCGTCGGTGTAGAAGCGGTGTTCCCACTGCAGGTACATGCCGTGGCGCGCCCAGTTGGGATTGTCGCGCGTGTCTACCGTGAGGTGGTACCCGAGGGCGGTGCGCCAGCCGTCCGGGTTTGCGGGGAGCGCGATTTCGCCTTCGTAGTCGCGGAATTCCATTACGCTGTGGTTGATGTCGAGCACCATGCCGTAGCGGAAGAACTGGAGTGACGGAGGGAGCCCGAGGTTCGATTCCACGAGGGCCATGAAGAAGAACGTCTCGCGGTCAAAGCTGATGTAGTCGTCGATGTCCACGTCGTTGCCGACACCGAAGAAATGCCCCACCCAGTTCTGGTAACGGAAATCGAGCCAGCCCGAGATGCGGTCGTGCGCGAGGTAGAAGTACGGCGTGGCCGCAAACTGGAACTGCTTGCGTGTGGAACCGTAGGCGGCGATGTCGATTTCCTGCGAGTTGCCACCCTTGAACGAGGAGGGAATGAAGAAGTTCACCATCGCGCCGAACTGGAGTTCCGTCTCCTCGGTGTACCCGAGCACGGGCACTGCGCTCCACCACTGGAAATGCGAAGTGTCGGCGGCGGCGCTATCGGCCTGCACGGTCGCGGAATCTGCAGGAACTGCCGCACTATCCGTAGCGGAGAATGCTGGCAGGGCGAGCAGGATACTCGCGGCGGCTATGGTTTTGGCAAGTTGTCTCACGGTTATCAATGTAGCAATTTCTAACTTTGTTCCTGTATGCCCATCCTTTCTGCACAGAATATAACGCTCCGCTTTGGCGGCCCGCCTCTTTTGGACAACGTATCGTTCGATATCGAGGCCGGTGACCGCATTTGCCTAGTGGGCCGTAATGGCGAGGGCAAGAGCACGCTGCTCAAGATATTGACGGGCGAGATGGAATACAACTCCGGCGATATCGTGAAGAAGTCGGGGCTGAAGGTTTCGCGCATGGTGCAGGAGATTCCGGCGCACATGGAAGGGACGGTGCGCGACGTGGTGATGGGCGGCGCATCTTTAGCCGGCGATACAAATGCCGGCGCAACCGGCCCGGTAAACGGCGCGGCGATAAACGGCGCGGATTCTGAAATCCGCAATGCACACGCGGAAGCGATTCTCGGCAAGACGGGCATTGACCCCGATGCACAATTTGATAGTTTGTCCGGAGGGCAGAAGCGCCGTGTGCTATTCGCCCGCGCAGTCGCGAGCGACCCGGACCTGCTCTTGCTCGATGAACCCACGAACCACCTGGATATTCCCGCCATCCAGTGGCTGGAGGGCATCGTGACGCGCCTCGAGTGCGCCGTGCTCTTTGTGAGTCACGACCGCGCGTTCGTCAGGCGCACGGCGACCCGCATTTTTGAACTTGACCGTGGCCGTGTGCGCGGCTGGGACTTCCCGTACGACAAGTTCGTGCAGTTCAGGGACCAGGCGCTCGCCGAAGAGGAGAAGGCGAACGCGCTGTTTGACAAGCGCCTTGCCGAAGAAGAAGTCTGGATACGCAAGGGAATCCAGGCACGGCGCACCCGCAATGAGGGACGCGTGCGCGCCCTCATCTGCATGCGCGAGGAACGCGCAGCGAGGCGCACCCGCACGGGCAACGTGAACATGCAGATTACGGAGGCCGAACGCTCGGGCCGCATGGTGGCACGCCTCACCGATGTATCTTACTCCTACGACGGCGCCCCGCTCATATCGCACTTTACGACTGAGGTCTCGCGCGGCGACCGCATCGGCATCGTGGGCCCGAACGGTTCCGGCAAGACTACACTGCTCCGGCTAATCCTCGGCGAACTCGCTCCCGAGTCGGGCGAGGTGCGGCTCGGGTCCAATCTGCAGGTGGCCTACTTTGACCAGATGCGCGAGGGCCTTCGTGAAGACAAGAGCCTGGTCGAGAATATTGCCGACGGTCAGGCGTATATCACCATAAACGGCGTGCGCAAGCATGTGCTGAGCTACCTGCAGAACTTCCTTTTCTCGGCCGAACGCGCCCGCGGCCCCATCAGCGCCCTGAGTGGCGGCGAGCGCGCCCGCCTGATGCTCGCCTGCCTGTTCAGCCACCCGAGCAACGTTCTGGTGCTCGACGAGCCCACCAACGACCTCGACATGGAGACCCTCGACCTGCTGGCCGACCTCCTCGCCGAATACAACGGCACCGTCATAGCCGTTAGCCATGACCGTGCCTTCCTCGACTCGTTCGCTACGGGTATTTTCGCCATAGAGGAAGATGGAAACGTATTCGAGGCTACTGGCGGGTACACGGATTACGAGAATAATCGCAAAGTTCGTGACAAGGAAGCCGCCAATGCGGCGAGAATTGCCGAAGAAAAGGCGATTTCTCAAAGGTCTGGCGCCTCCGTTAACCAGCAAACCGCTCAAAATACTCAAAATTCGCAGAACCAGGCAAAAAAGAAGAAGCGTTCCTATAACGAGGAACGAGAATATGCCGCTCTTCCCGATAAAATTGAGAAACTTGAGGCGGAAATTGCAGATTTTCAGGCGGAACTCGCCAAACCGGAAGTCTATACCGATGCAAAACGCATTGTAGAACTGCAAAAAGAGATTTCGGACCGCGAATCTGAACTAGAAAAGGCCTACGAACGCTACGAAGAGCTCGATTTGCTCGGCGGCTAGTTTAGGCCCGCAAAAAAGAGTGATAGGTGTTGCACTTTTAATATCTTTATATTACATTTATTAAAGTGGTTAAATAAGGGAAATCATAAGAGGTCTATTATGAAGAAGATGATTTCTATAGTGGGCGTAGTGTGCGCCCTGGTCGGTTCCGCCGTCGCGGCTCCGGAACTCGTGTGGAGTGCTGCCGACGGTAACGGCAAGACGATTCACCCTTACGGAAAGTGGTATACCTATACCTATTCCGAGACGGGAAATGCGGCAACGGTGTCTCTTGAATCGGAGGCTGATGCCAACGTGATTACGGCGAAGGTCGGCAGGACTGTATCCTCTTCTGCGGGCGTGGGCTTCGGATGGGGCGCCAAGGCGGACAGCATCAAGGACCTGAGCGCATACGAGGGCATTTGCCTCACCTATGCAGCCGACACGATATTCCGCCTCGATTTCAAGCAGGCGTCAATCAAGGATGGCAACTACAACGGGTATGATGTGCCACCGAAGGCCTCTATCGATACCCTCTTTATCCCGTTCTCCAAGCTGGCGCAAGAAGCGGGCTGGGGCACGAAAAAGGCGCTTGATCTTGAGATGCAGACAGGCGTTCAGTTCAGCTACAAGCAGTCGTACCTTGATCAAGAAAATCCTGGTATGACGACAAACGTCATAAAGATTGCCGCAATCCATTTCGGCAGTTCCTGCGGTAGCTTCGCCCCGAACCTGAAGGAAGGTGTGGTTACGCCTGACGAGAAGTCGCTCTACGAAGGCGATACGCTCAAGGTTGCCTTCAAGGATATCTTCGAGGACGCCGATGGCGATGACCTGAACATCACTATGTCGATGGCTTCTGATGCACCTGTTACTGACCTCAAAGGCGCAAAGAGCTATTCCCTGAGTGATGTCGCATGGCTCAAGAGCAAGCCGAATCCTGAGGATGGCACTGTCGCGACGGTTTCCTTCCTGGCGGCCGATCCTACGAACAAGACCGTGAAGTACACGCTCAAGATAACGCTTGTCGACCGCGATAACCCCCCTGTGGCAGTTGACGACGCATTCACGGTTGACGAAGATTCCAAGCTTACCGTTTCTGCTGTGAAGGGTGTCCTGAGGAATGACTATGATGACGACGATGACCCCGAAAATCCGACAATCGAGGCCACGCTGGTTGACAGTACGACTCACGGCGAACTCACGTTCTCCGGTAGCGGCTTTACCTATACTCCCGTAGCGGATTTCCATGGCGAGGACTTTTTCACCTACTTTGTGACCGATGGCGATGGTAACACGAGCGATACAGCGACCGTTACCATCACGGTGAACAACGTGGAAGACCCGGCGACGTTCAAGGTCAACAACCCGTTCTTCCATGTCGGCTCTCTTGAAGAAGATCCTGTGAACTTTGAGGATGGCGTAACGGTTGCCGAGGACTTTGAGGATTTCGACATCTATATCCCGGGTGATAATATCGAGTTCTCGGATCCTGACGTGCTCACGCCCAACTTCCCGCTCCATGCGGCAAGCGCAAAGGGCCTTGTCGAGGCTGCATACACGAAGCTTTCCGGAAACCATGTCATATCCGTGAGCGCGGTGCCCAATGCTAACGGCAAGGATGTCATCAAGCTCTTCTTGGTTGACGGCAAGGATACTCTCGGTGTCGATATACCTGTCACTATTACTAGTGTTGCTGACAAGCCGGTCGCCAAGAACGATGCGTACAAGGTTGGCCAGGATCTCGTGAATAAGATTGATGCTGCGTCGGGCGTGCTTGCTAACGACGTGAACCCCGATGGTGAATCTGTGCTGAAGGCCTACCTCTTCGAAAAGGCTGACCATGGCACGGTCAAGCTTGAAACCGACGGCTCGTTCACCTATGAAGTCGGCGATTATGAAGGCGAGGATATCTTCACCTACTTCGTGGTCAATGCAGAAGGCGATACCTCGGATGTCGCCGCCGTGACACTGACTGTGGAATACAGGAACCATGCCCCTGTAATTGTCGAAGGCGTCAAGGATACCGTGGGTGCACGAGTTTCTGCCCTTAAGGAAGACTTCACTAATAGTATCATCTATACGGTTCTTGAAGTCACGTCCTGGTTTGTGGATCCCGAAGAAGATGCGATAACCATCAGTGCGGTCAATCCCGACAGTCTGTTGAAAGTTACTGTTACTACAAGCGGGGCCATTACCCTCAAGTCCGTGAAGGATGCATGTGGAGAAACGGCTGTCAATGTAATTGCGACCGATGCGAACAAGAATTCGACCACCTTGGCTATTCCGGTCTCTATCGCATGCGTCAATGACGTGCCGGTGCGCATAGGCGGTGCTGCCGATACTATCCTCGTTCCGGCTGCCGGCTGGCGCAAGGCCTTCAGCGTATTTGACATGTTCACTGATGTGGATGATACCTTGCTTGTCTTGACGGTCTCCGATGTAGACAGGTTCCTGAGCGCAACTGTTGAAGGCGACAGCCTTATCGTGAAGCTCAAGGACGAGACGCAGTACCTGCAGAACCATGTGGCGTATGCAATGAAGGTCTCTGCGGCAGATGAAACCGGGGCTAAGACCATTGCCCCGAAGATCCTGAGGTTCATGGTAGGCCAGGGTAGCGTTGCTATCCCGCAGGTGGCTGTGTCCACGAAGCTGGGCTGGCAGGGAGCAATACTTGCTGAGCGCGGTGTGGCCGCAATCTTCGACATGCAGGGCCGCGTGATGTGGAAGGCCAAGCTCCCGGTGAGCGAGGATGCCGTGCGTAACGCCGCCGCGAAGGTACAGGGCCGCAAGGTGCTGATGGTCAACAAGCAGACCTGGACCATCAAGTAACCCGCAATCCTATAAACAAGAAAAGCCCCGCATCTGCGGGGCTTTCTTCATATTGTCACCCTGGAGAGGCGTTAGCCTCGATAGGGTCCATGGCGCTTACTTCACCAGAGCTTCGGTGTCGAGCGCGATGAGGAGTTCCTCGTTGGTGGCGACCACCATAGCGGTCGGCGTTCCGTCCTTGCTAATGATGTGGCCGGATTCCTTGCCGTTCTTTTCGTTGCGGGCTTCGTCGATCTGGTAGCCGAGAATCTTGAGGTTGTCCATCGCCATCTTGCGGACAAGCTTGCTGTTCTCGCCGATACCGCCGGTGAACACGAGCGCGTCGATGCGCGGGAGTGCCATGGCGATGCCGCCGATTTCGCGGGTGAGCCTGTAGGCGAACGTTTCGAGGGCAATCTGTGCGCCCACATGGCCTTCGCTTGCGGCCTGCGTCAGGGTGCGCATGTCGTTAGAAAGTCCGGAGAGGCCGAGCAGGCCCGATTCCTTGTTCACGAGCTTGTCGAGGCGGTCGATATCGTAACCGTACTTCTTGCTGATGAAGAAGAGGATAGCCGGGTCGAGGCTGCCGGAGCGGGTACCCATGATAAGGCCCTCGAGCGGGGTGAAGCCCATGGTGGTATCAACGCACTGGCCGTTCAGGATGGCAGAGCAGCTGGAACCGTTACCGAGGTGGGCCGTGATGAGGCAGACTTCTTCGGGCTTCTTGCCCAGAATCTTGGCGGCCTCGCCGGTCACGAAGCGGTGGCTCGTGCCGTGTGCGCCGTAACGGCGGATCTTGTCTTCTTCGTAGAACTTGTAGGGGATGCCGTAGAGGTAGGCCTTGCGGGGCATCGTCTGGTGGAACGCGGTGTCGAATACGGCCACCTGCGGGAGCTTCGGGAAGAACTTGGTGGCGCATTCCATGCCGGTCGCGTGTGCAGGTTCGTGCAGCGGGGCGAACAGCGTGATGCTGCGGATGTAGTCGATGACTTCCTGCGAAACGCGTTCGCTCTTGATGTACTTGCCGCCATGCACCACGCGGTGGCCGATGGCTTCAATCGTGTCGATGAGTTTCTGTTCGGCGAGGAACTTCTGGACTTCGGCGACGGCTTCGGCGTGCGTGGGGCAGTCGAAATTGAAGTCGATGTTGCCTTCGGGGCCCTTTGCCTTCACGTGGCCGTTCACGCCGATATTTTCGACGAGGCCGCTAGAGATGGATTCCTTGGTCTGGGTGTCGATGACGGCGAACTTGACCGAAGAACTGCCGCAGTTAAGAACGAGTACGCGCATTATTGCTTCCTTTATAATTTTTTCTTTGCCATCAAATAATAGGAATTTTATTAACTACATTTAAATTGATGCTCAAGAAAATCGCAGATTTTGACAACCGGGTTTCGGTGTGCTGGACCAACAGGCATTTTTCGCCGAAGACCGACCGATGGCTCAAGTTTTACGTGCGCCTGGGTGACGGCTATATCTGGGCGCTTTTCGTGCTGTTCATTTTCTGGCGCGTCGGGTTCGATAACTTTCTGCCCATACTGTGGCAGGCCCTGATGGCGCTCGCCATGAGCCTCGTGATTTACGAGGTGGTGAAGCTCAATACCAAGCGCCCGCGCCCGTTTGCCGCCAACCCGCAGATCAAGGCGGAGGTGCCGCCGCTCGACAAGTACAGTTTCCCTTCGGGGCACACGATGAACAACCTCGCCGTCGCGAGCGCCGTGACCTTCATTGTGCCGCAGTACGGCTGGGTGATGCTCCTGTTGCCGCTCACGTGGGGGCTGTTGCGCGTGTACTTTGGCGTGCACTGGCTCAGTGACATTATTTGCGGCTTTTTGCTCGGCATATTGAGCTTTGTGCTCGGGCACCTGCTTTGGATTGCGATTTTCTAGGAGGCACCGATGCGGGATTTTGTACAGGCTAAGGACTTCTTTGCAGACCTCAAGTCGACCGAGCGCGTGTATCTGCTGATAAGGCACGCCGAAAGGCCGCACATAACGGCTGAAGATGCCGACTACGGGGCGCACGTGGGCCTGACTGCCGCAGGGCGCGAGCATGCCGTTGCACTCGGCAAGATGTTCCCGCCGGAGGGCGATGCGGTGTACTACTCCAGCCCGGTCGGGAGGTGCATGGATACCGCGAAGTGTATTGCGGAAGGCCGCGCGCTTGCAGGCTACGGGGCCGGCGCATCTCAATCCGCATCTCTGACTGCATCCCAGCCCGCAACAGAAGGCGCGCCCGGCACGGTAGTTACCCCGCTGGCGATTCTCGGGCACTTTTATGTGAAGGATTACCCCACGTATCTCGACGTGCTCAACGAGATGTTCTACCAGAACATTTGCGCCTGGATTGATAGCGACAATCACCCCGCATTCTACCCGCTGCACGAGCGCGCCGAGGAAGTGCGCAAGTTCATGCTTGAGAAGGGTACTGCGCGCTTCAATATATTTGCGACGCACGATGCCTGGGTGGTGCCGACGCTTGTGCATTTCTGCAAGATGAAGTTTACGCCGCAGCACTGGATGAACTATCTTACCGGAATTGCGTTTGCGGTGAACAGTGACGGCTTCGAGCGCGTCGTGCCCCTGACCGCGATGGAAACCGGCTGGCTTGATTTTTAATCTGGCATAGGGGCCGGCTTATTCGCATACAACGCGCAGAGGAGTCTTTCCGTCGCGATATTTGCACCAGTTTTTGCAAATCGGGGTGCGGAATTCCGCGTCTACATCATCATCTTCGGCAATGAGCGGGAAAGCATAGTTGCAAATCTCTTCCACCTCGCGCTTTAATATGCTCGACTTCTGCTCTTCCAGGTAGTAGCGGCTCACGAACGCGCTACGGCACTGCTCGTATTCCAGCATATCCCAGTCGCGGTCGGCGCACCATTCCCAAAGGTATTCCTTGCAGTAGTTCTTCTCGGTGTTTTTCAGGCACAGTTCCTCGAGCTCGCTGCAGTCCGCGATGTGGTTGCTCTCGAAGTTGCTCGCCACGCAGTAGCGCTTGAGCCCGTCGGCATACGCTTCCGACTTGTCCGCATCGCTGATGGTATCGGGCAGGAATATCGACCACCTGGTGGTATCGAGCATCATGGCGGCCTTCACGTTCGAGGGGTAGCACGTCTTGGGCCATCCGGTAATAGTCCCTTCACGGTAGTACTCGTATGCGTGCGCATTGCCCCTGACCAGGTCGTACTGGTAGTCATCCGTCGGCATCCCGGAACAGGCGATATCCTGATACAGCCTGCAGGCGCGCGTTTCCCAGCTTTCCTCGTCACCGTTCCCGATGTAGTCACAGTTATGGAAACCGATATATTCCATGGTCACGCCTTCGCCGCGCACATGCAGTTCCAGCGACGTCTTCGACATCCCGAAAAAGACCCCCATGCCGTTCTCGATATTCGATTCCGGCACGACGCGCGAATCGCCTACCGATTCCTTCACCTTACGCTCGTAATCCACGTACGCGCGGTCCGTCGTGTACATGTCTACGGAAATAACGCCGATAGGCAACATCATGTTCATCAGGTAGAGCGTATCCAGGTTGTTGAACCCGCCAATCCAGCGGTTTTCCGTGTAGCCCAGGTTCTGTCGCCTTTCGAACGGGTCGTGCATCGCGATGCCCCGGTAACCCGTCGAGTCGTCCGCTTCGGTCAGGCCCTCGAGCATCTGGTTGATGGTGGTGTTCACCGATTCTTCGGTTTCCATGTCGTAGTTCAGCACCGAAAGCACGCCGCCAATCGACTTGTCAAAATCCAGTGCGCATTTTACGAACTCCATGTCCATCGGGAACTCCAGGAAATCCACGGAGTACTTGCCCGATTCGTTCGCACCGTTCCATTCGTAACTGCCGTCCTGCTTGGGGACGTTCAGGCCCGTAACCTTGACCGGCTTGGGGATAGACGCCACCGCCCTGTAGCGGGATTTTGCCGTACTGCCGGCGCTGTCCCATACAAAGTAAGCATCCATCGTGTAGGATTCGCCCAGGATTCCGCGCTCGTTCGCCTTGAAACAGTTCGGCTTGCCCCACGTCTGCAGGACAACCGTGGTGTCGTACTCGTTCTCGCCCATCTTAAACTTGCCCTGCAGAGTCACGTAGGCACTGTCGTAGAACGCGAAGTTTTCTGCCGCGGCCTCGTCAAGCTCGTAGACCTTCGAGAAACAAATTTCCGGATTCGTAAAGTCAGAGATGTGGCCGTACGTGTATATGCCCGTATAGACCTCGCGCTCGTCGGGGTAATATTCCCACGGCCCGTGAAAGTCGCAGGCGGTCAGGAACAGGAATATCGCAAGTATCAGTAAAGGCATCGGGTCCTATAAATTTACATTATTAGAACACCCGACCCGTGCAAAAGTGTCACCCCTCGCGAAAATTTTTATATGGGAAAGGCCAAGCCCCGTTTGGGAACCCGGCCTTGGTAATCTTCGGGACGCGCCTTCGGGTCAGTTTTCCCCGCGGCTCATCTCCATCTGTTCACGGTCCAGCGTCTGAGTCAGGTACTCCTTGAAGTCACGGTCAATCCTCACCCCGTCGAAATCCTCCACGTTATCCGAGAAGACGTCAATCAGCGAAAGGTTATCGATCCAGCCTTCAATGTTGTACTCGTTGAAGCTGAGGCTCTTGTCGCCCGCAGGCTTTGCCACCAACTCGACTTTCGACTTGTCAACCCAGCCCTGACCGCAACTCCCGCGCACGAGGACATCCGTATCTGCCTCCTTAATCACGGTGAGTTCGTCGTAGAATCCTGCTGTGCATACTATGGTGCTCCCGCCCCGCTCGAAGGCAAGATCTATGTCGCCCTGTTTGGACTTGACAGTCCTTGCGGCAAAAGAAGTTGTTACGAGAAGAACGAAGGCAATAAACAGAACAACGTTTACGCGTTTCATGTTGGCCTCCTTGTTGTGGGGGCAGACATCCACCCCGTTAAACAAGGTACAAAACCGCATGAATGTAAACCACTGTTTACGTAGTCTAATGTGGAATAGGGGTTGGTTGCCCTATTTTTTCAGGGCGTTCTGCAGGGTCTTTGTCGTGCATCCGAGTTTGTCTGCAGCAAGACTCTTCGTGCCGAACTTTTTACAGGCATATTCCGCAAGTTGGTACTTAAAGCGCTCAGTCGCATCATCCCACGGCATTTCGCAGAATTCATCAAGGCTTATGCCGTCAGTGTGCTTGTCTACGGCATCTTCTTCGAATGATATTTCTTCTATAATCTCTTTCGTTGTCTTCTTGCCCTGCCATGCGAGAATGTGGTAGGCAAGTTTCTCTAGGGTACGGAAGTTTCCAGGCAAACTAGAAGTCATCAGGAATTTCTTTAGTGCAGGGTCCATCGGGGCTTCCTGTTTGGAATTCTTGGGCCGGGCGACATTCCAGACATTTCCCCAGTCGGTAAGGATGTCTTCGCGGCACTCGCGCAACGGGGGCAGCGTAACCTTGAAAACTGCGATGCGGTCGTAAAAGTCGGGGTCCAGTTTTTGCCGTAATTCTTTTTCGGGCAGGTTCGATGCGCATACGAGTTCCATGTTCGTTTCCTGCTCCTCGGTATCGCCAAGTATACGGTATTTGTGAGTCTGCAATGTCTGCAGGAGCATGCGCTGAACGTGTTTAGGCATGTCCTGGATTTCGTCCAGAAACAGGATGCCGTTGTCGGCTTTTTTCAAAAGGCCGTCCTCATCTTTGATGGCCCCGGTAAAGGCGCCCCTCTTGTGTCCGAACAGCTTTGATTCTAGCAGGTTGGAATTAAGCGAACCACAGACTAGGGGGGTGACTTCTTTACCGCCCTTCGCCGGCTTTATGTGTGAGTCCACTATGGTGCTCTTGCCGATGCCCCGTTCGCCGAGCAGGAGTATCGGAACATCCGGAAATTCGGAATACACCTTTATCTTTTCGTAAGATTCCTTTCGGATCTTTGTTTTCGCATCTATCCGGTAAAACGGCTTGTCCGGGTTTTCCTTCTCGTACCTGCGGAGTTCCGTAAAGAGAGTCTTTATGGGGAACTCGACATCGTCGCATGTCTTTTCACCAGTTTCGCGATCGATTTGGGAGGAGACGAGCTTTGTCCCTATTGGGAATTTTCCCCATACAAACAGGAGCAGCCAGACGGCGTGCATGGCTGGGGTACCCGAAGAAAGGTTGATGACCAGGTTCTCTTCGTCCTGGACCCTGGGGACGATTTTTCCCTCTACGAGGTCGAAGATTTCCCTGTGTGCTGTCGGGTTCTTGATGCTGACGGGGATGGTGGTGAGGGGGAACACCTTCTTTGCACCCTCGAACCTTTCCCGGGCAACCGGGTTGCGCTGGATCAAGTCCTTCTGGTAGATGTATAGCACCTTGGCAATCTCGTAGTCCTTCCCCAAGTTGGCCAGTAGCGATTCCAGGGCGCCGGGGTCGTTATTGGTCGCCATCCACGTAAGCACGGTAATCTTTTTCTTCATGGTTATAAATATACGAAAAATTTTTCGTATTAGGCGAAAATATTTTCGCATTCTTTATTTGCTGAGCGGCGAAATTCGCTCAAAAACGCCAAAAATACTTTTGGCACACTTCTTGCTTATTGCTGGTGTCGACCGATTGGCCGAAGATGCTAACTCCCCGCAGTCGCGGTACAAAAAACTTTCAACAGTGAGGTGTCACTATGAAAAACTCCGTCCGTTCTCTCCACGCCCTCAAGAACATGAAGGGTATCCTTGTCTACCGTATCGAGACGCTGGAAAAGCGTCTTGCCAGGAGGGCTTACGCCCTTAGCGCCAGGGAGGTCCGTGCTATCAATGCGCGTATCCACGAAATCGCCTGCGAACTCGGCGACGTCAATGACCGTATCATGGACATTGAATGCGGTAGCCTTTACGTCTCGTACCCTGTCGCCAGCAAGGCGCTGGTGGGCCGTAAGACTAAGGTGGCATGCGCTCCCGCGGCGTAATGCCTTTTGTTTGATTTTCACTTGACTAGGAGGACCACAATTATGTGTACGACCAAGCATTATCTCCACGCCCTTGAGAAGGAGATCGAGCTCCGCCTCAATGGCTTCCAGACCACTCTCTTCGAAGGAAAGTTCCTAGAGAAGGATAAGTATGGTTTCAAGTATCAGATGACCGAATCGAACCGCACCAACACCAAGTTCGAGGATATCCAGAACACCTTCATTCAGGCTTTCAAGAAGGGGGGGCCTATCCCCCGTGTCTATATGGTGCCCGAAAACAGGGTGCCCAGGGTGGAACTTGACCCTGATAACCAGATTGTGCTGACTCGCCTTATGGTTGAAGAAGGCAAGAATACCGGCAAGAAGATCGTCTACTTCTGGACGAAGATGCTTATCAAGGAGGGGCACATCCTGTGCATTCCGCCTTCCACCATTCAGATTGCCGCTGAAATCGCGGTGATGGAGCATGTCAGCGGTGAGTGCGGAGACCTGGGCTTGGCTGCCCGCAGGGAGGTAAGCGATTTCGAATTCTGCTATGGCATACCCCAGATGATTCCCGAAGCGCTCACCCGTATCATGCAGAAGGGGGATCTAGAACTCCCGAGCTTCACGCCCACTGAACTTGTTGATGATGATTACTACATCCTCAAGGATAACGACCGCCCGGGCAACAGAGAACAGCGCAAATTTGTCTGCAACGCCCTCTCTACGCCAGATTTCACCATCATGGTCGGGCCTCCCGGCTCCGGCAAGACCACCGCCATCGATGAACTTATCATCCAGATGGTCAAGCGTGGCAAGCGCATTCTGCTTGTCGCCTCTACCAACGTGGCTGTTGACAACATCCTGGAAAAGCTGAAAGACCACTTGGACCTTACCTGCGTCAAGCGCTACGGTTGCGAGGACAATCCCAACATCAGCAACGATGCCAAGAAGTTCATCAACGGCAAGCCCTTTATGAAGACGGAGGCCAGGGCGCTCCAGGAACGCTTGAAGAGGGTTCCCGAAGACAAGCGCACTGCAGTCCAGCAGGAACTCCTGGAACACAGCGATGTCAAGGATAACCAGTTGCTGTACGAATTCCTTCAGGAGAACGCGCCCATTGTCGCAGGCACCACCTTCGGGGCATCTCTTGAAGTGATGAAGAAGTTGAAGTGGAAGGGTATTGAGGAGCCGCCGTTCGACTACCTGATTCTCGACGAGGCCTCCAAGACCACTATCCAGGAATTCCTTGTTCCGGCATGCCTTTGCAAGCACTGGATTATCGTGGGTGATATCCAGCAGCTGCCGCCCTACGTGAGCGACGATGACTTGGCCGAGAACCTGCAGATTTGCTACCCGGATGATTCCGACAAGGAGCGCGAATACACCGTGGCTTCGGATTCGCTGCTGATGTCTGCCGGCAAGCAGATGCGCCAGACCGTGTTGCTGGTGGAGAAGGAATCCGAGATGGACGCCTACTTGTACAAGGAGTATGCCAAGAAGTACAACATCCTCTTTGCCGATGCCGATAAGCCCGAGTACGATGATGTGTTGCCCTACGCTACCGTTATCGTGGGAACCCTGCCCTCGCTCAAGGAAAAGCGTGACATGATTGCGCCCCGCGTGACCACCGTCCGTGTGGCCCGCGACAAGAACACCGGGCGCATCCTCCATGCGGAAGGCATGCAGGAATGGGTGGCGGCCGCACGCTACAACCGCGAGAAGCTCTTTGATCGCTACGACGAGAACGAGCCCAAGGAGTGGCATGACGAGATTTCGTGGAGGCTGATCCGTATGTTCGAACAGCGCGATAACGACGTGAACGCCGACAAGAGTACGCTCACCCGCCTGAAGGAAGAAGTGGACCAGATGATCCCCGAGGGGGACGAGGAAGCCTGCAAGAAGCGCATCCGCATTTTCGAGCAGATCTACCTGCCTTCGTGCATGGAGCTCCTGAGCAGGGGCTACGGTGAATACAGGGACCTCGCCCTTTTCCGCGGGATTCCCGAGAAGATGCTCGATGAACGCTGTGTCAAGCTCTCTTACCAGCACCGCAGCCACCAGCAGATTGCGCAGCTTGCCTCCGACGAGTTCTACGACGGCATGGCGATGCGTTCCGAGCACATGGATGGCAAGCGCGAGTGGCCGTACCGCCGTTTTGGCAAAAACCATGTGCATTGGGAGAACATCAGGGGGCGCTGCGACCACAAGAACCGCAACCGGAATGAGCAGCGTTGGATTGCGAACGAACTGGAGAAGTTCCGCGAGTTCGCGAAGGCGAAGCCCAAGAAGGATGGCAAGTGGTCTGTCGCGGTTCTCTCGTTCTACAAGGAACAGGCCGAGGAGCTGAAGAACGTTTGCCTGCGCGTGTTCAAGGACTGTTCGAAGTTTGTGACGTTCAGCGTGGGTTCCGTAGACTCCTTCCAGGGGCACGAGGCGGACATCGTGTTCCTCAGCTACAGCAACCAGGTCGCGACCTGCTTCATCGGTGCCCCGAACCGCCTGAACGTCGCCATCACCCGCGCTCGCTATATGATGGTGAACGTCGGCAACTGGCGCGCCATGAGCAAGGGCCAGGGAGCGCTTGGCCGCATTGTCCAGAAACTCAAGAACGTAACCCATAACCTGTAATCCATAGGAGGACCTAACCATGAAACTCAATATCAATAACAAGATCGCTTTCCGCGTCATCAAGGGCGAAATCAGCGCCCTCAGGAAGAACTTGTGGATCTGCCCGTTCCTCAAGTACATCGTGGAACATCCGCATGCCAACGAGGTGGATATCTGTCGCGACCTCTTCTGCGACAACGGCGAGGCCCGCAGGGCCGCTGTCAAGAACATCCTCTTCTTCTTCAAGCAGCAGGGCCTGCTTGCTTACGACAAGCAGAACGGCTACGAAGTGACGGCCATCGGCATGAAGGCCATGGAAACGGGGAATGTCTGGCAGGGGCTGAAGGGCGCCTTCCTTATGACCCTGTGGAACCCGGAGGGGGAGATGCCCTATATCCTCGATGTCCAGCCCGTTCCCGATAGTTGGTACGACAAGGGCAAGAACGAGCCCGAGGAGATTCCGGAGGAATACGGCAGGAACATGGAGAACCTTACGGTCTGTTCCGACAAGATCATGCTTGTGTCTACCGGCAAGTCGTTCGTCACCACCTATGCCAAGATGGAGTTCAAGGCCGACCTGAAGTCGAATGGCTTGGTCAAGTTCGTTGGAACGTCTGCCCAGGATGGGCTCGAATCCTTCGATGTGACCTTCCGGATCGGTGACGAGCTCATGTCGCGCCTCATGGACGGCGATGATGACGACGACGAATTCTAACCCCAAACAAGGAGATGACAATGTCCAAACTCACCCCGCGTGACAACCACGCCAATCAGAAGAACGCCAACCGCGGCACGAGCGGCTTCAACAAGCAGTACCTTGCTGTGCATAAAAACCGTTCGATCCAGTTGAACCCGACCAGCAAGCTTTTCAAGGGAGGTAAGTAGCTCTAGGTTTTCTATTACAGATTATGCACATAGCGCGTGGGTATGTCTTTGCCCACGCTTTTTTTGTCGTTTATTGTTTATTGCGCGCAGTTTACTGTGTGCGGTTTGTCGTTTATAGTTTATCGTTTATCGCCCGCCGGCCACAAAGTGCAAAACCCACATGTCGGCGTCGGTGCCTACGCGCACGGGCGGCCCCCAGCAATCCACGCCGGCGCTCACGAGCCAGCGCACGCCATCGAGGGAGCCCTCGCCGAAAGCGAGCCTCCACACGAAATTGATGACGATGTTCCCCGGGAAGAACTGCCCGTTGTGCGTGTGTCCCGAGAGTGCGTAGTCGGGCTGGCGTCCGGAATATTCCGGCTCGATTCCCTTCGGCTGGTGATCCAGCAGGATCCACGGGCGCGTGGTATCGCGCGGGGCGATAGTCGAAAGCGGCAGGCGGTCGATGTCGCGGTGGCGCGCCACCTGGAAGTCGGTACGGCCCGTAAAGCACGCGGGCCCGATGCAGGCGCTAGAATCATCGAGCATCACGAACCCGACCTTGCGCATCCATTCTCCCGGATCGGAACCGGGCCGTTCCTGCATTCCCTCGTGATTCCCGTTGATGGCGACGGCGGCGATTTTCGCCTTCGAGGTCAGCATTTTGAACAAACTATCATAACCCCACTCGTCCAGCTTCGGCGTCGGCACGTCGGCAAGGTCGCCGCCGAAAAGCAGGTAGTCGGGCGCGATGGAATCCACGTCGGCAATCATGCGCTCGAGTTTCGCGCGGTCAAACAGCGGGTCCACGTGAATGTCGCTGAAGAAGACGGCCGTAAATTCGCGAGATTCCGCGGCAGTTTCTGGCTGTGCGATGGTATCAGATGCCTCGCCGACTTGAGTACTGTCATTTGGCTCAGACGATTCGCTGGTCTGGGATGCCGCAAAATAGCGCGCGGGCAACTCCACTCTCGTTGTTATCAGTTTGTACTCACTATTGTGCGGGACTCCGTAAAGAATCAGGCCTACGGTAAGCGAGACGGTTGCCGCAAGCAGTATGCGGCTCACGCGCATAAGCAGGCCCGCTTCCATGGGAGCGCGCCTCACGATTCTCCGCACCAGCCTGAAAATGCCCCACGGGATATAGACGAGTAACGCCTGGCACAGCCACACCGAGGTAAACGCCACTACGGCACTACCCGCGAGCGTATCGCGGAACGCCATCCCCACGAAAATCGCGACCAGCACTCCAAGCGCAATCAACTTGCCCTTTTTACCCGCGGCGACGGCACTCACATTGAGGTAGATCAGGGCCAGGCCCGCGACAAGGATAAACAGGAAGATGAACATGCTGCAAATATAAAAAAATAGTCAAATGTAGACTTTTTATTACGTTAACTATGTTGATATTTTGTTTAAATGTCAAATTTTGCGTAGAAATGTGGACTTTTAAAGTTAAAATGTGTTGACTTTACCACGCAATTAATATATATTACTGCGTGTAAACCTCGGAAAGGGAGCAGTTTATGTTTGGTATGGGATCACGCTTCGGCGTGCGTGCTATGTTCGGGCGTGTTGGCCTTGGGCTTGTGTTTGGAGTGTCGGTTTCCTCCGCTGCCGATTGGTACGCGAAGGATAATTTGCAACCCGGTCACGACCCGAGCATGGTACGGTTCGAGGACGGCTACGCCCTCATGAGCACGAACAACAATCTGCAACTGTGGACTTCGGAAGATGCCTACACCTGGCAAAACCACAAGTCGACCGTGAGCGGCGTTCCGCAATGGGCCTATACGTACGCACCCAAGACCGAGGGCATCTGGGCTCCGGACATTTTCTACATGAACGGCGAGTACCGCGTTTACTATTGCGTGTCGGAATTCGGCGCGCGCAATTCGGCTATCGGTTACCAGGCGACGACCTCGATTGTTCCGGGCACTACGGGCTATGGCTGGAAGGACCATGGCCATGTTTTCCATACGAAACAGGGGACGGACAAGTACAACGCGATTGACGCCGACGTGGTGCGCGATACCGAGGGCAATTACTGGATGGCGTTCGGTTCGTTCGGACTGGGCATTCAGCTGATCAAGCTTGACGCGACTACGGGCTACCAGGCGAGTGACGACAAGACCGTCTACAACATTGCGCGTCGTACCAGCAGCGCGAGCGGCGGTGCCGAAGAAGGCCCGAGCCTGATTGAGCATGGCGGGCAGTACTTCTTGTTTACGGCGTGGGACAAGTGTTGCATGCAGGGCCCGGACATCGAGCAGACCACCTACAAGACGGCTTACGGCCGCGCCGACAAGGTGACGGGCCCTTACGTGGACCGCGCCGGTTACAACATGGCGACGGGTGGCGGCACGATTCTTTTGGAGCGCTACGGGCGCTACGTGGGTCCGGGCGGCGGCGAGGCCTTCCAGGACCTGAACCGCGTACGCTTTGTGCACCACTACTACGATTTGAATGGCGACAAGTACAACCATATCCACATTCGTGATGTCGTGTTTACCGAGGATAACTGGGCTGAGATGGGACAGCCCTTCCTCGGGCGTTATTTGAGTGCCGAAGTTGAGCATGGCGTGCTGACCCGCGCTGTTTCGGGCGACCTCGCAATTACCCGCAGCAATACGGCCTCGAACGGAGAATACCTCGCGTACGTGAATACCGAGGGTTCCAAGATTCGCCTGCCTATGAACATCATGCAGGCGGGTGACTACCTGCTGCGTTACCGCTACGCGAACGGTGGCGATGCGGCCGCGACACACAAGGTGACGGTGAATGGCAAGTCGCAGACGGTGACGCTCCCGCCCACGGGTTCCTGGGGCACGTTCCCCGAAAACTCCGTCGTGATGGTGCCTGCGACACTCAAGCGCGGCGGCAACTTCATTGAACTTGAACCTTCGCCGAACGGCAATTTTGCGGAACTCGACCGCATCGATTTTCTGCGCGTAATCCGCGATACGATTCCCGCTAACGGATTTGACAACGGCATCCGCGTGCGCCTCACCGAGAAAGACAAATTGGGCATTAAGGATGGCGGTTATGCGATTTACGAGAATGTGGTGATGGACAAACTTGATGATACTTTCCCGCGCCTTTGGGTGATGAATAAGGTTACCGGAAACATAGACATACGTGACGGGAGCAAGGATGGACCGGTAATCGCTTCTTGCGATTTGTCGAAGGCCTATGAATCGCGTGATGACAATTTTTTGGTTGACTGCGAGGGCTTTGAAAATAAAGGGGGAGTGAAGGATTTGTACCTGACTGCGTCGGGACTTTCGGACGAATTGATTATTGATCAGATTCAGTTTGAAGATGCTTATGTTTGCGGCGCATCATGTGGTGTTAGTGGTTTTTCCAGCTCTAGTGGTACCGCAATTACCTCCAGTAGCTCGGGCACGACTTCGATTGGTCCGCGCGTGAATCGTCAGGATTTGCAGCAGTCAGCTCGTAAGGGCTATCGCGACCTCAAGGGCCGCGCCTTCGACAGGCAAATCCCGTACCGGGTGATGTTCTAGTTCTGCTAGAAAATGTTTGCTTGCAAGGTAAAACTTTTTAGTGTATTTTTGGTTTGTGGTGTATGGGTAAAGCGAGGAAAAATGAAATTCGGGATTGGCAAGGCGTCTGTCGTAACGACTGCGGCAATACTTACTTTAGCTTATTCGGCTTTTGCGGCCGATTGGTACGCGAAGGAGACGCGCTGGGCGGGGCATGATCCGGACATTATCCGTTACGAGGATGGCTATGTGCTCGCCACGACGGACAACCACATGCTCATGCAGTTTTCCGAGGATGCGCTGAACTGGAAGAACGGCGAGCCCGCCATGCCGAAGTTTTCTCAGTGGCTTTACAAGTACGCACCGAACATGATTGATATCTGGGCGCCGGACATTCATTACATCGGCGGGGAATACCGCATGTACTATTGCGGCTCCGAGATGGGCATCCGTTCATCGGGCATGGGATTCATGTCGAGCAAGGAAATCGACCCGACAAAGTCGGATTATGGCTGGACGGACATGGGCGAGGTGATTCACACGGTCAAGAGCGATTCGTACAATGCGATTGACGCGGCAGTGCTGAAGGACAACGATGACAAGGTCTGGATGGCATTCGGTTCGTGGGGCACGGGCATTCACATTCTTGAACTGGACGAAGAAACAGGCAAAGTGAAAGACGGCGCGAAGATGATCAACATCGCGAACCGCGGCGGCTCGGGTATCGAGGGCGCAAGCCTCATCGAGCACGACGGCTACTACTACCTGTTTACGGCATGGGATAACTGCTGCAAGAAGGGTGCGGACCTCGAGAACAATTCCTACAAGACAACGGTGGGGCGCTCCAACCGCATCGACGGCGGGTACGTGGACCGCAGCGGCAAGAAGTTGCTGGATGGCGGCGGCACAATCCTGTTGAGCCGTTACGGGCGCTACTACGGGCCTGCGGGCGGCGAGGCGTTCCAGGACGTGAACCGCCAGCGTTTTGTGAACCATTACTACGACAAGAACGACGGCGGAAATTCCTACATACAAGTTCGCGATATCGTCTATACCGACGACGGCTGGCCGGAACTCGGGCAACCGTTCCTCGGGCGTTATCTGAGCGCCGAGGCGGAACATGGCGCCTTGACGCACGTGGATATTTCGAGCAGCTCCGATGCATCGAACGGGGAATTTTGCGCCTACATCAACTACGAAGACAGCAAGATTCGCCTGCCTATGATTATCCCGCAGGCGGGTGAGTACCTGATTCGTTACCGCTACGACAACAACTGGACCGAAGACGGCGCGAATGGAAGTTCGCACTTTGTGAGCATTAACGGCAAGAACCAGGAAGTGGAATTGCCGCTGACGGGCGCATGGAGCGCGTTCCCCGAGAAGTCGGTGGTGTACATCCCCGCGAAACTCAAGCGCGGTTCGAACTTTATCGAGATTACGAAGGGCAAGCATTATGCGGAACTCGACCGTCTCGACTTCTTGCGCATTATCCGTGATACGATTCCGGCGAACGGCTTCGATAACGGTATCCGTGTGCGACTCACCGAAAAAGATGAATTCGCTATCAAGGACGGCGGCTATGCAATCTTCGAGAATGTGATTACGGATTCCATCGTGGGCCCGGGCGTGCTTGTGCAGGTGAAGAATGGCGCCGGCGGTACGCTGAACATCCGCAAGGATAGCAAGAAAGGCGACGTGATTTCGAAATGCGAATTGCCCTCGGCGGGCGATGAAAGCAAGTGGATTGATGTGCGCTGCTCCAACCTGCCGGAACTCAAGGGCGTGCAGGACTTCTACCTGACAGCGGAAGGCCTCGGCGGCGAAACGCTCGTAGGCAACATCAAGTTCGACGAAGGCGTGAAGGATTCGACGGATGCAATCCGCCGAATCGATACCCGCGATAATCGAGCCCTTCGTGCAGGCGAAATGCGCCCCCGCAATGGCTACCGCGACCTCAAGGGCCGCCGTCACGAAAAGCTCACTCGCTACAGGGTATTGTTCTAAGATGCGGTTCCCCCTGCTCGCATTTTTTCTATTCCTGATGGCGTGCAGCAATTACACGTCAAAATCACCGGAGAGCGAGCAGGATAATCCGAATGAACAAAAATTTATAGACGTCATGCTGGTTGTCAAGGGCGGCAACCTGGTTCTGGGCAGCAACGACTCCACATTCCGTGCGACAGAACGCCCCGCGATGAACGTGGTGCTGGATTACGATTACTACTTGGATGTTCATGAGGTAACCTGCGGTGATTACCGCGCCCTGGCTACGGGCGGCAAGCTGAAGGATTTCGGCACGTGCGAAAATGACAGCCTCCCGCTCACGAATGTCACGTTCTACGATGCGGTGCTTTACGCGAACGCAAGGGGCGCGGAGCTGGGCTACGACACCGCGTACACATACAGCAAGGCGTTCTTTGATAGCGAAAATCACTGCATAAACCTCGAGGGTTTTGCGTTCCACCCCGAGGCGAATGCGTTACGCCTGCCTACCGAAGCCGAATGGGTGCTCGCCGCATCGCGGGGCTGGAACCCCGAAAAAAGCTGGAATGCCGACAACTCCGACTACCATGTTCACGCCGTGTGCAGTGCGGGCAAGGATTCGCAGGGGTTCTGTGACCTTGCCGGCAATGCGAAGGAATGGGTGAATGACTGGGTCGGCAAATTGCGCGACACGACCGTCACGAACTATTTGGGCGCACCCGATGGCGGAGACATCGGGGAGCGAATCCTGAAAGGCGGGTACTATTCCGATCGCGCATCTGAAATGAACGTCATCGCCCGCGGGGACAACTACACCGTAGATGCCTCGACCCGCGCGGAGCGTATCGGATTCAGGCTCGCATTCGGCGCGATTCCTTCGCCCACATGGCTCGATGCCGACGGAAAGGCGCAATCCAGCGTCATCTCGCCCATTGCAAGCGCATCGGCACTCAAGGCATACACCGGCACGTACAACATGATTCTCGCCTTCCGGAACGACATCAGCGGGAATCTCGCCTACATCGACTACAATGCGGGCAGCCTGACCGTGACGGAAATAAGCGATACCATTGATGCGTACCATCCCGATATTTCGCCCGATGGAAAGCGCGTCGCATTCTGCACGCGGTTCGAGGGCATTGCCGGAGAGTCGCGCCTCTACGTGCGTGACCTGAACGCCACCGGAACGAACCTCGTGAAGTTAGATGTACAGAGCGCGGCAATACCCCGCTGGCGCGTGCTCAGTAACGGCGATACGGTGATTGTCTATGTGACGGATGCGGGCAACAACAAGGATGAATCCGCCTTCAAGAATGCCTCCACATGGCAGGTCAAGTTTGCAGACGGCAAGTTCGGTACCCCGCAGAAGCTTTTCGATGGCGCCTACCACGGCGGCATCAGCGAAGACAACACGCTTGCGGTTACCGGCGCGAGGTTGCTACGCGCACGCATCGCAGATTCTGGTTCTACCATTACCGAAAATGCCCGCGATACGGTATGGTACGGCGGGGAACAGGCATGCAACGCATCGCTCGCACAGGATGGCAGCAAGCGCACCGCCTTCCTAGATTTTGGCGGCAAGACCGGCAGGGAATTCGTCGGAGTATCATATGGCACGCACGAACGGCTCCTTATTGCCGACAGCACAGATAAACTAATACAGACCATCAAGGCTCCGGAAGGCTACGCATTTGACCATAGCGAATGGGCAACGGATGGCAACAATTCCAATATCGTGTCAACCCTCACGAATGCGGGCGGTGCGCACACGAAAATCGTACTGGTAAGCCCGAGCGACAGCAGCGTCACGGAACTTGCCGAAGGCGAGGAACTGTGGCACCCGAACCTGTGGGTAAAAAAGGCGGAAGCGCTCCCGCACGAAACATTCACGCTTGACCCCGACAGCGCCGGAATATACTACCTGCCCGGTACATCCGAAATAGCTATCAAGTGGCGCTACAAGCTGGACCTGCTCTGGCATGATTACGACTCGCTGAACACCGTCATTTTCGGTTCCTCACGCGCACTCCACGCAGTTATCCCGGCAGAACTCAGCCCGGAATTCAAGGCGCTCAACATGGCGAATACGAACAGCATGCTCTATTGCGCTTACTTCATGTTCGAAAACTACGTACTGCCGCACGTAACGCACCTCAAGTACGTCATTATCTCCCTGGACATAGACATCTACTTCAGTTCGGCACAGAGCAGTTTCCTCATGGTACAGAGACGGAACTTCCCAGGATTCGCCTACGACGAAAATCATAACTTCTGGAAAGACTCTATTCCAGATAAACTAGCAGAATACACGAGCAATGCTCCGGGGCATTCCAAGTACGCACCGCTCCTTGCCTCGATGGGTTACGAACCGCTAGAAGTCGCGGGTTGGGGTGAACCGAAGATATGGACAGATAGCATGTGGTTCCAGAATTACCCGAGCCTCTACTACGCAAACTTTGATCTCCTGAAGCAGATTATTTCGGAATGCCATAAGCGCGATATATACGTTATCGGAGTCGTTTTCCCGCAGAATCCTGCCTACAGGAACACGGGTGCGTTCGGGTTCCAGGGTATTCAGAGGAGCAAGGCTCCCGCGCTGATTCAAGAAATTGCCGACTTGCACAAGGACTACCCCAACTTTATTCTCATGGACGAAAACAAGATGGGGAACCACGACTACACCGATGACATGGCGTATGACAGCAGCCACCTGGGGCACGAGGGCGCAATCAAGATAACGGGCCGCATAGACTCGCTGTTGAAAACGCTGAAATAATAGAGTCCGTAGTCTAGAAGTAATACTCGTAGTTCAGCATGATGGGCAGGAAGGGGAACTGCGAAATGGATGTCTTTTCGGGCGGGTTCTTGCTCGTATCGTAGAAGCTGAAGAACATGTTGTCGTGATCGGTCAGGTTGATGATGGTCCAGCTGAAGTTCCACTTGCCTTCGCGACCGATGTCAATGGCCTTCACGTCGATGCGGAAGTAGTCTGTCTGGCGGCCCGCATTGCGGCTCCCGGGCAGTACCGTTATCTTGTCTGAATATTCCTGGCTACCCAGTTCCTTCTGGTAGTAATATCCCTTGTACTCGCTGATGGGCATTCCCGAGGAATACTTGAGTGCAAGCGACGAGCGGAAATAGCGCCCCTTCTTCTCGTGTTTCCAGAGGGCATCCTCGTCACCCTTCCAGTTGATTCCCAAGTCCAGCTTGAGTGCGTAAGGCTGGTGCCAACTCGGGAAATACGCCTTGGTGCCATCGTTTGCGCGCATCACGCTTATGCTCTGGCTCCAGTTAATGCCTCCGAACCACCAGCCCTTATTCTTGCGCAGCGAAAGTTCGTACCCGAACGAGTAACCGTCCGCCGTCCCGAAGTAATCCGCCATCACCATCTCTTTCGACTGCGAGTCGTCGCTGCTGTCAACCTCCACCATGAAGGTGTTCAAGTTATTCTGCGTCTTGTAGTAAACGCCCACGGTCGCATCGTAGTCCTCGAGAATCTCGCGCTGGCTGTATTCCACCGCAAACAGCCACGATGAGGCGGGGTCAATATGCTTGCCCTTCGTAGTCGTAGTCGCCGGATAATAGAATTCGTTGAGGGTTTCCTGGTCGGTATAGATGATGGAATTCAGGTACTGCAGGTAGTAACCGCCATACAGTTCGAGCGTCTTGGTATCGTCGAGATTCACCGTGAGCGATGCGCGCGGTTCCACGCCAAAATGTTCCGCGCCGGTCTGGTAGTTGAATCGCATACCGAATTGCAGCAGGTAATCCGGAGAAATCTTCCAGGCATCCTGCACGTAGGCCACGTGGTGGAAGGGTTCCTGAATGTCGACAATGCTCGCATTCGACATCTGCTCGCGGTAATGCTCGTAATCGTATTCCAGTTCGTAACCCGCAGTAATCACGTGGTTTTCGATACCGCGGTAGTTCACCCACTGCTTGCCCGTGAAGGTGTAGAGGAACATCTCGATAGACATAAGGTCACTGATTTTCATGGTCTGGTAGAACTGGCTATATGCGAGGGTGGCATTGTAATCCCAGTCGCCGTTGATGCGGTGCATTACGTTTACCGGGATAGCGACATTCCCCCAGTCCATATACAGCGGGTCGAAACTCAGTTCGTCCTTGCCCACGTAAAAACTGAACTTGAGGCGGGTATCGTCTGTTATGTTGTACATAAGCGTACCCTGCAAGTCCGTAAACTCGTAATCCAGCGCAAGGTCCAGAAGCCCGATGGCATTGAACAGGTCGAGCATGTACCCGATGTAGGTGGTGCGGCCCGCGACTACCCAGCGTGCGGGGCCCTTGTGGCCTTCGGTATGGAGCTGCGCCGCGAACGTGCTTATCTTGATGCTCGACTTGCTGAACCATTCCTCCACAGTATCCTGGCCGCCCGCGCGCCCGTCCATCTTGAGCACGGAACTCAGGCGGTTGCCGTACTGCGCCGGGAACCCGCTCTTGTAAAACTGCACGTCATCGATGCCTTCCACAAGGAAGGTGCTGAACAGCCCGAAGAAATGCACCGGGGAATAGACGACCGCGTTGTCGAACAGGAAAAGGTTCTGGTCGGCAGCACCGCCGCGCACGTAAATCTTGGAACTGAAATCGGAACTCGCGACCACGCCCGGCAGCGCCTGGATGCTCTTGATAACGTCGGCCTCGGCAAGGCCGGGCATGCGCTTGATGGACTTCGCGGAGACCACCGATTCGCCCGGCTTGCGCTTGGGGCGCTTGCGCAACTGCACCACGACCTTCTTGAGTTCGGTTACCTTTTCGTTGTTGCCGGCGGCGAGGAGAGCGTCGACATCGACGTCTTTTTCGGGAGCAGCCTGGTTCCCGCTGGAATCGAGAGCCGCGGAATCCGCCTGCGCTACGGCAGCGGCACCCAAACTGTCATTCTGGAGGGGCGAAGCCGTCCTGGAGCGTTGCGATAGGATAGAATCCTGGGCAACATTCGCACTGTCCGGTTCCGCAAAGGCCTCGCCGAGCGCCTGCGAGAAACTGCGTTCGGCCCCGGTGTAGACAAGTTCGTAGCATTTTTCCTTCTCGGCGCCAGCGGTATCGGAATTGGTGACGCAAACGTTCCAGAGCGTATCTTCCGGGAGGACCACGCGGAAGCGCTCGCCAACAACAGTCTGGATAGCCTCTCCCGATTCGAGAATTTCCACGTTCAGTTTTTCGCCCGGAGCAAACGAGGAATCCTGCACCACGCCGTTGAAGACGATTCCTGCGACCTGCGAAGAATCTGCGGTTGTAGAGCCGGGAACAGACTGTGCGGCATCTCCGGACTGCGACAGGCCCGCCCCCTGCGCGAAGGCGGCGGTCGTGAGCAACAAGGCGATGATACTAATACAAAATTTCAAAAAAGTTCCCGCGTTTCATGCAAAAATAGCAAATGGAAAAGCCCATTTGCCATTTAAACACCCGAAGGCACGAAAAGTGTTACTCCAAAAGTTACTTTCCCTTCAAATTTTTGCCTTTCTATTCAGCGGGTTGAGCCTGCGCTGCAGCAGGGTAAGTACGCGTGTCAGCACCCACACGATAATCAGGTAGATTACCGCAGTCATGATGAGCGGGAAGAACGCCTCGTAGGTGCGGCTGCGGATGATGTCGGATGCCTTTGTCAAGTCGAGGATGGCGATATAGCCCACCACCGACGTCATCTTCACCATGCTGATGAATTCTCCCTGGAACACCGGCAAGAAGTGCCTTGCCGCCTGCGGGAATACAATCTTGAAGAAGGCACGCGACCTGGTATAGCCCAGCGCGAGCGCGGCCTCCATCTGGCCCTTGTCTACCGCGAGGATTCCTGTGCGCATGATTTCGGCAACGTACGCCCCGAAGTTCATGCCGAACCCGATGATGGCGACCCACACGCCGTCAAGCCCCGTACGCGCAAACACGATATAGAACAGCACCATCAGCAACACCACCGAGGGGATCCCCTGCAGCAGGCGAATGTAGCCGAGGGCGAAGATATTCGCAAGCTTGTTCCCGGAAAGGCGGAGCATGCAGAAGGCAAACCCGATAAGCGTCCCGAGCAACCCGGAAAGAATGGACAGGAATATGGTTACGCCTACACCGTGTAGCACGAGTTTCCAGCGGGACTCGCGAATGAACGTCCTCTCGAAACTCAACTTGAGCGACTCAAACCAGCCAACATCGCTGCTTTCAGAATCGGCAGTTGCAGAATTCGCCTTGTCGAGCACCTGAACAGCCATCACGCATTCCGATACGTAGATGGCATTGGAGAGATTGAACTTCTCCTTGAATGCAGGCGTTGCGCTAAGTGCCGAAGCCGCAAAATCGTACATGCCCGTTTCGACCCCAAGCACGAGGGATTCAAAAGGCACGTCGTGGATTTCAAGGCCATAGCCGTTCTGCGCACAGAAACGTGCCATCAGGTCTATTTCGTACCCTACAACTTTGCCGTCCTTGATATACTCGAAGGGAGCAGTAATGGCACTTGTCCCCATCTTCAGCGTGGGCTTGCCGGGTTTTGCCACCGGAATTTCCACTACCTTCTTTGTCTCGTCGTGACCGAGCCACAGGTCGTCTATCGCCTTCAGGGTTCCGTTGTTCCGGAGACGTTCAATAAACAAGTTCAACTCATCGCGGAGTTTTTCGCCCGCATTGGTCTTCGGGCACATCACCACGATATCCATCGGTTCAAAACCCGCATGGATGTATGCGAGGTTCGGGTTTTCCAGGGCCACATAGCGGATTACCGGCTCGTCGTTGATGAAACCATCCAACTTGCCATTTGCCACCAGATACGCCATGTCGGGAGTAGACTTGTAGTAGTCAATCTTTGCCTTGGGCAATATGCGGCGCGTTTCCTTGTCCACAAAGACAAAGCCCACCTGCATTCCGAGCACCAGGTTGTCTTGCTTGTTCATGTCGGCAATGGAGTTGTACTTGAGTTTCCAATCCCTAAACTGCGGCGGTACATCCTTCAATAAGGAATCGCGATTGACATTCCCGGTCTGCGACATTCTTGAGCCGTCGTCCTTGATCATAATCGCGTTCACAATCTGGCTTATCGGCTTCGAGAAGTTGATTCTTTCCTTGCGCTCGGCGGTCTCGTTCAGGTTCGCCACGATACAGTCTATGTCTCCGCTCGCCGCTGCCGCCACAATCGAATTGTAGTCGTATATCCCGAATTCAAAATCCGCATTCAGCCACAGGGCGAGCCGCTTCGAAAGTTCTATATCGAACCCGTTGAGCGCGTTATTCTTGTAGTAACTATACGGCTGTACCAGCCCCGTCGTACCGATCTTTATGTGTAGCGTGGGATTTTCAGGCTTTGCGATTTCCGGCATGGTCTCGTTGCCCTGCTCGAACCAATGGTTCCGCATTTTTTCGAGCGTGCCGTTAGCCTGTATGGAATCCAGGAACTCGTTTATGCGGTTCTCCAGATCCGGAATCTTCGATACACGCGAAATCCCGATGGCGACATTGATGGTATCGCCCAGCGGCTCGTCTAGGAGCCGGACGCCCGAAAGCCCGCTGTCGATGGCAATCTGCAACTGCAGGCGTTCAAACGCAAACGCATCGATTTTCCCCTGCTTCAGGGCCTCGTAGCCCACAATCTTGTCGGTAAAGGATTTCAGGACCGCATTGGGGTGCGTCTTCAGGAGCATCGTCGCCGAGGATTGCCCTTCCTCATAGCCAATCGTATATTGCGGGGCATTCAATTGGGCGACACTTTCAATTTCCTTTGCGTCTTCACTACAGGCAAGCAAAGCAGTAACGGCAAGCAGGGCAATCAGGCATTTCATCATTTTTTTCATGTCGTTACCCTACTTTACGTGAAAGTGAATCCGGTTTACACCGTTTGAATTAGTTTGTTCAAAATTTTCCGTCGCCATCTCTATCAGGTGTCTCGAAATATCGTCGCAGTTTTCCAGCGGGTCAACCCTATTGCCGGCATACTCGATGCTGATTTCGGCCCGGCGGGTTTCCTCGGAATATTCCGCAGTCAGGCGGATATCGGTATCGGCAGGCAGCCTGGGCATAAGCCCGAGCAACACGATCTCGTCAAATACGAAACTCGCATTGCGCACAGTCAGTTTTTCTATCTGGTTCTTTTCTGCAAAAATCAGGAACTTGTCTGTAACGCAGCGGAAATCCACATTCCCGATTACGATATGCTCGTCAAAAACCTTCAGCCGCTTTATAAACTGGCGGGTCTTTTCGCGTTTGGGATTCTCGAAAATCTGCTCGGGGGTACCATCCTCGTAAATGATTCCCTCGTCCATGTAGAAAATGCGCGTCGAGATGTCGCGAGCGAATTTCATCTCGTGCGTAACAATCAGCAGGGTGAGTCCCTGTTGCGCAAGATCCTTGATTACCGCGAGCACCTCGCCGACCATTGTCGGGTCAAGCGCGCTCGTCGGCTCGTCGAACAGTACGATTTCTGGATCCATTGCAAGCGCACGCGCGATAGCCACGCGCTGCTTCTGCCCGCCCGAGAGCTCTTCTGGCAGGTCGTTCGCCTTGTCGGCAAGCCCCACGCGGTGCAGGAGTTCCATCGCCCGTGCGTGAGCCTCCATCTTGGAGCGGTGCAGAATGTCGCGCTGTGCAATCTCGATGTTCTCGGCGACCGTCAGGTGGTTGAACAGGTTGAATGACTGGAACACCATCCCCATCTTGCGGCGGAAAGCCGGCACGTTCGCGCCACGCTGCGTAATGGACTTGCCGTCAATCAGCACTTCACCCGCAGTGGGGCACTCCAGCCGGTTAATGCACCGGAGCAGCGTAGACTTTCCTGTTCCCGAGGCGCCGATAATCGAGACTACCTCGCCCCGCTCAATCTCTGCGTTTACGTCCAGCAGGGGCGTCGCGTTCGGGTAAACCTTTTTAAGATGCCGTATAGATATCATCGTTCTAGACTGTTCGCGTAGTTTTACTTCAAGTGCTTCTTGATGGATTCAATTTCAGATTTTTCCAGGCCAATGGCGAGCAGGTACTTCTCCGTTGCGGCGGCCAAGTCTGCATTCTCGAAATCAGAAATGTCAATCCCTTCGACCTCGTAGGCGGTCACCATGTTCCACCTGATTTGCCAGCGGGCCAAATCCTTCTGTTCCTTGGTCAGGGCGACCTGCTTGCCGTCAACCACATCGAAGTAGTTTGTGTAGGTTTTCGCGTAGTCTTCCTGGATTTCTTCGCCGGTAGCCCCCATCAGCGCGGCAAGGACGGCGACAACAATGCCGGTGCGGTCCTTGCCCCACACGCAATGCACCAGGTACGGGCCCTCGTTTTCTGCCATAAACTTTAATTTATCCGCAAATGGTTCCTTGAACTCCCGCATGGTAAACGACGACGTCACCTTGCCGTAGGCCACCTTCTGCTTTGCATAGTAAGAATCCTCGAAGCCCTCAAACGACTTAACGGAATCTTCCGCAACATCGTTCATGTTCAGGAACACCTTCACGCCAGCAACTTCCGAGAGCGAATCCACGATACCGCTCCTGCCCAGCTGCGGGTCGATAGGACTCGACGCCCGGAACAGCACGCTGTCACCCATTCCCGTGGTAGCCACCATCCTGAAGTTCGCAAACTCCTCGGCAGAAAGTTCCGGATACGCCTCGATGGAATTGGATTTGTGCTGAAACTCGTACAACTTAATCACGTTGGCAAATTCGCCCTTCTTTTCGAGTTCAATCTCGACATGGATAGGGAACTTGATGGTACCGCGTGCGACTCCGGTTATTATGGCGAGCGGGGCACGGAACATGCCAAACGTCACATAAGGCTTACCCTCTTCGGCTAACAGGAAAAGTTCACCGGCAAGCGCGTTATCCATAGAAGCGAGAACCGGAACAATAACCGTGCCGTAACCGTCCATCGTTAGCTTCACATAGTCGTTGGGTTCGAATACGGTAAGGAAAGAATCTGCGGGAATATCCAGATCGAGGTGCCCGCCGTTTTTCGCCTCCATCTCGGGACCGTCCTGCATCACGGTCGTGGAAATCGAGAGCGATTCTTCTGACGCACCATTATCAGGAGCATCCGTAGAAGAACTGGAATCATCGGAGCAGGCGATCAGCGCAAATGCAACTAACACAAATGCCGCCGGCAGCACTTTACAGAAACTCATATCTTACACCTCTATAGCACTCCATAATATATCTTAATTTCCGCTACACGGTAGGGCATGCGGCTAGCATGTAGTTGCCTGTGAGCCTTATCACAGGCGTTTCTTATTATATTTCTAGGGATAAACAGAATAATATCAGAGGTGTAAAATGGGAATCAAGAAAAACGTTATTGCAGGCAGTCATTCTGGACACGGAGTGTCCGGAATCCATACATTCTATACCAGTGTGTGCATTGCGGCATTCGCGCTCCTTGCCGCATGTGGCGACGACAGTTCGAACGACCCGCTGACAGGCCCCGGAGCAACAGATACCATCATCGAAGCGCTTGCGGAATGCACCGCACCCGCCTTCCTCAAGGAGGGCGACAAGGTGGCGCTGGTTTCGCCCTCGTACACCACTCCCGATTCCAACATCCAGAAGACAGCGGACGTGCTCAAGGAATGGGGTTTTGAACCCGTAATCGGCAAGAACGTGGGCAAGCTCGACGCCGGCAAGTACGCGGGCACGGCGCAGGAACGCGCCGACGACATTATCGCGGCCCTCAAGGACACGAGCATCAAGGCAATCCTCACCAACCGCGGCGGCTACGGTTCCATACAGCTCGCTGACCTCATCGACCCGAAACTCGTGAAAGATAACCCGAAGTGGCTTATCGGCTACAGCGACATCACCACGCTGCACGCCATGCAGACCAAGGCGGGCGTCATGAGCATTCACGGCACCATGAGTTCGAGCATCGCGAAGACCGGTGGCACCGACGACAACAGCACCATCCTGCGCGACCTGCTCAAGGGCGAAGTGCCTACATACAAAGTACCAAAGCACAAGTACAACCAGAAGGGCACGGCCGAGGGCATCCTCGTGGGCGGCAACATGGCGACATTCGTGCCTCTCGTGGGTAGCGACATCGATGTTTTCCAGAAAGACGGAATCATCCTCTTCATGGAAGAAATCGGCGAGAACCTGCGCAATATCGACCGCATGTTCAACTCGATCGAGCTGCACGGCGTGATGGACAACGTGAAGGGTGTAATCCTCGGCGAGTTCGTAGATTCCGGGACGGATCTCGATTACGAGAGTGCCGAGGCGATGCTTTCGCAGTACCTCAAAAAGTACGACATTCCCGTGCTCTGCGGGTTCCCTGCCGGCCACGACGACGTGAACCTCCCGATTGTCATGGGCGCGAAGGTAAAAATCGACGTGGGTGACGACGGTTCTACCCTCGCCTTCAATATCGATGGCGACAAGAAGACTATCGATACGGATAAACTAACCGAGAAGACATCGCTTTCGAAGGCGCTGCTCAAGATGCTCGCCGGCAAGATTTTCAAAATTGAGGAATAGTTTTTAGAGGTGTATATGGGTTTAAAAAAAATGGTTAGTGGATTCTATCGCTCCCTGCGGTCGCTCCAGAATGACAGCAATAAAAAAATGTCACCCTGGAAGGGCGCAGCCCTGATAGGGTCCATTGTGCTCCTTGCCGCCTGTGGCGATGATTCCTCAACATCGGCTCCCGAAGGCGACACTCCGGCAGAAAGCGCATCTACGCTCGACATCAACAAGATGTCTATCCGCGAGAAGGTGGGGCAGATGTTCTTCGTGCGCCCCGAGGCACTCGATACGAGCATCCACTGGAACGAATATGCGGAACTCCCGGATTACAAGCTGCAGCACGTGAACGAGACCATGCTCGCGATAAACAGGGACTATCCCATCGGCGGCATGATTCTTTACGCACACAACATCGTGGACGAGGCGCAACTCGGTGAATTCATCGCCGAGATCAGGGAGCTGAACGGCAGCCCACTCCTTGCGATTGACGAGGAAGGTGGACGCGTCGCGCGCATCGCGAACAACGGGAACTTCGACGTTCCCAAGTACGAAAGCATGGCCGCCATTGCCGAAAGCGGCGACCCGGATGAAGCCTACAAGGCGGCATTCACCATCGGGAGCTACGTGAAGGAATACGGTTTCGACATCGACTATGCACCGGTCGCCGACGTGAACACGAATCCCGAGAACATCGTCATCGGGCCGCGCGCCTTCTCGGACGACCCCGAGACCGCCGCCAAGTTTGTGGTAAGTTACCTGAACGGCCTTGATTCCGCGGGCATCATTGGCACGCTCAAGCACTTCCCCGGCCACGGCGACGTAAAGACCGACACGCATTCCGGCTACGCCGAGACGAACAAGACCTGGGAAGAAATGCTCGAATGCGAAATGGTTCCGTTCAAGGCCGGCATCAAGGCAGGCGCAAAGATGGTCATGACCGCGCACATCGCCGCCCCGAAGGTTACCGGCGATGACTTGCCCGCGACGCTCTCGCCCGTCATTTTGCAAGACAAGCTCCGCGGCGAACTCGGGTTCAAGGGTGTCATCGTGACCGACGCCATGGACATGGGCGCCATCACCACGCAGTTCGGCAATGCCGAAGCCGCCATCAAGTCAATCCAGGCAGGCGTTGACGTGGTGCTTTGCTCCCGCGAATTCACGCAGGTGTTCGATGCCGTCGTGAAGGCGGTCGAAGACGGCGAAATAAAGGAAACCCGCATTGACGAAAGCGTCAAGCGGATTCTTGAATTAAAAGACTAGGGACAAGCCAATAAAGGGCTCTATGTTCACGCCCTCGAATACGCCATGGTCATTCTCGTAATAAAACTGTTGATTCCATATATCTGTAGTAACATTTATACCACCGAGTATACCTAGTTTTTCGCTAACCTGGTATCCTACAACTATCCTGCCACCAAGAATAATGTTGTATTCAATTATATCACCTTCCCCCCTGAATTCAGCATCCTCATCAGCAAATAGGTATCTGATATTTGCACCAACGAGACCATAAATGCCAAGAATAAATCTATCCGAGAAAGGTGCGTAGCCTATTCCGTATCTCAAGTCAAGATCCATTCCATCATAATCATACCATTCCTGTTCTGCGTGAATATAACCGGCTGTCACGCTAAACAAATGCGAGAACCCGGTCTCCTTAATCATATAGAATGACCAGTTCAATTCTGCACCCAAGTGGGAGCCCCTATCGTCCCATGTATCTATTCCTATCGGCATTACGGCATTAAATGAATGAAGGGTTTTAGGTTTGCCTTCGGTTGTTTCCGCCGTATTATTAGATTCATTTTGCGTACTAGCCGCATTTTGCGTATTGGCTGCATCCTGCGGTTCATTTTCAACATTCGCCTGAGAGGGTTTGGCTATCGTCTGGAATAATGGTTGGGCGTGGCTCTCGATTTCTTTCAGAAGGTCTTCGGCGTTTTCGCTTTGCACGGCAAAACTGGACACCAGCTTGCCCGTCGCAGTTTCATAGAGTTCCACGGTGATTGTCAGCAGGGAACCGAAATGGCTTACGCGCCCCTGTGCAACATAGTCTGCCGAAATATTCTTGCCCGTTTCAACAAGGCAACTTCCTTCGCATTCTTCCACCGACTTGCCTGGCGGGAGCATCTCGCTAATATTCTCACGCGTCATGATTGTCCAGCCATCCGACGCCGGGAGCGAGGTTACTGCCATCTGGCGCAACTTGTCCGTGAGGAACTGGCATTCCTTGTTATCAAGGGTTTCATCTGCCCGGATAGTTTCCAGAACAGCGACATGCGCGGCAAAACTACTTGCCACACAGAACAAGGCAAAAAATAATAGACGCTTCATACTCTAAATATAACCTCTTAAATATACCTTACAGCAGTTCCTCGAGCGTCTTGAAGAGTACGTCGGGTTCTACCGGCTTGTTCAAATGCGCGTTCAGACCGGCCTGCAGGCTGTTCTGCACGTCCTCATCGAAGGCGTTCGCGGTGAGCGCGATAATGGGGATGCTCTTCGCGTCTTCGCGGTCCATGGAACGGATGACGCGGGTCGCCTCGAGGCCATCCATCTCGGGCATGCGCACGTCCATGAGGATGGCGGAATAGTAGCCCGGTTCGTGCGACTTGAACATTTCTACGGCAATGCGCCCGTTCTCCGCGCGCTCCACCTTCATCTCGCGCATCGAAAGTATCATCGCCATGATTTCCGCGTTTACGGGGAGGTCTTCGGCGAGCAGTATCGTTTTCCCGGAAAGTGTCGCGCGCGGTTTTTCGTGCTGTCCGCCCGACAAGCAACGTTCGCTGCCATTGTGCGGGGACTTCTGCAGTATCACGGTAACAGTGAACTTCGAACCGACACCCTTCTCGCTTTCCACGTCGATGTGCCCGTCCATCAGTTCCACGATGCTCTTGGTGATAGAGAGCCCAAGCCCCGTGCTGCCGTGTTTGCTGGTGTACGATTCGTCTTCCAGCGCAAAGGCCTCGAACATGCGCGGCAAAAAATCCTTGCCGATACCGATTCCCGAATCTTCTACGGTAAAGCGCAGGGGGCATTTTTCCCCGTCAACCGCGAGAGCTTCCACGACAAGCGAAACGGTGCCGCCTTCGGGAGTAAACTTGACGGCATTCCCGAGAATGTTTATCAGTACCTGCCGAAGCTTCATCTCGTCGCCGATATAGCAGTTGGACACCCCGTCCTTCACGTTGCAGCTGTAACGGATTTTCTTGTCGTGGCACTGCGCCGTCACGATGGCGTTCACCTGTTCGAGCTCATGCGCGAACGAGAATTCTGCATTCTTGAGCGACATGCTGCCCGATTCGATGCGGCTGATATCCAGGATGTCGTTGATGACGCCCAGCAAATGCTGCGCCGACGTCCCGATTTTCTGCAAGTGCTCCCTTGTGGCCTGCGAAATGCCTTCATCGTTCAGGGCGATACTATTTAGCCCGATGATGGCGTTCATGGGCGTGCGGATTTCGTGGCTCATGTTGGAAAGGAATGTCGTCTTCGCCTTGCTCGCCTTTTCGGCTGCGACAAGTGCATCTTTAAGTGCCTCGCGGCTCTGTTCCAGCTTGCGGCGGTATTCTTCCGTTTCGTCTTCGAGCACAAAACTATGCAAGAGGCTTATGCCGATCATGCAGCCCATCGCATAGAATGGCCACAGGGGGAAGAACACCTGGAAGGCTATCATCACCACCATGGCAAGGCCAAAGAGCCCGATGGTCAGGTGCCGTTGCCGGACATCGCCCTGCGTCTTCGCGGTTGTGTACAAAGTATAAATCGATGTGGCAAGGAACATCGCGATTTGCGCCACAAGCGTCGCATGCCGCATAAAGGCGGTGTGGTAATCGCCCTGGTCATCAAACCAGAAAAACACCGGATAGAAGAAATTGATGACGATAAAGATAAGGAATACACCGAAGATGGCTTGTCCCATGCGCAAGAGCCACTTTTCGAAAAAATTCTTGCGGTCCAGATAAGACACCACGTAGCGCGTCCACAGCACCACCGTCGCAATCATGGCGACGAAATAGATGGTCGTATCTATGAACTGGAGGTCTGTCAGGCGATGCTCATCCAGGATACCCCACAGCATGTCGGTGATGTAGTACACAAGTACGCCGAGCAAGAAGCGCCGGTAATACAGGCGGGTACGCGAATACTCCGACCCGCCCTGCTTCCGCAACACGTCCCGGTTACCGATAAGCAGGAGTATTGTCGCCAAAATGCCTATAATCGAATAAGTCATAGCACTTTATTTCCTGTTCTCTGCAGTCCAGATCATTTCTTCAAGAGTTTGGTAAAGGTGGTCCGGATTGATGGGTTTGGAAAGGTGCGCGTTCATGCCCACCTGCAGGCTCCGCTGCACGTCTTCGTCAAAGGCGTTTGCCGTGAGCGCGATAATGGGAACCTTCTTGGCGTCATCGCGATCCAGCTTGCGGATGGCGGCCGTCGCTTCCAGGCCGTCCATCTCGGGCATGCGCACATCCATGAGAATTGCGTTGTAGTAGCCTTCGGGATGGTCGTGGAACATTTCTAGGGCCTCGCGACCGTTTACGGCCAGTTCCACCTGCAAGTCCCGCATCTTCAGCACTTCCATCATGATCTGCGCGTTGACTTCCATGTCTTCGGCAAGGAGAACCCGCTTTCCGGCAAGTTCCGCCTTGTTCTTCGCAAACGAGGTGTGTTCCTTCTTGCGCCGGAGGGCGTTCTTGAATTCGTCCAGCAGGATTCCCGAGAAAACGGGCTTAGAAATGAAGCAGTCCACACCGGCTGCCAGGGCCTCGTCCAGGATGTCGTCCCAGTTGTAGGCCGTCAATATGATGATGGCGGACTCGTCGCCAGTCACCTTGCGGATTTCGCGCGCCGTCTCGATGCCGTTCATCTCGGGCATCTGCCAGTCAATCACAATCAGGTTGTAGGGCTCGCGTCTCGCGTGGCGGAGTTTCGCCATCTCCACCGCTTCCTTGCCCGTAAGCACCGTATCGGTGAGGATTCCCGCCTTGCCGAGCACGAGTTTCGCGTGGCCCAGGGCAATCTCGTCGTCGTCCACCACCAGCACGCTCATTTCGCTCGGGTGGATTTCGATTTCGTCGTCGGTCGCCTGCTTGCGCAGGCTGTCGTTGAGGGTGAGCGTCACACGGAACGTAGTTCCCTTGCCCTTTTCGCTTTCCACATCGATCTTGCCGTTCATCATGTCGACAATACCCTTGGTAATCGCCATGCCGAGGCCACTGCTGCCGTACTTGAAAGCCGTGGTGGCGTTTTCCTGGGTGAACGTGTCGAAAATCTTGGGCAGGAATTCCTTGCTGATGCCGATACCGGTATCGCTAATCTTGAAGACGAGCGTGGACTTGTTGTCGAACGCGGCAATCTTTTCCACGTTGAGGTCGATGTTTCCGCCCTTCGGGGTGAACTTGACCGCATTGCCCAGGATGTTGATGAGAATCTGGCGAATCTTGGTGACGTCGCCGACGTAGTAGTCGTCCAGGCTGCCCGCCACATGGCACGAATAGTTCAGGCCCTTGGTGCGGCTCTGGTCGTCGATGATGGTGTTCACCTGCTCCAAAAGCTTGGGGAACGAGAATTCCTCGCTGTTGATCTTGGTACGGCCGCTCTCGATACGGCTCATGTCCAAAATCTCGTTGATGAGGCTCAGCAGGTGTTCTGCGGAGGAGCCGATCTTTTCCAGGTAGCCGCGAGTCTTCGGCGAAATCTCGGGTTCATGCAGCGCAAGGCTGTCGAGGCCGATAATCGCATTCATGGGCGTGCGGATTTCGTGGCTCATGTTGGAGAGGAATATGGTCTTTGCCTTGCTCGCCTCTTCTGCCGTCTTGAGCGCATCGGAAAGCGCCTGGCTCTTGGCAAGGGAATCGCGCATTTCCTCGTCGATATCGGAGAAGCCGAAACCCACGATGCGGAGCGGTGCGTCCGGAGCGTCGCCAGCATTGTGCACGCCCGCCATGCGCAGCATTTCGTAACTTTCCTTGCCACCATGGTTCACCAGGTAGCGCAAGGTATAAATCTTGTTCTTCGTGACACCCGCGCGCACGTTTTCGGGCTGGATAAAGGCGAGGAACTTTTCGCGGAATTCCGGCGCGACAAACTTTTCGGCGTAGGTTTTGAAGTTTTCCAGGTAGCCGATTTCATCCCCTTCCTTGAAGGGCGCCGGAACGGAACCGTCCTTGCGGTAGCATATCGCCATTCCGGTATCCAGGTTCAGGTAGTAGACGCTACGGTAATCCGAGGCCAGCGCGGTAATCATGTTGCCCTGCTCGCCCCTCTTGCGTACTTCTTCCACCAACTTCTGCTGGAGTGCCAGCTGTTCTTCCAGTTCTTCCCGCTTGATGCGGCTCTCGGCATCGGCCACTTCCTTTTCCAGCTTGAGTTGTGTTGCACGCCTTATCTGTATAAAGAGGAACAGGAACACGGTCAGGAGCACAAGCGCGATAATCCCAGAAAGCAACAGGCTGCGTTCCAGAATGCCTTCCGAAATGGAACCGATCTGCTCGGAGATGACGCTTTCGCGAATAAGGTAGGTCAGCATCCAGTCCGTAGAATGGATGGGAACATAGTACATGGTTTCCCGGATGCCGTCGTACTCGAAGGAAACGACGCCCGCCGCGTGGTTCGAGAAATCGGAACGCATCTTTTCCATGGAGAAACCTTTTTCGAATACGGCATTTTCCATGGCGGTAAGCAAGTTGTCTCCGCTTGCAAGCCCGCCTAGCACCAGGTTCGTAAGCGAATTGCCCGCCTTCGAGTAGATGTTGCAGAACGTGATTCCCTTCCGGTCGGATTCCAGCGAAATGCCTTCCAGCATGCGGTTCATGTCAATTTCCATGAAGCACACGACCAGAACCCGGCCGTTGAACGCAAGGCGGTCTACAGGCATGGCAACAATAACCGTCTTCTTTTCGCCACCGCCCTTCTTCAAGGAAATTTCGGGTTTTGCCAAGGTCCTGTAATCGAAATTGTAGAGGTCAATGTCGGTGCGCGTGCCTCGGGATGTGTAGATGAGCCCTGCGGTATCCACGAAGGCGAACTTTTCAAGGCCATACAATTGCTTCATGCGGAGCTGGTAGCTCTGCAGGCTTGCGGTGCTCGCGAGGTCCTCTTTTTCAAGGAGGCCCACGGCCACATCCAGGTCATTGATGTAGTCATTCAGTTTCGACGCCACCACCTGTTCGCGGCGGTTCGCGAGTTCATCCATGAACAGGAGCGTCACGTTGCGCACGGCCTTTTCCGTATCCCCGCTCGCATGGCGACCCGTGAAGATTGTCCCCAGCACAAGAATGATAACGATGATGGGGGCCACAATGGTGGCGATACCTACAATCCCGATTCTTTTTTTCGTTTCCATAACATTGTCCTGTTAAAACTTTACCGCACCCACTGCGCAAGTGTTTCTGTGAGCATGCCGACATCGATGGGCTTTGCCAGGTGAGCGTTCATGCCGGCTTCCTTCGACTTCTTGAGGTCATCGCCAAAGGCGTTCGCGGTCATGGCGATAATGGGGACATCCGCCTTCTTCTTGTCGGAGAGCGCGCGAATCTGGCGGCTCGCCTCGCAACCGTCCATCACGGGCATCTGGATATCCATGATAATCCCGTTGTAGTAGCCGGCAGGGTTATTCTCCACCATCTCGACTGCCTGCTTGCCGTTCACCGCCATATCGACCTTGAAACCGAGACTTTCGAGAATGATTTTTGCAAGCTCGCGGTTCACTTCCATGTCCTCTACCAGCAATAGGCGCATGTTCGTGAAGTCTGCCTTGGCTGCGATGGAGATATTGCGCTTGCCGCTTTCGGGAGCCTCCGTGCCTGTGGCTGTCTTCAGTTCCACGTTCACGAAGAATTCCGTCCCTTCACCGACCTTCGAATCGAACCTGATGCTCCCGCCCATCAGTGTCACGACGTTCTTTGCAATCGCAAGCCCGAGGCCCGTACCCTGCACTCCGCTGATGGTCGAAACGCGTTCCCGCTCGAAGGCATCGAACACGCGGTCTGCAAACTCGGGCGAAATGCCGATACCGTCATCCTTCACGCGGATTTCAAACGCGGCCTTGCCCTCTTCGATGCATTCCTTTTCGGCGAGAGTCACGGAAACGTGCCCGCCTTCCGAAGTAAACTTGAATGCGTTGCTGACCAGGTTCAGAATCACGCGGTTCATGCGGTTCCTGTCGCAGAGCACCACCGGGTTCCTGAGGCCGTCGTATTTCACGGTAAAGGCGATGTTCTTGTTCACCATCTGCGCCTCGAACATGTCACGGATCTCGTCCATCATTTTCCGCAGGTCGGTGGGCCGCTCTTCCAGTTCCATCTTCCCGATTTCGATGCGGCTCATTTCGAGCATGTCGTTGATGAGGGCCATCAGGTACATGTTCGAAGAATCGATCTTGGCCAGGTATTTCTGGATTTGCTCGGGTGTCGCGTCCGGTTTACGCGACAGGTTGGTGTAGCCGATAATCGCGTTCATGGGCGTGCGCAAATCGTGGCTCATGTTCGAAAGGAATATGGTCTTCGCCCTGTTGGATTCCTCGGCGAGATGCTTTTCGTGGTCAAGTTTCTGTTCGCGCTGCTGCTGCGTGCGGTAGATGTTCACCACGATGAAAATGCACAGGACGATGAAGAGAGTTTCTACCAGGTTGTTCTTCAGCTGGGAATCGCGGACAAGGTCCATCTGCTCTTCCATGAAGTCCTTTTCCTGAATCATCTGGCCTTCGGTCATGGGGACATGCATCTTCTGGTGCAATCCCGTATGGAACTCGGTGATATGCGCGATGACTTCCTCGGTCTCGTCGTTGGTGACCTGGCGTTCCCACATCACCGCCGAGAACAGCAATATGAACAGCATGGTCACCCACATGATGGCCGACTTGCCAAAACGGTTCTCCTGGTCGCGCATGAACACGGCCCGGTAAACGACAAAACCCACAATGCTCCACGCCATCAGAATCATGAAGGATTCCGTAGCGATGGTGTTCATGTTCCAAAGCGTCGGCGTAAGCGGGAAGAAAAAGAAGAAGGCGGATATTACGACACCCAGGATTCCGGTAAAGTTCAGCACCGTCTTTCGCCTGCCGGTTTCACTGCGGGCAATTTTCACTATCCCCGCAGAAACATACAGATAAATGATAGATGCACTGATGGAGGTAATGTCCACAATCCAGCCGATGGCCGTTCTCCCGAAGAACGGAATAATGCAGGAAAGAAGCATCACGTAGATAATGCCGTAGTTGGTGGCGCCGTGACGGTTGATATGCCCGAACCAGGACGGCATCACGGAATCTTCGGCGAGGCTCAGGAACATGCGCCCGATTGTTCGGTAAAGCCCAAGAAGGCTCGTGGAAATGGCCGCCGTGATAGTTATGGCGAGCACAATAAGGCCGCCATTGCCGAGTGAATTAAAAATGGCATGGAATGCCGGGACGGCATCGATTCCCTTGAAGTTTTGCAGGTTGGCAAAATAGGTTTCCCAATTGCCGGATCCTGCAGGGTTTGCCGAAACCGAAAGAAGAGCTATGAGGGCGTAGACAATCGCTCCGGTTGCAAGAGCCGCCACCATGATGGCGAAACCGTATTTCGGCTTGAAGTCATAGGTGGAAGAGGCAAAGCTCACCACGCCAAAGCCTACAAATGCCCAGGGGGCAAGCACCAGCACGTTCACGATCTGCATCAGGGGGGAATGGTACTTCGCGACTCCCGCCGTCGCAAAGGCCGGGCCCATATCCGAGAAATCAATCCCGCCCTTGCAGGCAATAATTGCAAACAGGCTGACCACACCGCCAAAGAATATGAGCGCAAGCACCGTATTCACCAGGCGCAGTACGTTGGTGTTCCTGCAACTGATGAACCCGAACAAGAGAACAATCGCAAGCGTGGTAAACAGTTCGCCAGCCCAGACCTCGTAACCCATGATGGTATAACTGAAACCCCTTTGCAGTACGGGTCCAAGAAGGAAGCGGACAATCAGCACGAAGGCCGACATATTCGCCCACAGCACCGCCAGGTAGGCAAGGGCCGTGGCCCAGGTACAAAGGAAGGAATGGTCGTAACCGAAAAGCTGCTTGGTAAAGGAGAACACGCTCCCCGTGCCGGGAATGCGGTTCATCATGACGTGGAAATTGTAGGCGACAACACCCATCAGCACAGCACCGAGCACGAGGGCGATAACTGTTCCCAGGGGGCCCGCAATCGGCAAAAGCGTGGTAGCGGGCATCACGAAGGCGCCCCAGCCAACGGCACAACCGAAGGAGAGCGCCCACGCGCTCAAAACGGACAATTTTTTGTGTTTTTCAGACAACATAACGTTACACCCTTATCCACTTCTGCAAAATTTTCGCAAGTTCCTTGAAATCTATCGGCTTGGAGATATGGTCGTTCATGCCGACTTCCTTCGCCTTGCGGATATCGTCGGCAAAGGCGTTCGCGGTCATCGCCACGATGGGGATTCTCCTTGCATAGGTCGTCATGGCCCTGATGGCCGCAGTCGCCTGGTAGCCGTCCATGTTGGGCATCTGGATATCCATGAACACCAGGTCGAATTCGCCCTCATTGCTGCCCGCCATCCGTTCCACGGCCGCTTCGCCGTCCATGACCCATTCCACTTCGAGCCCCGTCATCTGCAACACGTTCTTCGCGATTTCCGCATTGACCGGGTGGTCTTCCACCAGCAAGATGCGCTTGCCCTCGAACTTCAAGTCTTCCAGATTCTTGAGCGGGTCTTCCTTGCGGGCTTCCGCGTTCTGCACGTCCAGGAACTTGAGGTAGATGGTGACGGCAAACCGCGAACCCTCTCCGGGCTTGCTTTTCACCTGGATGTCGCCACCCATCATGCGCACAAGGCTCTGCGTGATGGTCATGCCGAGTCCCGTTCCCTGGATTGCTGCCGTCTTCTTGTCGTTTGCACGCGTGAACGGTTCGAACAGGTGCTTCTGGAAATCCTCCGTCATGCCGATGCCGTTGTCTTCAAAGACAAATTCGTAGCAGGCGACACCATGGGCGTTGGTGGGCCTTTCCGCCACCGTGAGCGAGATGGTCCCGCCATCGGGAGTGTACTTGATGGCGTTGCTCATCAGGTTCACGAACACCTGCTGGATGCGGTGGCTGTCGCCGATGACGTTCTCGTGAACCACGTCCGCAATGTCAAGCTTCAAGGTGTGGTGGTGGCTCTCGAGCTGCGCCTTGGTCATCGCAAGCAGCGTGTCCACGAGTTCCGAGAGGTTGAAATTTTCCTCGTTCAGTTCCACCTTGCCCGACTCGATCTTGTTCATGTCGAGCACCTCGTTGATGAGCGAAAGCAGGTGGCTCGAGGCTTCCGAAATTTTCTTGAGGCAGTCTTCCACGCGCTCCCGGTCGTCCAGGTGGGCGGTCGCGATTGCCGTCATGCCGATAATCCCGTTCATGGGCGTGCGGATATCGTGGCTCATGCTAGAGAGGAATTCGCTCTTCGCCTTGCTGGTGGCGTTCGCCGTATCAATGGCGTCGCGCAGCACCTGCTGTATTTCCTGTTCCTTGCGCACGTCATCGTCCACGTCCTTGAAACCCGCCACAATGCCGGTCTTGCCGTTGGGGAGCTGCACCTGTGCAAACTCGATGCGGTAATAGCATTCCTTGTCACCCACGACGCGCTTGAATACTACGCCGAAAACCTTCTTGCTCGTGGTGTTCGCAATAATGTTTTCAAGCGTCAGTTCCTTTTCCAGGCGCTCCCTGTCAGACGGGGCTACAAAGTTGTTGATGTAGTTCGCCTTGGCGTCTTCGTAGGTGAGCAGTTCCAAAGCCTCCTTGGTAGGCCTTGCGTGAACGCTACCCTCGGAAGTGTCGCCCCGGAACAAGGAGAAACTCCCGGTCGCAATGTCGTTGATGAGCCACACGGCATTGTAGGCGCGACTCAGCGCATCAATCACCGCAGTATAGACGGCCTTGTCCGCCTCCATCTGCACGCGCTTTTCGGTAATGTCCGAAATGAACACGTAGAAGAGCCCGCCGTACACATCGGAGTTCACGTAATGGCCGTAGTCGTCGAGCCAGCGTATCTTGCCGTCCTTGCGGACAATGCGGTATTCCACGTAGTCCAGGTTGCCCTGGCTCTTTTCGATCTGGTCCACAATGGAGCCGGAGACCTTCTCGTAGTCGTCCGGGTAAAGCATCCCCTTGAAGGTATAGCCCGTAAGCTGCTTGAACTCTTCAAGTGTTTCGCAGCCGAAAATCTTGAACACGGCCTTGTTTGCGTATAGCAGTTCCTCGTTGCCAGTTGCCTTGTAAATGAAAAAGCCGCCCGGCATATCTTCGCCGATCTGCTCGATAACTTGCAAAGCCTGTTCGCTCAGGGGAAGGTGTCGACCGAACATGGGGACCTCGTATTCTGGTAATTCTCTTTTAAAGATATCTAAAAAAAACGCTTTGTTGCGCGAAACCGTACCTTTTTATTTCTTTTTACATATATTTATTCACGGATAAAAGGAGTTTTCTCCAATGAAAAAACTACGCCAGATCACTACCGTCAAGAGACACGTCCTTATCGTAGACGACGAGGTGGTAAATCGCGAAATTTTGGGCAATATCCTCTCCGTGAAATACGACGTCGAATATGCCGACAACGCCAAGGAAGCCCTCGAAGCCCTCTCCAGGCAAGATAAGCAGTTCGCGCTTATCCTGCTTGACCTGCTCATGCCCGTGATGGACGGGTTCGAATTCCTGAAAAAGCGCGAAAACACTGAAACGCTCAAGCGCATCCCGGTCATCGTGATGACCTCCGAAAAGGAATCCGAAGTCCGCAGCCTCAAGCTGGGCGCGGCCGACTTTATCGCCAAGCCCTTCGACATGCCCGAGGTGTTGCTCGCCCGCTGCGACAGGATTGTCGAACTCTACGAAGACCAGAACATTATCCGCCAGACGGAACGCGACCACGTTTCCGGCCTCTACACCAAGGACTACTTCTTTGAATACATCCGCCAGATAGAACTGTGGAGCAGGGACATCCCGCGCGATGCAATAGTATTTGACATCGAGCAGTTCCACTTGGTGAACGAATTTTGCGGCAGGGACTTTGGCGACCACCTGCTTGCAGAAATCGGCAGCGCGCTCCAAAAGGAACTCGCCCCCATGAACGCCATCGCCTGCCGTGCAGACGCAGACACCTTCTATATCTTCGCGACGCACCAGGAAAGCTACGACAACATCCGCAACATCGTCCAGGGGATCCTTACCGGATTCTTCGAGGTGAACCACATCCGCGTGCGCTTTGGCCTGTGGGAAAACGTGGACCGCAACGTAGAAATCGAGGCATGGTTCGACCGCGCGAAGGCCGCCTGCGACAAGAACCGTGGCGACCTGACCCAGGCGTTTACCCGCTACAACAACGAGATGCATTCCCGCTACATGTTCGAGGAAACGCTCATCCGCGACTTGCAGAGCGCCATAGACAACAAGAACCTGATTGTCTATTACCAGCCCAAGTACAACATCGAGGGCGACACCCCGCGCCTCACCAGCGCAGAGGCCCTCATCCGCTGGATACACCCGACGCTCGGGTTCATAAGCCCGGGCGACTTCATCCCGCTGTTCGAAGGGAACGGCCTTATACAAAAAGTAGACAACTTTGTCTGGAACGAGGTGGCAAAGCAGATCCGCAAATGGAAGGATGAATTCGGCGTGACGGTACCTGTTTCCGTGAACGTGTCCCGCATCGACATTTTGGACCCGGAACTGGAAACAAAACTCATGCGTCTTCTCGAAGAAAACGGCCTTTCTCCGGAAGAATACATGCTCGAAGTGACCGAGAGCGCCTATTGCGAGAACATGGAGCGACTCATCGAGGTCATCGAGAACCTGCGCAAGAAGGGATTCCGCATCGAGATGGACGACTTCGGTTCCGGATACTCCTCGCTGAACATGATTACCACGCTGCCCATCGACATCCTGAAAATCGACATGTCGTTCGTACGCAACATGGAAAAGGACGAACGCAACCTAAAGCTCGTGGAACTCGTGGCGGGCATCGCGAAATTCCTCAAGATCCCGGCCGTAGCGGAAGGTGTAGAAACGCAGTCGCAGCTCGATACCCTCAAAGGAATGGGCTGCCAGATTATCCAGGGATACTTCTTCTCGAAGCCGGTCCCGCCGAAGGACTTTGTACCCTTCATCGAAAATGAACTTGAACGCCGGAGGGGCGCATGATTACCATCGAAAAACTGAACACTTTTGGGGCAAATACCGCCGAAGGGCTTGCACGCTGCTTCGGGAACGAGGCGCTGTACCTGAAACTCGTGGCAACTATCCCCGGCGAGGGCAACTTCGACAAGCTCAAGGATTCCATTGCCGCGAAAGACCTGAAAGCCGCCTTCGAAGCGGCCCATGCGCTGAAGGGCGTTCTCGGGAACCTCTCGCTCACGCCGCTCTACACGCCGGTCGTAGAAATTACCGAATTGCTCCGCAGCAATACCGACATGGATTACAAAAGCCTGCTCGATACCATCCTCGAAAAGAAGGACGAACTCGGCAGGCTTTGCGCGGATTAGACTTTATTTTTAGAACCTTCCCACGGTGAGGCCGGCGTAGAAGCCTGGCCACCAGCGCGCATTGTGCCCATTGGCGCTGAAGTCGTCGTGGTATTCACTGCGGGGCTTGACAATTACTTTATCCGCACTTCCTTCGTGGACGAAGTTGAGCGTGCCGCCGACAGTCATGCCGAAGCCCGGGAATAGCTTGTGCACAAAACCCAAGCGCAGGCGGTGATGGAAGTTGATATCATCCTCGTCCATGTTTGTGCCGAAACCCTCGCGTGCATTGAGGAACATGTACTCGAGTTCAAAGTGGTTGCCGTACTTGCCGAACTGCGTACCGAGACCGAGACCCGTTTCGTACATGTCGCTGAAATGCTTGAAGTTTGCGCCCTTCTCGAATTCGCGGGTGCCTTCGAAGGCGGTAAACAGGTAGGCTGTTCCCAGGCGGAGCGAAAGCCCGAGCGCGCCCATCTCGTTTACGGAAGAGGTCACGCTCCACACGCCGTTACCCACGATGTTGATGAGCCCTATCGGGGTGGATTCGCACGTGCCGCAGATGTTGATTATACCGACCTGCCTTCCGTTCGCACGGCCCGCGATGTTCATGGTGCTTATCTGCGCGTCCTCAAGCGTACCCGCGATGTTCATGGCGGCAGTCACCTGCACGTCGGACTTTCCTGCGATATTCATGGCTGCAGAAACCTGTACACCTGCATCCGCGGCAATGTTCAAGGCGGCCGTTACCTGCACATCGGCCTGACCCGCATAGTTCAACGCCGGAGAAACCTGGGCGCCATTGAGGGAGTCGGCGATAAAGTTCGCCGTACCCGAGACCTGCGCGCCCGAAGAATTCTTGCCCGCAATATTGAGCGTCGATGCAATCTGCGCCCCGTCAAAGGACTGCGCGTAGTTGATCATGCCGCTAATCTGCGCCCCTTCAAAATGCGCATTCGCGCCGTTGTAGATGTCGGTCACCTGCAGGCCGTGCATCTCCTTTTTCGCGACGTTCGCGATAAAGCTCAGTTGCGTTCCGAGCATGTAGTCATCGGCCTGTGCAACAAAGACGCCAATCTGGATTCCCTTGCGCGGGTCCTTGTCGCTATCCACCGCGCTGAAGGTCACGCGGTATTTGCCATTGTGATCGAGAGAGTCAAGCGAGCACGCGATAGAATCACCCGCAGTGCAGTCACGCAATCCGCCGATTTCGCCACGGAGCGTCGTCTGCTCGGCACTCACCGCGGCAAACTGCCTGTGCGAAAGCTTTTCGCGACGGTTGTTCTGGAGCGTCACCACCGCCTCGCTGAATTCCGCAGGGCGTTCCAGGCGAACGGTGTACTTTCCGGCAGGGAACCCGAGGCTCATCGCGCGGCCAGCCTTCTTGTAGAGTTCCGCGACGAGTTCGCCTTTTTCATCGCGGATGAACAGGCGACCATCCACATCTTCATCGAGTTCGAGGCCCGCGCTTGTGCTGCGCAAATCAGTCATCACCACATCGCCCGTTCCCGCGAGGTTCATGTCGCGGCTCGGGTGCTGGGCGCCGCCCATCGTCTTTTCGGTGCGCTGGAGAGTTTCGTTAAAGGCGAACTGGTACGCTTCGGACAAAGTAACCTTGCCGTCACCACTCAGGTCACCGGCGCCGCGGAGCCCGCTCACCAGCGAATGCGTGAAGAAGGAACCCTTCAACTTGTCGCTTTCCTGGCTAGATTCATCCTGCGTGCTGCTGGTGATGAACGCGTAACCCTTCATGTCGCTGCTCTGGTCCACCATGAACGCGGGCACCGCCACACCGCCCTTCAGGCGGGTGATAGCACCCGAGCCGCAGGCATCAATAACTGCAATCTTCACGTCGGCACTCATCGCGTCGATGCGCTTGCGCAGTTCCTTCCAGGCATAAACTTCGTTACCCAGGCGCAGGCCCTTCTCGTCGGCATGCCCGCTGTAGTAGAACAGCACCTCGTTGCGGCCTGCGGCATTCTTGCCCTGCGCAATCTTGCTATCGAGGGCATCCAATTGCTTCTGGAGCCCGGCTACGCCCGGCTCCTTCACCAGAATCACGTTGCCCGCCTGCACGCCGCCCATTTCGCCGAGCACCTTGGCAAAGGACTTCGCGTCACTTTCCGCGTAGCGCAGCACCGGCCGGCCCTGCCCGCCGTAATTCGCGCTAACCGCCACCACATAGCGGTTGATGCGCGCGTTATCCGCCTGCGCGGCACCGTTTAAAGCCGCATTTGCGACTGCGCCGTTCAAGCCCGCGGCGCTGTTTAAACCCGCGCCGGCCGTAACGGCATTCGCATTGGACACAGCCGCAAAAATAAGCAGTGCAATCAGTGAAATCACCTGGAGCGTAATGGACGCATCCAGTTTCTCGATAATATTCCTCATTAGTTCTCTCCCCCTACCTTGCGCAGCGTGATGCTCACGTTGTGTACATTCTTGTCCTTGAGCAATGCATCGATGTTGCCTGCATCGATGGTAAAGTCCTTCTGCGACGTGAGCAAGAAGAACTTCTCGAACTTCGGCGCGTTATCCAGCTTGTATGCAAACGGGAGCGTCGTCATCTTGCCCGGCTCGAGCGCAATCGCCTGCGAACCGTCGGCCATGTGCATCGTGATGGTGCCGTTGCCGTCCATGCTGAAAAGCAGGCCAAAGCACTTTTCCGGCACGGAATAGCGCAACTGGATCTCGTCGCCTTCGCGGGCCTCGTCCAGGTTCTGCATCTGCACAGCGCTATCGCCCGTCTTTTTCCAGATTTCCATGCGGGCATCCAGACCCTTGATGCGCGTGCCATCATCTTGAATGTCAACCATCGCGACATCCATCACCTGCGCGCCGCTACCTTCCGGAGCCGGGCCGATCTCGCGCTGGCTAAAGAGCGCCACCGATACCACCGCAAGCACGAGTGCTGCGGCAGCAGCGAATTTCACGAGCTTGAAACCGGCGGGCATCCCCTTACCAGAGATAAACGAACCACCCGAAGCAAGCGTGCCACGAACTTCCATCTTCTCGGAAAGCCTTTCAAACGGCAACTTCTTCAAAATCGCCGCGTTGTCCTCGCGCATCATCTTCACGCGACCGGCGAAGATTTCGTCCGTCGCTTCCATCTCGCGGATCTCCCGCATTTCGCTCTCGGGCAAGTCGCCCGTCAAGTAGCGTTCCAATTTCCAGTCGGGAATCATCACTTCACCTCCAGGTTCTTGAGTTTCGCCTGCAATCCGCGTAAACGCTTGCGGACGCCGCTTACAGACAAGTTTACTTCTCGCGCGGTCTCTTCGAGGGTCATGCCGTCCACATAGTGGAGCACCGCAATCGTGCGGCTTGATTCCGGCTCACGCGAGAACAGTTTCGCAAGAATGCCCTTCGCTTCCATTTCGCCCTCGTCGTCATCCGCGCAGGCAATGCTCAAAAGCAGTTCGCTCGAATCCACATCGAGCCCGCGGCGCTTCTTGTCGCGAATGCGGTTCAGGCATAGCCTGGTCGCCGTATTCCACAAGAGGCTGCTCGGCTGCGACAGGTCCAGAGAATCCATCCGGTCGAACACGCGCAAGAAAACCTCCTGCATCATGTCCTGGGCCTCGGATTCGTCGCGGAGCATGTAGACGCAGCGCCGGAAAACCATCGGGGCGTACGTCTCGTAGAGCCCGGACATTTTCTCGCGATTTGCCTGATTATTGCCTTTCATGCCTATGTAACACCTGGGAATCAGAAAAGTGTCACCACAAATTTAGAAATTCCCTAAAAAAGTGCCACTAGACGGAAAGTCCCATCCTGTAGGCCGCCCGCGAGGGGCCCACGGGGAGCCCTTTCAGCCCCTTTGTGCCCGGAATTGCGAGTTTTCCGCGAATTTTGAAGCCTGCCGTGCCCAAAATCTCCTTGAGGGCGCGGTACAGGCCGGCAGACTGCCCGAAAATCACGTTGAACGGGAAGGGAGTCGTGCACCCCGTAATTATATAGGCGTCCTTGCCCTTGTGGAGCGGCTCGGGAATCCCGCGCCTGGATTCGCCCATCATCGCGTAGACCATGCGGTCGAAAAGCGCCTTCAGGGTGCCGGGAATGTTGCCCCAGTATACGGGGGCGGCAACCACCAGCACGTCGCAGGCCACAATCTTCTCGGCAACGCGGTGCGCGTCGTCTTCGGGGAGGCAGCAGCGCCCGCACTTGCGGCACTGCATGCAGCCCCTGCAGGCCGCAAACTTCAGGTCGCTCACGTTCACCACGTCTATGCGGACATTTTCAGAAAAATCCCCGGCGGCGGATTCCTCCACGCCTTCCATAAAACGGCATGCCGCCTGCGAAATCATACCGTCACGGCGCGGGCTAGCGTTCAGTATCAGGATTTTCATAAAAACCTCCCTTTTTAAGGTATAACACCCCAGGGAGGCAAAAATGTCACCAAAATTATCGACCGCAAGGATTTTGATCTGATTTGGAATTCAGTTCCCGCTCCAAAGAGTCAAATAGGTCCTTCTGACGTACGACACGACCACGGGCAGCCTCGCTTTCGCTCTGTGCAAACAATTTGAAAAGTTTCAGCCTGTCCTGCATTTTCTGGTATTTCCCTTTTTATAGAACTAAACCTGTCGCCGAATATAGTCTTATTCACTCTACTTGGCAAGTTGCGCCAAATATTCCTTCGCGTCGCGGCTCACCACCATATCGCCCAGCAGGCGTTGCAACCGCCCGAGCACAGGGGAATTTTCCGGCTCGAAAACCACCACCTTCTTGAAGCGTTCACGGTGCCGGAGCAAGAATTCCAGGTTGTTCATGTCCGTCTTCGGGAAACCATAACCCAGGAAGTATATCTCCTGCGCATTTTTCAGGTAGTAATCCGCCTTGCTCCAGAGCAGGTTGAAGAGGCTCCCACGCAAGAAGGATTCCTTCGCGTGCGCCATCGGGATATAGATGGGCGTATCCTCGCGGTAGATGGGGAAACTCCTGTCGCAAGGCTCCACCTGGCACACGTTCTTCAGGTCGAGCGGGTCCGAGGCACCCTTTACCGGGTACCAGTTGAGCGAACCATGCAACTTGATGAGGTCAACCGTGAGCGTCCGCGGGGCACGTACCGCACTCCGGTCCGCAGGGTCAATACGCACGCCGTAATCCACCGCCACGCGCGAACTCATCTCCGGGTCGGCCGCAATCACGTCCTCGATAAGCGTATCGTAGTTGAACGATAGCAGTAGCGTATCGCGCACGCCCTCGCCCGGGCAGTTCTCGCAACCCGAAAGGAACTTGCGGAGCACCGCCGCGCAGTCATCATCCACCGCGCGGTCATGCCGGATCTCGTTCGCAATAAAACGCAGCAGTTCGAACCGCAAACTGGAATGGTACAGACTTTCGCGCACCCCCGGGAAAATCTGCGCCGAAAGAATCGAGGTCGAAAGCCGCTCGATATCCAGGTAATCCGGCTGGCTATTGCACAGTTCCAAAAAACGCGTGCAGTATTCGCGCAGGTGCGGGAACTCTTCCGGAATGCCGAAGGGAATGCGCTCGTTCAGGTCGCGGAGCGTAGGCATCTGCGGGCAGAAAGACTTGCTGAAGCCGGAGCCCAGCACAAAAATACGGCGGTATGTTCCCGATGTAGTTTCCATAGCCTACTCCTTAGTCGTCCTTGATACAACGGACTGCGTTCAAAGTTCTTTTTTCCACATAGTCTTTAAAAGAGAGGACGGATTCCTTTTTAAAAGTAACGTAACGGGCGGTACCAATCGTATATTCTCCCGACTGCCAGAATGTCGCAAGTTTGGTCCTGTCAGAAACGGTACTAACGGTGTCATAGGCAAGTGACGAATCTCTCCCTACAGTGAGTGTCCTTTGCATAGAAAGGTTTAGCCCAACAACATCATCACCCTCGTAGAAGTCGCTGTAATTGGCATAGTATGTCCGGACATCTAGGTCAAAATAATACAATTCCGAATAAGAAGGCAAATGCCACCCTTCCATGCAGATTCCGCGAATATTTTTGCCCTTGAGAACTTTATCCGTAGACGCCATGTCGTAATTTTTATCGAGCCCCACTGCCGTAGACCAGGAATAATACACCGTGTCGTTATCGCCAATCGTCTCGACAGGGTATGGGCTGTTTGCGGTATAGGCATAACCGACCGTAGGCAAGTAGGCCAGGTTTTCTGCCATCCACGTCTTTCCAAGAATCGTTATGGCGGCATAGACTCTACCATCTCGCCCATCCGTCACATGGAATGTATCGGCCGGAGCCCACTTAGAATTATGACAAACGCTGTTTGTCAAGCCGTTAAACTCTTTCTGCCCTTCATTCTCCTCGTTACAAGGGGGCAAGTAGTTGGCCTGATTTTGCGTCTGCCATGAGTAATATGGGTGCCCTGAGTTCTTGCACACCTTATGGACGCCATTCCTTAATATGACTTCCGTGCCTGCAATTTCTTTACTACAATAAGTCTTTGCCAGCGAATCAGCCTGAGTATACAAAACCCAGCTACTACTTCTGGCCAGAGTGTCGCAAATGAATCTCTTTCCAAGGTAGACCGTGTCTTTCCCGTGAGCCTTTCTATCGCAATATCCTATAATATTTGAATAATCTGAATCGTATGATTCGCCTACACTGACATTTCCCGAACTACATTCATATGTCAAATCGTCTGTAAAATACACGAAATCTTCATCGCGCGTGCAAACCTTATATTCCAAGTCCACGGGGTACAGCTTTCTTTTGCTCCACGAAGCATGGTAGCAGGTAAAGACCGAATCTTCCGTCACCCGAACAAACGAGGAGTCACTAGTGCAAAGGCCAAACCTCCTTTCATTTTCTTTCAGCACGTATTCCGACCAGCTGCCCCTTTTGCAAGTGTATATGGCGGTATCTTCCACAATACTATAGGTCGTATCGTCAGCGCAAATACCGTATATCTTTTCATATTTATTCAACGCTCTTCCCGACCAATAGCCATCGTCGCAAGTGTATAATTTGTTATCTCGGATAACCTTATAAAGCGTATCAAGCATGCAAAGGCCAAGTTTCTTTTCATATTCATCCAGTTCCCGTTTCATCCACCCTCCATCCATACAGATATAGGTGGCTGTATCTTCGGTTATCACGTATGCCGTATCCCGTTCGCAAAGTCCGTACTTCAATTCAGCCTCAGACGCCTTTTTGAAGGTGTATAGCTTTTGAGCATCCAGCTTGCATATATATTTCTGATCGCGGTCCGTGTATATCTTGCCGTATTCCTCAATCGTACACGATACGGAATCCGCACGTTCGTCAAAAAGCCGGTGCTCAATTTCTTGCCAACTTTGGGCGAGGTGATTACACAGGTATTCCTTATGGCCCACAAATGCCGTCGTATCCCACCGGGTAGAATCGCACCGGGGCAGCAAACTCGTGTTATTGTAGAAGGCCCACCTATTACTTGACAGACACACGGCGTAGCGGTCATCGTAAACAACTAATTCATCAACGCGGTCATTCGTGCAGAAGCCGTGCTCGTGATTGACACCATCTTCATCCGACTCCCACAAATAGAATATATTCTCGATGTGTTGACCACTTTTAGTATTACAGAAATACTGGATGGTATCGAGCTTGACTATGGTGCCGCTCATGGATTTCAAACAAAACCCGTACACATCAAGGACCGTAGCACGTTGCCATTCCGCCGTATTCCTGCAGACAAACGTCGTATTGGAATCGGCCTTGGCAATAGTCCCGAATGCCCCAGAATAACATTCGCCCAGTACCGAGGCGGGGTATTGCAGGGCCACCCAGCCGGAATCGGAACAGGCATACCGCGTCCCATTCATGGTCACGTCCTCGTGCCTATTGCCACTCAGGCAGGGCCTGCCGATATCTTCGAGCCCGGCCAGCGTCCACATTCCCTTGGAGCAGGTGTACAGGGAATCCGACCGGCCCTTATAAAGGTACTTGTCGCCAGCTTCGCATACGGTATAGTTTCTGGTAGATTCCCACCCGCCCGCAATGCAGTCAAAGGCAGAATCACTTTCAATGACATAGACAATACGGCCGTCATTGAGCTTCGAACATGCGGGCAAGTCACCCTTCTTCTCGGTAATCGATTTCTGCTTCATGCAACGCACGCTGCCAAAGCGCCCGTCATCCTCCTTCACTACCCACTGGCCCTCTTTGGGGACTACGACGATACTGTCATCGCGCGTCATGTAGAATGCCGTGTCGTTGATACCCGTGCAGGTAAGCATGTCGTCCCGGCCCTTCACGCAGCTGCCGGCATATACGGGCTTGTAGTCGTCCTTGGATTCAAGCAGCAGCCTGTAGTCCGCAGCACGGGGCACCTCGTAACCGTCGGGGCAGAGTGCCGCGGCATCGTCAACCTCGAGGTACAGCCTTCCGTAACCCTTGCACAGGGAATCCGCATAGTCATAGCAGGTGCTTGTCGGGTGCATCGCCTTGCTGTCGAGATTTTCGAGAGTCCACACGTCAACTCCCGAAGTCATCAGGGTGTAGACCTTGCCGCCATCCTTGTCCACAACGGCGCTGCCCTGGCCGTATTCGCTCAGGTCGATGGAATCCGTTTCGCTGATGGGGCCGTCCTGCACGTCGACAATGGTCTCGACGCTGCTGCTGGAGCCCTTCGCGTCGGTCCCCTTCCCGGCGCTACTGCTGCTTTCGGATTCTATGTCGTCGCGGTTGCTCAAAAATTCAGAATCGTCGTCACCGCAGGCATAGAGCGCCATTGCCATTGCAATGCCACAGGAGGCAAGGAGTGTCTTCTTGATAGTATTCATTACCTGCCCTCCCCGACGTTCAATTGTAGGCGATATGTGCTAGGATCCTTGAACCTGCGCCAGTCCTCCTGGAGGCAGATGAACTTTTCGCCATCGAATTCCTTGACGGTTTCATCGTTATTAGTGTTACACACGCCATATTTTGCTTCAAGGGCCGATATATTGCGCCAGCCCTTTTCGGTGCAGGTGACGCGACCATAGTCCTTCGACGTGGCGAGTTCCCCGATGTTCTTTGTCGTACACAGGGGCAGGTCATCAAAGAAATCGTGCCAGTAACCGGCACCTCCACAGTAGTACCGCGCGGTCCCTGTTTCGGGGTAGACCTTGCCCTCGTCTTCCTTATAGCATTTAGGTAACTGTTGAAACCAAAGCCCAGCAGACGATTTAAGCGTATCGTAATAACATGTTGAAATCGTCGTATATGTTTCTTCGGGATTGTCATAACCGCCCACTATGTGCCTGTTGTTTTTCTTGTTACAGACCATCACGCTGTCATAGGTATTTTCCAATGTACCTACGTATATCCACCCTGAAGATCGGCATATACTATAATAGTCGCCAGACTTGACGATTGTCCCGGTCATAGTAGAATCACATTTGCCAACTACGACCTCTAGCGAGTATATGACCCAGCCCGTAGAGTCACAGATGTACTGCATTTTTGCGCTATTGTAGGTGCCGTTTTCGAACATGAACAATTTTTCGGGGGTGCATGCGCCAAAGCGTTCTTCCAGTTCGGTGTAGCGCGACCAGCCATTCCCGCGGCAAATATACCGCGTGTTCTTGAAGTCAATCGTGTCGTTCATGTGCACCGAAGAACTGTCGTCGCAACTCCCTACATAGTCGCTGAGTTCCGCCTTTCTCCATTCGTTGCTGTCGCAGTGGTACAGCTCTATATTGATTCCCGCAATCACCGTGTCGTTGACTCCGGCCCTCCGCTTGTTGCAGACCCCGATGGAATCCTCCAGCGGCGTGAGGTTGCGCCAGTCTTCCCCTGTGCAGTAGTAGTTTACGCCGTTGAACCACATCAGTGAATCCTTGGTCTTGGCGTTACACGTGTCGGGTGAATACTCCAGGTCCGCCACCTGCCAGATACCGTCCAGGCAAATCATCATCGTGTCGTTATAGACAATGGACTTGCCCTTGCTGGGGCAACTTTCGCTAAAGTCCGGGAGCCACCCCTTTTCCGGGTAGCAGCGGTAGTTCTCCTTTTCGCCGAACACGTAAACCTGCGTCTCCGGATTCCGCCGGGTAGTATCACAGGCGGGCAGTTCCCTTTTCGACTCTACAAAGTCTGGGTAGCCCACGCAGCGGATATTGTAGAAGCTGGAATCCTTCGCCTTGATGAACGAGGCCTTTTCCCTACCCTTCTTCCTCATGTAGACCTTTCCGTCCGATGCCAGGTAGTAGCCGGTCGTATCCTTACCAGAGCACCTGAGTACGCTATCCATTGCGCAGGAGCCACCGTACTTCAGGTCCATCAGCGTATCGATTACGGCATACTTTGCGCGGTAACTTTCCAGGACGTTCCATTCCTTTGTCGTGGGCAAGCGCGTGCTGTCGGGGCAGGCCTGCTCGGTCTTGCTATCCGTCGCCGGGAACAAGCGCCCGTAATCGCTGCAGTTGCCGTTCTGCTCGCCGTAGCAAACGCTCTTGTCCCCGTCCACACTTTCAGTCACCCTCTGCGAGTACCATACGATGTTGCCCGTACGTATCCTGTAGGTATAGGAACCCGTGTACCTGTCATACACCGAGTCTATCGAGAAATCCCCGGTCGCCTCCAGGTTCGACTTGATATAGTATTCCTTGTCGGTCGTGTCCCTTTTCACTTCGGGTTCCGACTTTGCGCCCGGCTCTTGCCTGTCGCCCGGTTCCTGCTTTTCACCAGGCTCCTGCTTGTCGCCTGTGTCCGGGTCCTCGTTCCCTGAAATTTCCGCATCGGCGGGTTCGCTCGTTCCGCCGAAGTCGTCTGACTCATCTGAACCGCACGCCCAAAAAGCCAGGCATGCAGCCAGCCCTAGCCAAAAAGTTCTCATCCTCACTCCCTTGCCCTGTTGGGGGCAACAAGTTTCCTATGGATAAGATAAAAAAAATGGGCTTGTTTCACAAAACGGAAGCGACTACTGGCAGGTAAATCCCTGCAGTTCCAGGCCCGCACGCCAACACCATCTGTTGACACTCACATTAGGCGGATGCAGCGTTGTCAAGCACCACGTTCACGTAAGTCTGGTAAGGGATGCCCGCGGCGGCGGCCTTGCGTTTGATCGATTCCACCGTCTTGACCTTGAGCCTTATGGAATACATCTTCTTTTCTTCCTTGGCCTCGGCAATAGCGCGACTGATACGCGCAATAGATTCCTCTAGCGTCTCCGACTCATGACCGCCGGTGATAACCATCGGATCTCTCATCGAGGTGTCGTTTTCAAGCGCTTCAATCTCCTCTTTAGACAAGAAATCGTCAACCAGCTTGAACTCCTTGGGCAGCCTAACCTTCTCGCGCTTTTTGCACTTCGTCTTCATGAGCTCTCCTTACAGTTATTACGCACCCTCCCTATTATAGAAAATGTATATACACTTGTCAATACACATTACAATACACATTGAAATACATGTTTTTTACACCTCGTCCTTATCGGCAGGGCTATATTTTGGGCAGAACAAATCAACCCCAATCAACTGTTGGTTCTCCACAATGCAGTCCTTCATCTGCTTGAAAAGACGAATCAAAGCCTTGCTTTGAGCAGTCGCCCGTTCGCCCTTGAGCACCGTCATGAGCATGTAGATACCCTGTTCAGTAAAAACGTAGGGACTGGTTTTTGAGTATTTTCCCTGTTTTGACCCTAGAATTTCGCGATATTCCGTCCTCGTCAACTGAAACCGGAAATCGTCATCAAATTTCTCGATATTATTCTTGACTTGTTGATTGAATGCTTTGGTGCTATACCCATAAATCTCGGCCAGGTCGGCATCGAGCATCACCTTGACCCCGCGGATGGTATATATCCGGACAGCCAATTTATCAGCTTTTCTTGCCATAATAATCCTCTAGCCCGCTCGGCATGAGCGAACGTTAAAAACGGTTTTAATTGCGTCCGCACTGCGGACGCAATTTGGGTTTATTTATGTTTTGAGATGCTCTTGCGGTGCTGTTGGCGAGGGCTTTCCTCGGCGTTACCTGGCGCGGCTTTCGCCACACACTCGAGCAGGTCGTGTTCCTGCCAGCTATCCAACAACATCAACAAGAAGGTTGATGAGCCCCACCGCGGATGCACGTACGGGCCGCAAGGCCTATGCCGACTGTCGCAGGGATTGTCGTAATACAGGGATAAATATACAAACAGGCCAGCGGGAAGTCAACACCCGCGCGTTACTTCCCGCATTTCTCTGTAGCGTTCCCCGGCTCGGTTGGCCCCTGTCACCCTGGAGCCGCAGGCGATAGGGTCCACCCTTCCCCGGGTCGGGCTATATTTTAACGTGCTCCGATCGTCCCTGGCGGCCCGCCCGCAGCACTATTAAAACGGAGCCGCGCAAGCGCGTCTCCGCCCCAAGGGGTCACCATCCCTAACGCGAATGCAGAAATAAAAAACGTCTCACACTTGACGGTAAAACAATTTATATTTAATTCTTAGAATTAACCACCTAACCTATTGGTAGATTATGAAAAAAATAAAACTTGAAGTTTTCGAATCCGATAAGCCAATAGAACCCATTTCTTATTGTATTTACACAATAAGGCCCAAAAAGCAGGTTTCGTCTATTCAGGAGTTTATGCGCAGTGTCGCAGGGAAAATTTCTTATAGATCCAACACGCGCGCCTTCACTGATGACAAAAAAATTTTCACACTAGAAAAAATTGCCAATTTCAATATCGATGATTCATTTGAAATCGTTTTTGATAAAGAAGAGTCATTAGACATCCTCTCCAATAAAAAATTATACGCCGATGTTGTAGACTATCGTATAAAGGAGAATCTACGTTCTATAAAATTCGTGCAAAAGTACAACAAATACAAAGTTTCAAATACTATAACATCAGCCTACATTTCAGAAATCAAAGCCACTCTTACCTCTCAAGATAAACAATTTCGGCTTCGCAGAGAATACAATTATACCATAAAAATATCTGATGAAAAGAAAATTCAATTATGGTTAAATATTTCTTCTGAACTGGAGACTAAGAAAACAATTTACGATTTGATTAATGAAAAAAAATATGTTGAAGGAATGAAAGTTATAAACACTTGGGGCGATATATCTGGGTGCGGAATAATAAAAGCAGTCGGTCCGGAAACTGTTATTGATGAATTGCCAAACTTTACATCGCTAAAGCAGTATTATGCCGGAAACAAAAGCGAATCTAAAACTAAAGATTGCCCTGATAACACACCAGTTGTTTATGTGAAAATGAAAAATGGTAAAGAATTATATTATTACCCGCAAGCCTTAAAACCTGTCGTAACATTAGAGAGAGTATCTGCAGAATGCCCATCCTTTTCTAAGCAAATTGAGAAGTACACGAAACTCGATATGAACTCAAGATATGCAATTGCAAAAGAATTTCTTTCAGATATAGGAAACCTCAAAGAAATCAGTAATGTCAAATTTATTACAGATTACATTTTACCTGAGAAAATTGGATTTGGCGAAAAGGTTTTCTCCTGCCCCAAAATTATGTGTGGCAATAAAAAACTCATTGATTACAACAAGTTGTCATTCGTTTTTTCAAATGGCTTTTATAAGCAACCTCAGGATCCTGTAAAATTTGCCTATTTCTATCCGCAAGGAAAAAAGGAGTTAATGCAACAATTCGGAAAAGCGTTAAATACCTTTTTACGAAAAGGATCTCTGTTTGGAAATTCTAGTTATTTAATTCCAAATCTTATGAATTCAGAAATGAAGGCTGTATGTAATGAGGAATACGAAATTGGGGATATGACCAATTACAAAAAACTCGTTCGTTCCATTTCTGAAAAAAACAATTTCGATGTTGCTATAGTTTTAGTTCCTACGGAAGAAGATGAGTCAAACCCTTATAGCACCTTTAAAACAGCTTGGGCAGAAAAAAACATCCCGTCTCAAATGATTAGCGAAAAGACCGCAAGCATGTTTGAGCAACAAGACAAAAATGCAGTTTGGTTTATGCACAACATTGCGCTCGGAATCTTTGCTAAAGCTGGAGGTATCCCCTGGATTGTTGATAATGTCCCTGGAAATGTCGATTGTTTTGTCGGCATCGATGTCGCCACCATAGAAAAAGGCATCCATTATCCAACTTGTGCAACTGTCTTTGATAAAAATGGTCGTCCTATCAGCTTCTACAAGCCCAAGAAAGCACAAAAAGGCGAAAAAATTGGCGAAACTATTCTACAAGAAATCTTTGATGAGGTCCTTTTAGGATATGAAGAAGTAACCGGTTCTCAAATAAAGAATCTTGTTATTCATCGCGACGGATTTAGTAACGAGGATGCCGAATGGTATAAAAAATATTTTGAAAAGAAGAATATCGACTATTCCGTAATTGAAGTGAAAAAGTTCGTATCGTCAAAAATGCTGCGCGAAGAAGATGGCTCAATACGGAATCCACTATGTGGAGATGCGCTATTAAGCGAGGATGAAGCTTTCGTTGTCACTACAGATATAAAAGATGGAAAAGCATCGCCAAAGCCATTACATGTCAAAAAGCAAGTCGGCAATTTGTCAATGGAAACCATTGTGCAGCAAATACTAGCTCTTAGTTGCATGCATTTTGGCGCAACTAAAAAATCAAGATTGCCTGTTACAACCTTTTATGCCGACAAAATTTGCAAGAACATCGATTATGTGCCAGAAGGAAAGTTTGCAAATAGGCTATTTTTCTTGTAATCAAATGTGGTTTCTACAACTATAAAGAAAACGACGTCCCGCTACACGGGCGATAAAGTTACTTACGGGCGTTTCTCTCGCACACACAGGTCGGATTGTAGGGTCATCGACTCACAACTACTCGCCATCTGTTCAGTCTCGCTACGCAAGTCCCAACTCAAACGAGCTTACATCCTTAACGAAGATGTAGGAATATCATCTTTTGGGCAATTTGGCACATTAAAACTCCTTTTTATTAAAGATATCGTTTGACAAAAGAAATATGAAATGTTATATCTAAAGTGTAAAGTTCAATTCAACCGCATTAGGCGGTTTAATTTTTGACCTTGTTTAAAATTATTTGAGGTAAATAAAATGTATGATTGCAAACCCGAGGTCTGGAAAGTAGATGAATTGATTGCCGCGATTGAAGGCAAAGATAGAAAGGATCGTAAAATTGTCGTTCCAATGTTTCAACGAAATAGAGTCTGGACACCTAAGCAAGAGAAAACTTTTGTTGATTCGATTATAAACGGATATCCGTTTGGGTCAATGTTATTTCACAAACGAATTGATAACAGCGTGTTGACATATGTGCTTGTTGATGGCTTGCAACGGAGTAATACTTTAAAAAAGTATATCTCCAATCCATTAAGCTTTGTTGAAGACAAGGACTTTTCAGACGATGAATGCGAGAAGATTTTAGATGTGCTGAATGTGGAAAAAACGCCTGAAAAAATTGAGATGGTGCGAATAGAGCTATCTGAGTTCATCAAGAAACACATGAAATTTGATGATTTGAAATACGTGAGTTTAATAAATTCTATAGTAAAAAAATTTAAGATAGACTATTCTGGTGAATTATTTGAGAAACTCGAGTGCGCTTTAACAAATGTTTTTTCCGGAAAAAAATTTTTATACGAAACGGTAAAAAATACTGAAATGCCTATTATTATTTATAGCGGTCCCGATTTCACATTGCCGGAGATTTTTGGAAGAATAAATTCAAAGGGAACGCCATTATCACAATACGAAATTTATGCTGCCACATGGGCTATTGAAAAAAAATTTAAGGTAAACAATCAAGAAATTGTTAAAATCAATATTCAAAAATACAAAGAATTTAATGCTGATAATTTTGCTGTAGACAAGTTTAGCCCTGATGAAATGGACAAATCGTGCGAATTAAACCCCTTTGATTATCTATATGGGTTGAGCAGATACCTTGTTGAAAATTTTGATAATCTCAGAATTAACACAAAGGCAAAATTAAACCCTTTAGGCTTCGAACTCGTAAATGCATGCTTAAATAGTGACGACAAAATTAGCGAACTTGACAAAAAATTGTTAGCAATGAAAGACGTCAACAAATTTGAGAAAGCTTTAATTAATGCGATTAATTTTGTTGATGACGCTATAAAACCAATGACTCAATTTAAAGGCAATAAAAGACAAAGCAAAAGAATGTTCCATTCTAAATTTCAAATATTGTCTATGATAGCAAGCGTTTTTAAAGAAATGTATATCGATGCAGATTATTCTATTCAAAATCCCAATTGGAAAAAAGAAAAAGCAGATTGGTCCACCAAATTACTGCGTTGGTACATCAATGACATTATCACAAACTATTGGAGCGATGGCGGTACGAAAAAAATTTACCAAGTTTCCTCCAATAAGAGATACGCGCAAAGCATTTCTTATGACACTTGGAATTCAGATCTCGACAACTACTTCAACAAATCCTTACAGCGAATTGAAAAAAAAGCAAGCAAAGTTGCTTCAGCAAAATCCGAGGAATATGTAATACTAAATACAATTTATTTGGAAAAATTCACCTTAATGGACAATTTGGGATTAGAAAAATTTGATATTGAACATATTGCGCCTAAAGAACAAATGGCTAGACTAATCGCACAAACAAATGGTGATGGGCTATCCATAAGTAACATTGCGAACTTATGCTATTTGCCCGAATATGCCAATAGGACAAAACATGACAAAACCTTTTATCAAGACGATAAATACAAAGATAAAGTTGACATAAAGGAAATTGAGGCGAAGTATAGCTTTACAAAGGAAGCCGATCTAAAATGGATTGAAGAATCTTCTGGTTTTGAAAAGAAAGATTTCCCTAAACTAAAGGAAACATACGAACGTTATTGCCGAAATAGATTTGTCAAAATGAAAAAGGAATTCTTTAAGGCGTTAAAAATTAAAAAAAATAACACCTCCTTTTAAAACATTTCAAAGATTCACCAGGTAAAAAAAGCCCCATCCTGTCATCAGATGGGGCTATAATTTTTTTCACCTATTATAAATCTGATAAGGAACAGATTTCTGTAATTCTCTTCCAATTAAAACAACAACAATCTTTACTTTTTTCTTCCAGTAGTCCTAAACGTTTCCACAAAATAGCTTCTTGTTTCAGAAAACGGGCCTTACTTTTTTCCTTGGCCTTTCTATTTGGATTTCTTTTTATGAAACCCTTTTCCTCATATTGACACTCCATCTGAGAACGACATTTTGTAAAAGAACTTTTCGGATTTTCTCTAATTACTTTATCTAAATCTAAAATAAGGTCAAGGTGGTACCCCGTCATCAAAACTTCTCTCGCAAAATAATCTGTAAAAATCCTACTATTAGGGCCATTGACTAATCCAAGGTGGTATAACTTAAAACCAGCATCCGTAATTTCACCTGCGGAATCAATAACTTTCAAATTCTTTAAGAAAGATGTGAAGTTTTTCTTGCAAGAATTGAACATATTATCTCCGGTACAATTAGTATCGATTTTAGCTCGAATACATTCTCTTTTTTCTTCTAACGGGAGTTTTTCTATTTTTTTTAGTTCTTTTTCTAAAATGACCATTTCCTTTGTTCCCGCAGGAGTTTTTATTGGTTGACCCAAGCAATCATATATGAATTGAGGCTTGAAATCCTCCAATATTTTCTTAGAAATCATATAATTTTGCCAACAATATTTAAACGCATCATCTTTAAATGCATGTGTTTTTTTCAAGAAATAACAGTGAAGAAGCAAATGAAACAAAGGAATTGGCAAATCCTGATATTTTGCCCAGTATCTAGAATCAATATCTCTTTTCCCATATTTTCGGTCATTAGGAGCCGCATTAATATTGACGGCCAGATTCACATTTTCTGGGTGGTCATTTTCGTAAAGAATCAATCCAGTAGGAATTTTTCCTGAAATCTGTGTATTAAACAAATCTGTTAGAAAATCACCCAAATTATAATCATCAAGTTTTTGGGGCGCGATTAGATAAGATGCATTATTTTCTCTCAAATATGCGATACTTTGCCCAACACCCGTAAGAACACCTCTTTTTGTTTCTGTAGGAGGTTTGAACTCAAATGAAACTGAAAAATTATTTTCATCGTCATAAAAAGTTGCATCCGGAGAAGGAAAGTCAGCGCTCGTCGAAATCCTAAAAAAATTCGGGCCAATGTCATCGTGACAAACCCAAGATTTATCTTTGAAATGGCTCAAAACAGATTCCGTTGTTGTTTTGGCCAAAATATGATGGTTCATTTGCATGATTTACCTCTCTTTTCAATCATTGAATATTTCGCCAAATCTGTTTCATCTCCCATTTTCCAATTTTTGTTGATTACCGTGCGCAGCCTTTCGCCAAACACCTGAGCAACAATACAAGGAAAAGCGTTTCCAACTTGAAGACACTGGTTTATAATAGGTCCAACAAATTCAAATTTGTCCGGGAAGGTTTGTATTCGAGCAGCTTCGCGAACGGTAAGCGTTCTATTCAAGAAGGGATGCACAGGCAATGCGTTGTGCCCCGGAACAATTGTGCTCGAAGGCTTGTCTCTATCAAGTCTTTTATAAACATGGCTGAAGTTAGACACCGGCTTTCCAGTCTTTGTTCCTATTCTTAGATGAGGGGGAAGAGCGTTTACATCCATTTTCTCGCCCTCTTTTATATAAGAATATCGTTCGACAACAACTTTATTATGACTAGGTGCGTCATGATTCTTTACTTTGCCCAAAGTAGCTTCATTTGCCAAATCAGTAATTACTTCACCAACAGAGCGATAACCCTTTTGGTAACTTTCTGGATTTTCAAAATACTTTGCCTTGGGAAACGGAATCACCAAATCGGTCTTTGTTCCAATCAAAATGAATCTTCTACGCAACTGCGGTGCGCCGTAATCAGCAGCATTGATAACTTTGTATTCAGTCCTAAATCCATGTTCGTGGAAAAACTCTACAATGGTTTTGACATATTCACCGTTTTGAGCGGACAAAAGTCCAGGAACATTTTCCATTATGAACCACTTAGCTCCGGACTTTACAACAATATTTGCATAGGCAAAAACCAAGTTGTTCCTTTTGTCTTGGGTCAAATCATGATGCTTTGTGTTGACAAAACGGCGTTTGCCAAAGATGGAAAAACCTTGGCATGGAGGACCGCCTACAATCAAATCAACTTTGGCATTTTTCAGTTTCTTTGCAACAAGCTCTTGGTTTTCTTCTTCAGATAAATCAATCTGAAGGCATTCATGAGAAAAGTTTTTCTTGTAAGCGCTAACAGCATATTCGTTGAAATCAGCCCCTAAAACACATTGAAGCCCAGCTTGTTCCAAGCCTTGCGTAAATCCACCAACACCACAGAAAAGATCGCCGAATTTTAATGAAGCCCTTTTTCCTACTTTGTCTCTAAATTCATCTTTATAGGATTCTTGATCTCTTACATAGTATGATTTTTCAGCATCAACACCATCATACTCAGTATTATTCATGAACAGCTCCAAAGCCCTTGCGAGTTTTGCTGCCAATAGTGGTGGAACGGCGTTTCCCACTTGGATGCACTGCGAACGCCTGTCTCCTTCAAACACAAATGAGTCAGGGAACGTTTGAATTCGTGCAGCCTCTCTAGGTGTAAGACTTCTGTTCAATGTCGGATGAATCGGGAACGCATTGTTCCCAGGACACATCGTGGGAGCGAATTTTTTCCGATGGAGCCTAACATAAGTCGTTCCGAAACCTTTTCTACGAATGTCTTCAGGCAATTCTTCTGGCTTAGGAAGTTTCCCGCCTTCGGGGATGAGTTTATATCGACGAACTACAATATCACTATGTTCTAGTGCAATATGGTTCGGAAATTCAGCACCTTTTTTTGCCAAGTCGTTTATCGCTTCGCCTACATTTGCGAAGGCCTTTATGTTTCCAAAACTGCTTGTATCTGGTGCTGGGAACCTAAACGGCCTGTCGATTGTTGTTCCCACAATTATAACACGTTCCCTTTTTTGAGGAACTCCATATTTTGAGGCATCAATAACCGAAAAATGGATGTTATACCCAATAGAAAGAAAGGAGGAAACAACCTTCTTGAAAAACCGCCCTTCAAACATCGTATAAAGACCTTTTACGTTTTCGAATAGAAAACATTTCGGTCGTAATTCATTCACGATTCGAACATAACTTTCAAAAAGTAGATTGCGTGGGTCAGCAGAGTTCTTGTTTCCCATATTAGAAAAGCCTTGGCATGGTGGACCGCCAATAATTACATCGACAGTCTTTTTCCCAATAAGCGATTTGATTTCTGCTGTAGTGACCTGACAAATATCTTTCAACAAATACTTTGCTTTAGGATAATTCCGAAGATAAGATTTTTGCGCTTGTGGCATGATATCCGAAGATAAAATGTCTTTATATCCAGCCTCCATAAAGCCTATGTCTAAACCACCAGCGCCTGTAAAAAGAGAAATAACGTTCATTGCACAATTTCTTTATGATTTAAATAAAAAATAAATATATTCGGTGTCAAAAGTTGTCTTATCTCATTTTTTTTGTGAAAAATATTTTTTTTGAGCCGTTTTACCCTTGTATTTGATTAAAAATATAATCTCTATTCAGCCAGTAACACATCTTTTTCACCTTGAATCCTTGTGCACCTTCGGTGGTGTCGGCGGCATTCTGTGCTTTGGGGCGAATATGACAGACCGGATTTTCTGAAGATTTTACGAAATGTTCGTAATTTCCGCCTGCGACTTTGGCGCGTGTGTCTTCCCAGAGGATTTTTCCCTGTTCCAAATCCTTAAAGGGCATCGTCCAGAACATCACTTTCTCTAGGCGAACCTGCTTGTCATTTTTTACCGCGGGTTTCCTGAAAATGATGAACATAAATCGCTGCGTGAACATCTCGTAAAGTGCAGAATCTTCCCAAAAGTTTTCTTGGACAATTTCTTTATAATTGACGTTCGGGAACGACATCGCCTCTTTCAGATTGCCGTTGGCTTCAAGTCGGATTGTCTTGATGGCGATTTCAGCCTTTTCAAATTCAGCAATCTTTTTTGACTTGATGCCGAGAATGGCGCGGCATACATTGTAGGCCATGGATTTGCTTTGGCCGAATTCTACGCCCAAAATCTTCTCTATCTCCGCAATCGTCTTGCCGTAATATGGAGAGAATTTTCTTTCAATCAATTGCTCGAAGGTTTCCGATTCACGATAATCAGAAATGCTGCGAACAACGCTTTCCGCTGTTTCTTGAGCCTTCAGGATTTTCTTCTTCTGCTGTTCACTTACAAAAAGGTCGTGATACATCTCCGGATGCTTCAGCGAATCCAGGATAATCGTGTTGACATACCTTGACTTGATGGAATATGCACGTTGGGGCGCCAATTCTTTGGATTTTGGCTGCCGACGCATTTCGGCCCCCGCCCTAGATCCCTTTGTGCAAGCGGCAAGGTAAAGAGTGTCACCTTCCGAAATCTCGTGGGCCTTTCCTGCAAGAATTTTGTTGTGGATTATGGCCCAGTCATCCTTGATAATTTTCAAGTCAGTTTCAGGAAATTTCCAATAGCGGACAATCTTGAATATTACATCAAATGGAAGTTTGCCTTCTTCGTGCAGATAGAACATCAGCAACAGCAATTCGTTCTTTTTCCAGAAACTACTTGTGTAGAAAGTCTTGGCGGCTTCCTCAACATAATCAATCATGTTGAGAACGAGACGTTCTTTCGAAAGCATGCTCCCATCAGAAGCTGTTTTCAATGGTGTGCATTTTAGCTCAACGCCCGCTTCCTTAAAATCCGGCTCCGATTTAGAATTTGGCTCATATTGGAAATGATATTTTTCAACGGCATTTCCCAAGCCGCCTTTACCAGACTGAACTAATTTCGCTTCACCATACACTTCCCACAAGGTCTTTCCGAGCATCTTCCTAGCATGCTCAAGAATAGACTCCTTGGAAGTTTTGTCGTATGGCAAAGTCGATGTTTTCATATCATATCCACTTTTCTAAAACTCGGCCAACATCTTCAACAATACCGGTCACAAGAGCATTTCCCATCAAGAAGGCGCGGCGCAAATTGCTGGCACCTTCCGTGTGGTTATCGGGGAACATGTTCAATCGCTCCAATTCGATAGGAACGAGTCTGCGGTAGCGACCGGATTTCGTCTTGATAACATGCTTGAAGCGTGACGGCCCCTTGCCGCCTTCGCCAGTGATAATTGTGCGAGAAGGCTTATCCAAGAAATCTGGGAACGCCATCGGGCCTTCGCTATAATTGTACTCGAAGCCTTCTGCAGTCTTTCTCTTTTCGGACTTACCACCTTTCAAGTATTCCCACTTAGGCAATTCTTTCTCGTCAATAAAGAATTCCTCGGGAACATCTTTTTCGTCAACAAGCAATTCGCCAAGAGTCAGTTTCTTCCCGGAATAGTCTGCGACAACATCAAAAGTGCAGACTTTGCGGTTGCTCATGAAACCCGCGGTGAAGAACGGAGAGTTCTTCTGTCCCTTATTGAATTCTTCAGTGACCTTGACCAAGTCACCTTCAATTTTAAATTCGTTTTTCTTTGACTTTTCAGAAGGTTTGCACTTTAGCGCCTGAGCAAGGATTCCGTCGTTTAGAATCCACTCGTCGGCAACAGCTTTTGAGCTTGCCTTTGCGAGTTTCGTCCCTTCTTTGTAGGCGACAATGTAGGTTCTGCGACGACGCTGCGGCATACCGTAATCGGCCGCATTGACAACGCGCCATTCCACAGAATATCCAAGATCTGAAAGCGAAGCCAAAATAATTGCAAAATCGCGACCGCGTTGCTTGACAGGCGATTTCAAAAGACGATCAACATTTTCGAGGAAAAGGTATTTAGGCGGGTTCTTGCTATCGCGAAGAATGCGGTGGATTTGCCACCAAAGAACACCTTTTTTACCTTCGATGCCGCCCGAGCGTTTCAAAGTCGATGCAACGGAATAATCTTGACAGGGAAAACCGCCGACAAGAAGATTACCTGGCCTAATATCTTCAACAGGAACAGTCGCAATGTCAACATTGGAATGTCCTTCAACCCCGAAACGTTTCTGATAAATTGCAGAAGCATCCTGCGTCTTGGTCGAAGGCTCCCACTGGCTATTCCAGACCGTCTTGTACCTTTGCGAGGCGTGTTCAAGCCCTATGCGGAAACCGCCAACCCCAGCAAACAGCTCAATGACGCGAATATCGCTTGATTTCGTTTGAACGGCATTATTAAAAAGATTGCATTGAGCGGCACTGGCACAATACTTGGCAATAGGTTCACAAATTTTTTGGTCAACAATTTTTGCGGGCTTGGGGTATTTAATCATACTTTAAAAAATAAAAAATAAAAATGGCACAAAATGACAAAAAGGGAAAAAGTCTATTTCCGTTTCCTATTAGGCAGGGGGCGCACGCCGAGGCCGCCCGGAGATTTAATCCATTCGGATTCTGGCCAGAGTTTAAACTTTAATATGGGGACGCCATAATCGCCATCATAATCGGTCGCATCTCCTGTCACTACTTCGCCAATTATCATGCCGTTGCCATTTGACTTGTCAAAGAGCCTTACGGCTTTTGCGCATTTTTTGCGAAATTCTACAAACGCAATTTCGCGTTTTGCTCCAGTTATATCCCGTAAAGTCCGTTTAAATCTTTTCCACCAATATGCAATGTCTTCCTGCAAGTATTCTTCTTTTGCGAACGATTTAGAAACGGAAATCGCCAGTCGCTTATTTGCAAATACGTTTGCATTCGTTCGCCATTCAAACGTCTTTACGCCGGTAAGTAGCAGTTGTGCGTATGGAGAACGGATGACAAAGTAGTGGGTGGATTTATTGCGCATTTAGCAATCTCCGGAGGGGAAAGGATGGTATGCTTAAAATAACACAACTTGTGTCCGAAGTCAAGCGGGGCGTTGCGGGGTCGGCGTCTGAGACCCCGCAGAGGGGGTAGCGGAAGACCCGGCAAAGCCGGGGCTGCAGCGAGGGGGAGGCTTCCCCCGTCGATGTCGATGCATTCCGGCCGGAACGTGGACCATAGGCAATAGTCGGTGAACCCTTCCCGGATGTCGCAATCGAGCAGGTTGTCGCCCGTGCCCGCCTGGACTTTCAGGAAGGCGCCCCTGCCCTTGACCCACGCGAGTATCGCGCCGCTGAACGTGTCGTTTTCCATAGTGCCTCCGCCCCGAAAGATAGATAATGCTAGTGACAGAAAATGACATTGTAATTGTAACGAATTCGCCACAATTAATTTTCGAGAAATCTCTTGACAGGGGCCGCGCGAGGATGTATATTTAGTGAACAGGTGTGCAGATTCGTTCCTGCGCACCCAACCTGAGATTACGACAATCCCTGCGACAGTCGGCATAGGCCTTGCGGCCCGTACGTGCATCCGCGGTGGGGTTCATCAACCTTCTTGTTGATGTTGTTGGATAGCTGGCAGGAACACGACCTGCTCGAGTGTGTGGCGAAAGCCGCGCCAAGTAACGCCGGGGAAGACCCCCGCCAACAGCACCGCAAGAGCATCCCATATAGAAATACGAGAAATGGAGGTCGCAGATTGCGATTTCCAAATGGCTTTAAAGTCGCAAATTGCGACTTTAAACGATGACCACAAGATTTTGAGGTCACAATTTGTGACCTCAAAAAGAGCGAAAAATCGCGCTAAAAAAAGGAGTTTTTTGATGAAAAATGACGAAAAACCGCTAGAACCCACTGTCGAGGACATGCCGATTGCCCGGCAAATACTTGTCATCCGGGATAAACAGGTCATGTTGGACCGCGACCTGGCGACACTCTACGGGGTGGAAACGAAGCGTATCAATGAGGCTGTTAGGCGAAATCCAAAGAAATTCCCTGAAAGATTCTGTTTTCAGCTCGAAAAAGACGAATTTTTAGTTTTGAGGTCGCAATTTGCGACCTCAAAGAAGAGCGAAAACTTGAAGTCACAAATCGTGACTTCAAAAAAGGAAACTCGCGGTGGTCGACAATATTTGCCATTCGCTTTCACGGAACAGGGAATTGCCATGCTTGCTTCCGTTTTGCATAGCGACACGGCCATTACGGCGACCATCCAAATTATGGACGCTTTCGTCGAGATGCGGCATATCCTGCTCCGGAACGGCGGTCTGGTCAACCGCCTGTCCAACGTGGAGTCCAAAATGCTCGAGCAGGACGCTCGCTTGCTGGAACACGACCATAAATTCGACACAATTTTCGAGACGATGGACCGCGGCGAACTGCAGTCGAAGGGCCTGTATTACAACAACCAGATGTTCGATGCCTATGTGTTCGTATGCGGGCTAATCCGGCAGGCGAAAAGGCGGATTGTCCTTGTGGACCGCTACGTGGACGAGAAAGTGCTCGCGATGATGCTCAAGCGCGGCGAGGGCGTGTCGGCGACCATCTACACCTACGACAAGAGCAAGGTTTTCGAGGTGGACCTGGCGACGTACAACGCGCAGTATGCCGACTGCCCGCTCAAGGTTCTGCCAAGCTACGGGATGCACGACCGTTTCTTGTTTATTGACGATACAGCATACCATTTCGGGGCTTCGCTGAAAGACTTGGGCACGAATACGTTTTTCTTTAGCAAGGAAGAATTCACGCTGGACGAGGTGCTAAAGAAGTCGGAAGAAAAACGGATTGAGCTGGAGCAGCAGCCGAGATGAGCACATCAACTTGTAAGGGATACTTACAAGTTGCCCATGAAAGGGCGGTCATCAAGGTAAATGCCGAAAAACTGCAGTTCAACTGGCTGCTGGGACGGGACTTGGTGCGCAAAAACTCCAACGGGCCGTTGGAGAATTAGAAAGCGAAAAACTCCACCAAGCTGGTGGAGAATTAGAGAAAACAAAACTGCACCAAGTTGGTGCAGAAATGCCTGCATTTTTTGCTGGCGTTCCCTGGGGACATCATATCGCAATTATCACGAAATGCAAATCTTTACAGCTACCAAGGCAAGATAGTCAACAATTTTACCGAAAAACTGCCCGATTTGCAGAGCAAACTGAACTTTTACGTGAACGCGGTAGATGAGTTGCTGAAGGCACCCGAAGACAATCCGACAATCGGGCTGTTGATTTGTTCCAACATGGATTCAAGCGAATAGCGCGTTCATGGAGGGCGAGACGGTGTGACTGAATCGTCAACAAATGGCACTATTGTTTAATCGTGACGTTAAAACGATTGGCAAGCATATCACAAATGCATTAAAAGAAGAATTGAAGGATTTGGCAACTGTCGCAAATTTTGCGACAGTTCAAAAAGAGGGCGTCCGTTCCGTTTCAAGAATGATAGAGCACTATAATCTTGATATGATTCTTTCCATTGGTTACCGTGTAAAATCCGCAAATGGCATAAGATTCCGTCGCTGGGCGAATCAAGTCCTGAAGGACTACATGCTTAAGGGCTATGCCGTGAACCAGCGGAAGATTGCGACGGACTTGCAGATTGTGGACCGTCTGCACGAACAACGGCAACTAGTTCCATTTTGGAACTAGTTCAAAAAGAAGGTCGTTAGGCAAATCAGGTTCTTAAGGAATTTTAATTTCAACTTCTTTCTCTGTAAATGTATAATCCATTTTTTCCCTCTCTTTGGTTATTGTTCCTTATTTCAACAATTGCCAGACGCCCTTTACCTTGGAATGTTCGGAATTTATGTAGCCGAGTTCTTTCAGGTCGTTTACAGCTCGCTTGATTGTTCTTTCGCTAACGCCAAGGTTATCGGCAAGCCAAGATAACCTTGCCTTCGGATTGATTTTTAACGCCTTGAAAACATCCTCTACTATTTTTGATGGAAATTCAGGAACTTGTATTTTTGATACTTTTCTTGATACTTTTTGTGATACCTTTTGCGGCTGTTTTTCGTCCGAAATTGCTGAATTTGAACGAATTTTGTCATTTTCGGTCAAATAGCCATTAGCGATTGCAGCAGCAGTCATTCGGTCCCCTAATGGTGACCTTTTCTCGCATACCAAGACCGCTGTTTGGTAACCCGATAGTGAAACAAAAACACAGACACGCCGACAATCACGGCGTACTTTTTTGCCTTTGCTATTTGTATTTGATGGGATGCTCTTGCAGTGCTGTTGGCGGGGGCTTTCCCCGGCGTTACTTGGTGCGGCTTTCGCCACACACTCGAATAGGTCGTGTTCCTATCAGCTATCCAACAACATCAACAAGAAGGTTGATGGGCCTCGCCGCGAATGCACGTACGGGCCGAAAGGCCTATGTCGACTGTCGCGAGGATTATTGAACTACGGGGAATAATATAGATTATGGAAAATAATCTGTCAACAACCTATTGCGGAATTAGAAAATGAAAAACCTCACCCTTCCTTGAACCCTTCCAGCACTTTATACAGCAGGGTGTAAAGCGTCTTGGCTTCGGTGTCGGAGAGGTTGACGCAGCTGGCCATGGACTTGGGGACGCTTGCGGCCTTGCGCTTGAGCGATTCGCCTTCGGCGGTGAGGCTTACGGAAAGGCAGCGCTCGTCGCTCTGTTCGCGGGTGCGCTGGACATAGCCCTTGGCCTCGAGTTTTTTCAAAAGCGGGGTGAGCGTCCCGGAATCGAGGAACAGCTTTTTGCCGAGTTCCGAGACGTTGCACTTCTTTTCTTCCCACAGCACGAGCATCACTATGTACTGCGTGTACGTGAGGTCGAGCGGTTCCAGGTACGGGGCGTAGCGGCGCGTGATCTCCTTGGACGCGGCATACAGCGGGAAGCACAGCTGGTTTTCGAGTTTTAGCTGGGGGCAGTTCATGGCAGCTCCTAGAGCAACTTCTCTACACAGGCGCGCACGGCGTCCATGTCGGCGGTGGGTTCGAAGCGCGCGACCACGTTGCCTTCGCGGTCCACCACGAACTTGGTGAAGTTCCACTTGATGTCGGGATTTTTCTTGTAGTCCTTGTCGATGCTCTTGAGCAAAAGCGCCATGGCGGCGGCCTTCACGCCAAAGCCGAAACCCTCGAAACCTTTCTGCGATTTCAGGTAGGTGTAGAGCGGGAGTTCGTCGGGGCCGTTCACGTCGGACTTTTTCATTTGCGGGAATTCGGTGCCGTAGTTGAGCGTGCAGAATTCGTGGATGTTTGCCATGATGAGCCTCCGTTTTTGGGGGTGTCGGCGTTTTATTGGTTTTCGCCGTGTTTTCTCGCGATTTTTCTATTTTTACGCCCATGAAACGCATAGAAGTCGTGGCAGGCATCATTTGCGCGGATCCTTTCGGGAATCCGGCTGAGCCTCGCACGCCAGGCGTTCGGTATTACGCCACGCAGCGCGGGTACGGCGACTACAAGGACGGCTGGGAATTCCCGGGCGGCAAGATGGAGCCCGGCGAAACCCCGCAACAGGCGCTCGCGCGCGAGTTAAAAGAAGAACTCGCCATCGACGTGAGCGTTGGCGAGTTTATATGTACAGTCGACTACGACTACCCGGCCTTCCACCTGACCATGCACTGCTATTACTGCACCATCGCGGGCGGCAAGGCGCCGGAACTGCTGGAACACGAGGCGGCCCGTTGGCTTACCCGCGCAGAGCTGCATTCCGTTGACTGGTTGCCCGCCGACATCGAGGTCGTAAAGGCGCTTTTAGCTTAGTACCTGTAGTGATCCGCTTTGTACGGGCCTTCAACCGGCACGCCGATGTAGTCGGCCTGGGCCTTGGTGAGGGTCGTGAGGTGGACGCCGAGCTTTTCGAGGTGGAGGCGTGCGACCTTTTCGTCGAGGATCTTCGGGAGCGTATAGACGACACCGCTTTCGTACTTGATGCCGGCGACGGTCTGCTTGCCCTGGGCGTTGAGCCAGAGGTCGATCTGGGCGATGGTCTGGTTCGTGAAGGAGGCACTCATCACGAAGCTCGGGTGACCGGTAGCGCAGCCGAGGTTCAGCAAGCGGCCTTCGGCGAGCACGAGGATGCTGTGGCCGTCGGGGAAAATCCATTCGTCGTACTGCGGCTTGATTTCGTTGCGGACGATGCCCGGAATCTTCTT
>CADCGB010000008.1 GCA_902800815.1 Fibrobacter succinogenes
TCATCGACGCCGCGGAACTTTTCGAATGCCCAGCGAGCGAACTTGAGCACCACGTAGTCACCGCTCGGGGTGTACTTTTCGAGGCTTCCGTCGCGCCAGTACGGAATCTGGTCGAGGGTGAGGCCTGCAGCGAGCTTCGCAGAAATGAGTGCGATCGGGAAGCCGGTAGCCTTGGAAGCAAGGGCGGAAGAGCGGCTGGTACGCGGGTTGATTTCGATAATCACCACGCGGCCGGTCTTCGGGTCGTGTGCGAACTGGACGTTGGTACCGCCAATCACGCCGATGGATTCCACAATCTTGAAGGCCTTTTCCTTCAGTTCTTCTTCGAGCTTCTTGTCGATGGTGAGGAACGGGGCAGCGCAGAAGGAGTCGCCGGTATGCACGCCCACCGGGTCGATGTTTTCGATGAAGCAGATGGCAATCATCTGGTTTTTGGAATCGCGCACGACTTCGACTTCGAGTTCTTCCCAACCGAGGATGGATTCTTCGATGAGGCACTGGTGCGTCATGGAGAGTTCAAGACCGTTAGAGGAGTTCAAGACCGTTGGAGCAAATGGTGCGGAGTTCTTCCACGTTGTAGCAGAAACCGCCGCCTGCACCACCCATGGTGTATGCCGGGCGAACCACGACCGGGTAGCCGATTTCAGCAACGATCTTTTCGGCTTCTTCCACGGAGTGGCAAATGCCAGAGCGCGGGGTGTCGATGCCGAGCTTCTGCATGGTTTCCTTGAAGATTTCACGGTCTTCGCCGCGTTCGATAGCGTCGAGGTTCACACCGATGACCTTCACGCCGTACTTGTCCAGCACGCCGGCCTTGCTGAGTGCTGAGGCGAGGTTCAGGCCGGTCTGACCGCCCAAGTTCGGGAGGAGTGCCTGCGGGCGTTCCTTTTCGATAATCTGGGTGAGGCGGGCGACGTTCAGCGGTTCGATGTAGGTGGCATCGGCCATGACCGGGTCGGTCATGATGGTAGCCGGGTTGGAGTTCACGAGCACGATCTTGTAACCCTGTTCGCGCAGGGCCTTGCAAGCCTGAGTGCCGGAATAGTCGAATTCGCAAGCCTGACCGATCACGATCGGGCCAGAACCGATGATAAGGACTTTGTCGATGCCTTCAATCTTCATTTTGTTTAAAAAAGGCTGAACTAAAAAGTCCAGCAAAATCAAAATCAGAAAATTTAGAACCCTTGAAAAAGCCATCTGCCGTTGCGCCGTGGATTGCGCAGTTCGGTTCGGTCTTCGACATTGCAAGAATTCTTTTCATTTTTGTCTAAATCACTCAAGGTTTAAACTTGCGCAAATATAGAATAAAGAACCCCGTCTTGCAACGGGGAAAAACAAAAAAATGTAAAAGGGTAAAACGATTACATACCGGAATCTGTTTCCGGGGTATCGACATCGCCGCCGTCATCCGTCGTCTGGCAAGAGGCCGCATTGTCATCACAATCGTCGTCCGTATTGGTTCCGCTTCCACTGCAGGCGATTAACCCCATGACAGACAACAAGATAGCAAGTCCAAACAGTTTTTTCATACATTCACCTTCTAGTTATAATTTATACTACAAATATAGTGAATTTTATTCCAAAAGAAAAAAGGGCGCCGGCGAGGGCGTCCTTTTGAACCTGGATCCGGCCAAAATTACTTCTTGGCGGGAGCGGCTGCGGGTTTTGCGGCAGCGGGCTTTGCAGCCGGCTGCGCGGTAGCCTTCGGCGCTTCGGCAGGCTTTGCAGCAGGGGCCGGAGCAGATGCTTCTGCCTTCTTTGCCTCGGCCTGAGCCTTAGCTGCTTCAGCTTCGGCCTTCTTAGCCTCAGCCTCTGCCTTCTTGGCTTCGGCTTCTGCCTTCTTTGCTTCCGCTTCAGCTTTCTTGGCCTCTGCTTCTGCCTTCTTGGCAGCAGCTTCGTCAGCCTTCTTCTTGGCCTCTTCGGCCTTCTTAGCTTCGGCAGCGGCCTTCTTGGCAGCGGCAACGCTATCGGCCTTCGCCTTCTTCACGGCAGCGATGCTATCCTGCTGGGCCTTCTTGGCGGCGGCAGCGGCCTTCTTTTCTTCTGCAGCTTTCTTCTTGGCTTCTTCGGCTTCTGCCTTCTTCTTGGCCTCTTCAGCCTTCTTAGCTTCGGCAGCAGCCTTCTTGGCAGCGGCAACGCTATCGGCCTTAGCCTTCTTCACGGCAGCGATGCTATCCTGCTGGGCCTTCTTGGCGGCGGCAGCGGCCTTCTTTTCTTCTGCAGCTTTCTTCTTGGCTTCAGCAGCTTCTGCTTTCTTCTTTTCTGCCTCTGCCTTCTTGGCTTCGGCGGCGGCCTTCTTGGCAGCAGCAGCGCTATCGGCCTTGGCCTTCTTCACGGCAGCGATGCTATCCTGCTGGGCCTTCTTGGCGGCGGCAGCAGCTTTCTTTTCCTCTTCAGCCTTCTTCTTGGCAGCTTCTGCTTCGGCCTTCTTCTTTTCGGCCTCTGCCTTCTTGGCTTCGGCGGCGGCCTTCTTTTCTTCGGCAGCCTTCTTCTTGGCTTCTTCAGCTTCTGCCTTCTTCTTGGCTTCCTCAGCTTTCTTAGCTTCGGCGGCAGCCTTCTTCGCAGCGGCGACGCTATCAGCCTTAGCCTTCTTCACGGCAGCGATGCTATCCTGCTGGGCCTTCTTGGCAGCAGCGGCAGCCTTCTTTTCTTCTTCAGCTTTCTTCTTGGCTTCAGCAGCTTCTGCTTTCTTCTTTTCTGCCTCTGCCTTCTTAGCTTCAGCGGCGGCCTTCTTGGCAGCGGCAACGCTATCGGCCTTAGCCTTCTTTTTTCTTCTTCAGCTTTCTTCTTGGCTTCAGCAGCTTCTGCTTTCTTCTTTTCTGCCTCTGCCTTCTTGGCTTCGGCGGCGGCCTTCTTTTCTTCGGCAGCCTTCTTCTTAGCTTCAGCAGCTTCTGCTTTCTTCTTTTCTGCCTCTGCCTTCTTAGCTTCAGCGGCGGCCTTCTTGGCAGCGGCAACGCTATCGGCCTTAGCCTTCTTTCTTTCTTCTTGGCTTCAGCAGCTTCTGCTTTCTTCTTTTCTGCCTCTGCCTTCTTGGCTTCGGCAGCAGCCTTCTTCGCAGCGGCAACGCTATCAGCCTTAGCCTTCTTCACGGCAGCGATGCTATCCTGCTGGGCCTTCTTGGCAGCAGCGGCAGCTTTCTTTTCTTCTTCAGCCTTCTTCTTAGCTTCAGCAGCTTCAGCTTTCTTCTTTTCGGCTTCGGCCTTCTTGGCTTCGGCGGCAGCCTTCTTTTCTTCGGCAGCCTTCTTCTTAGCTTCTTCAGCCTCGGCCTTCTTCGCAGCGGCTTCTGCCTTCTTAGCTTCGGCGGCGGCCTTCTTTTCTTCGGCGGCCTTCTTCTTAGCCTCTTCGGCTTCAGCCTTCTTCTTGGCAGCTTCTGCCTTCTTGGCTTCAGCAGCAGCCTTCTTAGCGGCAGCAACGCTATCGGCCTTGGCCTTCTTCACGGCAGCGATGCTATCCTGCTGGGCCTTCTTGGCGGCGGCAGCAGCCTTCTTTTCTTCGGCGGCCTTCTTCTTTGCCTCTTCAGCTTCGGCCTTCTTCTTGGCGGCTTCCGCCTTCTTGGCTTCAGCAGCGGCCTTCTTTTCTTCGGCGGCCTTCTTCTTAGCTTCTTCTGCTTCGGCCTTCTTCTTGGCCTCTTCAGCCTTCTTGGCTTCGGCGGCAGCAACTAGGGCTGCGGCAGCTTCAGCGGCCTTGACCTTTTCAATAGAATCAGCGGCAGCCTTTGCGGCAGCAGCGCTATCGGCGACAGCCTGTGCAGCGGCGGCGCTATCGGCAGCAGCCTTCGCGGCAATAGAATCAGCAATAGCGGCACTGTCCACCGGAGCGGCAGCGGAATCAGCCTGGGCGGCAGCGCTATCAACCACAGCGGAATCAGCAACAGTAGAATCAGCAGCAGCGGCAGAGTCAGCGACCACAGAATCAACTGCGGTGGAATCAACAGCAACGGCGACCGGGGCTTCAGGTGCGGGAGCCGGCGCAGGGGCCGGAGCTTCGGCAGCAGCCGGAGCGGCAGTCACGGCAACCGGATCGTGGAAGAAGTTCACCTTGGAAAGGCCGAACATCATAACCCAGGAGAGCACCAGACCACCAATACCCATCACGATACCCGTAATAGCCATACCGCGCGTATCCGTGTAACCCGTCGCATGTGCGAGCGCGTTAGGCGGAGTCGAAATCGGGAGGCACATACCGAGAGAGCTAGCAAAGGCAACAGCAACCATCAGGGAGGTCACGCCACCGAGCGGGGCAAGGTTTTCCTGGCAGCTGACGGCGACAACAATGAAAATCGGGACAAGCAGACTGGCAGTAGAGGTGTGGCTCATGAAGTTCGCCATGAAAAGGCAGATAAAACCACAGCCAATCATAAGGGCAAGCGGAGACCAGGTGTTGAACGGAATGGTCGCAATGAGGTGCTTGGCAAGGCCAGTACCCTGCAGGCCAAGACCGAGGGCAAAGCCACCAGCCACGAGCCAGAGCACGTCCCAGCTCATAGCGTTCAGGTCTTTCTTGGTAATCACGCCGGTCAAGGCAAACACGGCCATCGGGATCATTGCAATCACGTTATCGTCGATACCGTGGTGGAGCCACTGGCTAGAAACCCACAGGAACACGCACACAGCAAAGGTGATGTAGACGATAATCGCACGCGGGCTCTTGTCGAAGCCTTCAGCACCATCGATCTTCAGGACCATTTCCTTCATCTTGATCGGGTAGAGCTTGAGCAAAAGGATCCAGGCAATCACCATGAGGACAATCACGTAAGGAACGCCGAACGTCATCCACTGGCCGAAGGAGATATCGAATCCACTTTCGCGCATGAAGTTCAGGGCAATGGCGTTAGGAGGCGTGCCAATCGGGGTACCCATACCACCGATGTTGGCTCCAAGAGGAATAGCAAGAGCAAAGGCGGCTTTACCGCGGTCACTTTCATCAAACAGCTTGAGCACCGGGCCCAGGATGGCAAGCATCATGGCAGCAGTAGCGGTATTGCTCATGAACATCGAGAACACGGCGGTAATGATCATGAGGCCGAGGAGCACCCACTTCGGGTCCCTTCCGAACGGCTTCAGGAGCACGCGTGCCAGGTTCTTGTCCATGTTGTACTTGCAGGCGGCAGCCGCAAGGAAGAACCCGCCCAGGAAGAGCATGATGATCGGGTTCGCGAACGTTGCCATGATGGCCTTGAACTTGAGCGGTTCCACACCTTCCACGCGGAACGGCATAAGCGCCGAGTTCGAAAGCGTGAGGATCATGAGCACGATGACGAGCATCGAGGTGGACCAGATCGGGAACGGCTGGAGGATCCAGTAGAGGGCCGCCATCACGAAGATAGCGATCACTCGAATCTCGAGGGGGTTCAGGGCATTGTCACCCACGAAGCCAAGAGCCTCGTACGGGACGAAAAGGGCAGCGATAGCAAGCACCGTTGCAATGATGAGTTTGATGAATTTTGCCTTTGTCATAGTGCGCCCAAATTTAGAAAAAGGCCGCAGGCATGGCAACGAAAAAGTCCGTTACAAGAAGGCCCGCCAGGGGTGGCGGGTCTCAAGTAATTTCGGCAATTTTGGGCGATTTTCGCCTTTTTTGGGGTTATTTTACAAGTATACGACCGGCACGCATCTGGCTACCCGCACGTACGCGGAGCATGTAAATTCCCGGTTTCGGGGCATCGAGGGACACCTGGTTCGTACCGTTCAGGGCCTGTGCACCCGCACTGCGGACCACATTGCCCTTCAGGTCGAGCACATCCACGCGCACCGCACTACCAGCAAGGCCTTCACCCGCGACAAAGCCCACCTGGAGCATCGCCCCCGCCTGTACGGCCCTGAGGTCTTCGAGCGATTTCGAGAGAGCCACCTTCGGGGTGCCGCTCACATAGACCCTCGCGGACTTAGACGCCGGAGTAAGCGCAACCTTCAGCGGAACGCCATCCTGCATGCGGGTCGTATTGCCATCTACTTCTACGTACACGGCAAACCCGCGGGCTTCCAGGTCGGCAATTCCCGAAATCTCGAGGAATCCGTTACGCGCACTCGTGGCGGAAAGTTCCACGTTCCATTCGTATGCGGCAGCTGCAGTCTCGACCTTCACGCTCTTTGCAAGCCGCTTGCCGCCTTCCACGATGGAAAGGTTCACGCGGTCGCCCATGCCTGCAGGCGGTTCCTCGGATGTCCTGACGAACTTGCCCACACCGAGCGTGTTCCAGCTATCCTTCTTGCCCTTCCCGTCCGAAAGCGCAAGGCGCAGCGACCAGCCGTTTTTGCCAGATTCCTTCGCGAGGCGACGGTTGAGGGACTTGTTCAGGTGCTTTTCCCCATGAATATCCACCGTTTCGTCAAATGACGGATATGTATTCAATTCCCAGGTCATCGGCACCGAGTCGTTCAACTTGACCCAGACCGCCTCGTAGGGTTTCAGAGTGAATGTACCGTAGCAAGGCTCGGGCGCACCCGCTTCCGCATCCCAACGCCAGAACTCAACAGACGGCTGCATGTTATTCCATTCTTCCTCAAGGTATTCCTCGTCTAGGTCTTCACCTCTGTTGTGCATTTCTTCCATAAACCGATCCTCGTCAATCGGTTCGGGAGCACCGATATCGAGATACCAGCCAAATGGATTAGCCACAAGGTTCCAGCCGCTATTCACGTTCTCGAGATTCCACGTTACATTTTCTTCGTAGAAGAATTCATCCTTCAGCACAAGCGGGCGACCTTCAATAGAACTGTACCAGTAGCCGCGCTCCGGGTCCGGAACCTGACCCTTCGTCAGTTCCTGATACTGCCAGTACTTGCCGTAGTTCCTGTCTTCGGCCCACCAGTAGAACTTCTCGTCGCCATCCCACGAGACTTCATCCAGGTTGACACTTGCAAGCGAAATCATCTGCCAAGTATCCTCGCCCGCAATAGAGATTGCGGCATCGACTTCGAAATCGCGTTCCAGCAAGACCGTATCGAGCCCATCGAGCACACGGGCGCTGGCGGTAAACAGGTAGTAGCCCGCACGTAGCGGGAACTTTTCCCAAACGACATCGCAGCCGTCCATCTTGCAGTACAGCGTGTCAGCCTGCTTTTCGCCGTCATCATTTTCAAGTGTCACGTAGACCCAGGGTTCGAATCCGCGTACAAAGTCCTCGCTGACAAACCTGAACCGGACCGCATTGCCTGACGTCCTGAACTCGGGTTCCGCAACTTCTATGGAATCGGCAATCGAATCGCCAATCTCCACAAAGTATGCAATCAGCTTGATTTCATCTTCCTGAACATCAAGCCACCCACCATTCTCGACACGCACCGTATCACCGGACTGCACCAGTGCTATATGGTCAAGTTCGTAACCGTCATCAGGCGTAGCATTCACAAAAATGCCATCCGACCATGCAGGCAAAATCAGGCTTCCGTCCGCACCGAACCGGTGTACCCGATTTTCTTCCTCGCCTTCCTCGACAATTTCAAGGTTTCCATTTTCCGCTTTCGCGCTCACCCGAACATAGCCAAGTGAATCCACGCAATCCTGTGCATTGCGCCACACGGCATACAGCTTCTTCGTATCGTAGACTTCCCTATACAGTTTATCATTATAGGTCATCACATGGAATTCGCCTTTTTCCGCGTCGCTTTCGACGGACCAGCCATCCATGCAGGAATTCACCGTGTAGACCCTAGACGGCAATTCAACCTGGTCATCATTGTTGATGACAACCAAGGAATCTCCTAAGACAAAGCGCGGGTCATAGAACACCTCGTCCTGATTCGTATTCAGGTCGAACGTCACGGCAATGTACGTTTCGAAGGTTGCATACAGGGCATAGCCCCTCCAGTCATAAGACACTTCAATCATATCGCCACCGTTCGGGATATCGAGCCATATCGTATCGGCAACATTTTCAGGAGCATCCGGTACAGACTCCTCAATAGGCTGGTCCTGCTGCATAAAGGGTTCACTACGCACGAGCATTGCCTGAGAAAGCGTATAGCCCGGCTTGGCAGCCGCACCCACATGGAACCGGAACATAGCGTCATGGTTGATGGGGACGTCCATAGTAGAATCCTTGAAATCGTGCCTAAACGTCAAGGTGTCGTCCGGGTTCACCACCCTCTGCCAGAGGTACACCTCACCGCCTTCCGAGCCGGCAGCGCCCAGATAATGCAAAGCGAGTTCTGTCGTCTGGACATCAGGACATTCATTCATCACTTCATCCACCTTGCCACCCGCAAGAGCATCGTGCCAGGTTCCGTACAAACTAAACATATCATCCACAGGAGTCACCGTCTTAATGAGATCTCCATCCAATTCACGGGAGGAATAGAGAGGTTCTTCCGCATTGGCGCTCCAGCCCCCAAAGCATTTCGTAGTATCGGTCGTGTACAAATCCAGGAGACTAGAACTTTCTCTTGAATAGAAAGCCAGCGTATCCGTATAGCCCGCTACAAACACGGGGAGATCCCCGGCATTGACATCGAAGTGAATCGCATAGGAAATCGTTTCTAACTCTGGTTCCACATGCAAGTGATAATAATACGAGCGATTAATAGATAGTCCGGATTTCCTGGCAATAGCAGACACTACGCTATCCATGACAAGCATACTATCGGCATCCAGCTCCGTGCTCCATTTCAAATACTCTTCACCACCTTCATATTCACGCATTGCATTCAGGATTGTTCCTGAACTAGCAAAGTAGTTCTTCGCAGTTTCGAATTTTGCCGCATCAGTACAGTATTCTGCCAAATTTCCATAATAGCAATCTTCAATATTCTGGGACCCCGTCGTATGCATCCACAAATCGGCCTTCCATTTTTTCAACGCAAAACCGGGTTCCGGTTCTACACTGTACTTGGACGCCATCGGGACAAACTGAGTAGTAGAATATCCGCCGGCAGTCGCCGTGTCCGCCACAGTCAATTGTCCATCCTTGTAGCCGTATCCCGTGAATTCAAGATATTGATAACCACCAACACCGAGGCTCAATGTCGGAGCCGCGCTGTTACCAAACTGCGAAGGTTCATACACCAAGTGAATCGTATCGCTGTATTGTGGCCCATAATCAGTGACAAAATCGTCTATCAACTCGGCAAAGGATCCCAAGCCACCAAGTTCGCCATTAAGGACAACCGGCTCGCACGATTCACCAGCCCTACAGTTCACAAAATAGCCAGACATATAGTATTCCTGTTTTGCGCCACCACTCGTCACATACACCGGCGGGATAACCGAATGCTCGTTATACCGATTCACCTGCGTCATCTTAGGCCACAGATAAACCGGGTACAGCAAGGTTGCATCCAGACTTACATAGTTGCCCGTATCTTCATTATCAACAACCTCCCTCACCTCATAAACAACATAGAACGAGGAATTCTCCTCCGCCATGAGGCTCTGATCACTTCCAAAAACATGTGTTTCTAAATCCATTTTTTCACTTTCTAAAAGCACTCCGTAATCGACGCTCAGCGCACGGGCACGCTTCAAGAAGTTTTCGCTTACGCGCTTGTTCTTTTCCGTGTATGTCACAAGGTTGTATGACATTGTTTCGTTACCACCCGTCGAGTCGAGAATCCCTTCCAAGGACTTCTTGTCTTCATCAGTCAACCTGGCATAGATTTCATCAATGTTAACTGTCACCTGGTACACAGTGCGGTCGTAAGCATTGGAACAAACTTTCAGCATGGAATCGGCATCGTTTTCCCAATAGGCAAAGGCACGGCTATAATCCAGCGCGGTGTCTAGTCCATCATAATCGCGATAATTTCCTTTCTGCCCCAATGCATACGTCAAAAGGCGCGATTTCATCATGGAATCATCAAGGACTCCATTATAAATATATTCCTCGCCAACTTTAATCGCACCATCACCAGTCAAATTCAATGTTCCCGTTGGTTCCAAAAGAACATCCCCAGCCTCAATTGCATTACGGTAATTGAACCTCACATTATAATGATAGCCCTCAAGATATTGTTCTTCCTTATCCCAATTTTCCACCAAGGTATATGTCGAATCACCCGTACTCGCATCAATTACAAGTTTCCACATGGATCCTGCAACCGATTTTACATTCCCATCCCCATCACCATAGTGGACGTTTGCATACAGTTTCAAGTTAGAGGCACCGTTTGCCAGAACAGCCTTACCCACAGCGTAGCCCACACTTGGCGTTTTCGCAAGAATATTTCCCGAGTTCACATTATCATAAACATACACTTGTGTAGAATACAATTCACCAACTAATCCACCTACAGCACTTGAATCCGTAAAATCATCTGCCGCAATATTGATATTACCATCTACCCTGACTCTTCGAATCAGGTTCTGATTAGTCGAAGAACGGATTTCCCCCGCAACACCGCCTGCATAAAGGTGTATTACGTTTTCCGAAGACACCTTGATAAGATCTTTTCCATCGATGGCCTTAATCGTTGTCGATATGGAATGCAAGCATGCCCTTGTCCCCCCCGATCCATTTTGGCCTTCTAAATAGCCAGCAACACCACCCGCATAGATTTCTTCCGTAGACGCGGCCTCCATAGAAACCCGAACATCATCCTCTCTTGTCTCTATACCCTGGAAATTACCACTTTGACCACTTGTCACCAACGCATATCCAAGCAGGCCACCCATCGCCGTCTTGACATTTTCCGTTCCCGCGCTGGCAATGGAAGCCTTGACGCTATTCTGTTGCAAATAGAGCGCACCTGCAGTTGCCATCTGCACATTGCCGGCAACACCCCCAAGCCGCTGAATCTGACTACCCACAGCCACAAGCCGAGCATCTATGGTTTCTTGTGCCACAAGCACACTATTCGCACCCGTAATTTGCCCGAACTCGCCACCTGCGGCAACCGTACCTACACCAGAGCCCTTCGCAGCAATAACCGCATGAATCTTATTCAATGAATCCGTAACAGCGACATTCTCAAACGACCCCATCCCGACTAGGCCACCCGCATAGGCGATATACCCCGTCGAATTTACGGAGATGTCGATTATATTGCCCAGGTTAAGCATTTCAACAGACCGGCTCGCATCATACAGGAAATTTCCAACAAGGCCACCCGCTACAACAGTGGTTGCTCCATTCGGCATCACAAGCGTAACGGTATCGTTGCTGAACACGATATTCGCATCTCTCATGGTAAATTGCCCCGCAAAGCCACCAGCAGCTACTGAATCCTCGCCCACAGCGTATACTTCTATATCGACAGAAATATTTGAAACAGAGCTAGCCATTTCTGCACTAGCAAAAATGGCTTCCCCGAACAGGCCACCGACATGCACACCTCGCAAGACGGCATCCACATGCACAGATGTTATATCATCGTATGCAGTCTCGTAATTACCGACAAGTCCACCAGCAGTATGTGAAGCACTTATAACGGAATTAGCAACCGAGACATTGTTAAATGCAATTCCATACGACTGTTCCGCAAGCACCGCCGCACGCGCACCATCACCCGTCGCCTTTACATAGGCCCCATCAAAATGGAGGTCGTTGAACTGAGCATTCTGAACGGCAACAATACTTTCACCAGTTCTTCCAAAGTTTTCAACCCCCTTGAAAAACGATTTATTCCCTTCACCGATATCACAATAGCCCTTGATTGTATTGCCATTGCCATTTATCTTCAAGACATAGTCTACAGGAATAAGCACCGGGTCAAAAGTGTTCACGCATACCGTATCACCGTTAGAGACTTCGAAACCGCCCAAGTCTATAGAGGTTTCAAAATCAATGCTAACGCCAGTGCAGGAATTCGGATCCATTTCACAATTCTGAGCACTAGTCACAAGGCTACCAGTCAGTTGCGCAACAAGATCACTCCACGAATCAAAGATTTCTGAATCAGTATAGTTATGGGCAACAGCTTCGTCCACATCATCGAACTGACCTATTTTACAAATGTAAGGACCACTTTGGAAATTAACAGGTTCATCCGGATCAGGTTCCGGAATATATTGGGAACAGCGAAATGCCACCGGTTTAATCGCGGCAAACGATTCGACCGTTGTGGCAAAGGCAAAAAATGCCACCAATACTAAAGAACTCGAGTTCAACTTCATAGATGCCTCGCTTTTTTTAATAAGATAAATAAAAAAAATGCCTTTTGGGTAAAGTTCTTTTATCACTGTGCCCGAATTCACACTACAAGCCCCAAATAATGTATTTACGCTCACATTTTGGCGAACGGGCAGGCAAAGCCTCCCCATTTTTTCTAAATTTTCGGCGGTTTTGAACCATTTCCAAGGAGTCAGGATGTTCAAGAAGATTATTCTCGCGCTTGCCGTACTCGCATGCGCCAGCTTTGCCACCTGGGACTACTATCCCATCCCGGATTCAACCCACGGAAGCGCCGAAGCAGGGCTTTACTACGACAAGGACCACAAGTGGTCCCAGGCAGGCCTCAAGATGGGCGCCCGTTTTACCATGATCAAGCACCTCGAAATCGCGCTGACCGAATGGGGCTACCAGTTCTGGAATGAGACCGACTGTTCGAACTGCGTAAATGGTGGTGATGGCGTCCGCGACCTCACAATCGGCGCGCGCTACGAAGTTGCCCCGATGGTTACGGCATTCCTTGACTTGAACCTCCCCGTAGGCGACGACGAAGACGATGGAGAAGGTTCGAATCCACCTTCTAGCGGTGAGACCTCCCTCTACTTTGGTGCCCAGTTCTCGGCCCCGACAAAACTGGCCGGTTTCAAGTTCGGCACCGAAGCAGGCTTCCTCTGGGGTTTCGAGCATGACAACCACGAACGCGGGCTCGACATCCACATTGGTGCCGAAATGGGTTACACCATCCCGAACGTCGGGCTGACCCCCTATATCGGCATGCTCCTCAAGTACCGCCTCACCGAAAGCGTCCGGTACGACAACAACGACAAGGAATACGGATACGCAGACCGCAGGTCCCGCCAGTACAATCTCTGGTTGGGCATTGCTTACGACATTACCCCGCTAATCACCGTGAAGGCCCACTTCATATTCCGCAACGAGAAGTACAAGGGTGTATGGGATGACGGCAACCCGCACCACCACGGTGGTGACGCCGACGGCATCTACATGGCGGCAGTCTTCAATTTCTAGCCTTTTTCGCACAATATAACAGCGAACTACGAATTATTTAGAAAGTATTAGGACGACGCGGGTAAAATCCGCGCCGTTTTTTATTTTTTTCAGATAAAGCCGCCATTTTTGTGTTATATTTCTAGAAAACCTAAACATGGGAGTAATCATGTTCAAAAAAATCATTCTGGCCGCAGTGCTCGCGGCGACGGCGTCCTTCGCCCAGGTCAACTTCGGTGCCCACCTGGGTCTCGGCTTAAGCACCCTCTGGGGCGACGAGGTTTACTCCGAGGACTTTGGCTCCGGCTTTAGTTTCCAGCTGGGTGGTGCAGCCAAGATTACCCTCCCGGCGATGCCCATTACGCTCGCCCCGGAAATCTTGGTCGACATGCGCAATGCCAGTCAGGATTACAACGGTCACGAATTCGCCATTAGCGAATGGGCCATCGACATCCCGGTTCTCGTCCGCATCTCCGCCATGCCCATCCTCTTTATCGAGGCCGGTCCGCAGCTTTCGATCAACGCGAGCACGTCCTCTGACGAGATCCTGAACGTTTCTATCGAAGACGTCTGGGATTTCAATGCCGTTGAATTCAACGTCGTTGTTGGCGCAGGCACAACCGCCGTCCCGTTCGTGGACATTGACTTCCGCGTGGTCGTGGGCCTCACCAACTGGATTTCCGAAAGCAAGATCATCAAGGGTGAAGACGCTCCGGAACTCTCCAACCTGCAGTTCCTCCTCGGCGCCACTTACTGGTTCTAGCCCCTTTCCACACCCCTTATTGGCATCCCCGGCTTGTCCGGGGATCTTTTTTTGCCAAATTTCACATATTTTTTCCTCAAAGTGCTTTTTTGTGATAAAGTTACCCTTTTTATATTATATTTTCGTAAAACCATTTAACAAAGGACGAAACATGTTCAAAAAGATCCTCCTCGCAGCCTTTATCGCTGCAACAGCGTCTTTCGCGCAAATCAACTTCGGTGTTCACGCCGGCATCGACATGAACACCCAATGGGGCGACGACGTCAAAGACGATGCTGCCACTGGAATCGGCTTCAACGCCGGTGTCGGCATGAAGATTTCCCTTCCGCTCCTCCCCATCACGGTCGCTCCGGAAGTGTTGATCGACATGCGTAACCTCGACATTGCCAAGAACCTCACCTGGACCGAATGGGCATTGGATATCCCGGTTCTCGTCCGCTTCTCCCTGCTCCCGGTCCTCTACCTGGAAGCTGGTCCGGAACTCGCCCTCAACCTGAGCGTTTCTGTCGAAGATGACGACGGCAACGAACAGGAATATGACGACGACGCATTTAACACGATGGAATTTGACGTCGTGTTCGGCGTGGGCACGGGCATTGTTCCGTTCGTGGATATCGACTTCCGCGTGATTCTCGGCCTCACCAAGATTTATGCCGACTATGAAATCGGTAATTTGACCGTCAAGGCACTGGACGTATCCAACATGCAGTTCGCCCTCGGCGCCACCTACTGGTTCTAGTCGAATCTGCTAGCGTATAGCATTTAAAAAAGACGTGCAGCAATGCACGTCTCTCTTTTTATTTATACAAAACAGGGGTCATCTCACGTCATACACCGGGACCGGCAAACTTTCACCAGTCTTCATCGCGGCATCGAGCTTCTTGGACTTTTCCGGGTCCAGCCACCAGTAAACCGGGATGGCGTCTTCGCGGTTGAAATGGTCCAGCACGCCCGCCGGAGTGCCATAGCGGTTCCAGTAGAGAATGCGGTGGTGGTCGCACTGCCACATAAGCACGTAGGGCACGATTTCGGCAAGGCGGTTATCGAGCGCCTTCAGGATTTCGTTTCGCTTCGCGAGATCAAATTCCGTCTTCTGCAGGTCAATGAGGCTATCCACCACCTTGTCCTGCACGCCGGCGAGGTTGTTCGTGCCCTTATCCATCGCGGTCTTTGAATGCCAGCTGGCTTCCGGATCGCGGAGGCGGCCTGCACCCCAGTTCACCCAGTAAAGGTCGAAGTCGGCATCATCGAGACGCTTGCGCAGCGTGCTCTGGCTCATCTGCTCGATGGTCGCCACCACGCCCACCTTCTTCAAGTCTTCCTGGAACAGCGTAAGGTGGCGCAGGTCTTCCTGGCTCGTAATGAAGTTAATCGCAAACGGCTTGCCATCCTTCTCGAGAACGCCCTGGGCATTCACCTTGTAACCCGCCTCCGCAAACAGCGCGCGGGCACTATCCGGGTTGAACGTGTAGAGCGGCGCCGTCGGGTTCTGGTTGCCTTGCCACAAGTCGGGGTAGTAGCTGTTCAGCAAGAAATACTGGCCAAACATGTACTTCTCGTTCATCGCCTCGCGGTTCAGGAGCATCGAAAGAGCGCGGCGGACACGCACGTCCTGGAACTGCGGCTTGCGCAGGTTGATGGCCATGCCCTGGAATCCGATGGGTTCCTTGTTGAAGATACGCTGCTTTACGGCCCACCCCTTCTTGACGGCGTCGAAGTCGGTCTGCTTCATCCAGATGCTGCTGGTGTAGATGGCATAGGCGTTGAAGTCCTGTTTCTTGAAGGCCTCGAGCGCCTTCGTCTGGTCGTTCATGAAGCGGTAGCGGATTTTCTGGAAGTTGTACTTGCCGCGGTTCCAGTTCTTGCGGAAACCCCACCAGTCGGCGCGGCGTTCCAGTTCCACATAGCGGTCCTCGCGGAAGGTCTTGATCTTGTACGGGCCCGAGACGACCGGGAACTCGTAGCGGATCTGGTTGAAGTCCTTGCCCGCCCAGGCGTGCTTGGGGAACGCGAGCATGCCCGCGGCTTCCCAGAAGTTACCCCAGTGCGACTCCTTCGCGGTCATCTTCACCGTGAGGCTGTCGACCACCTCCGGGCGGTCGAAACGGCTAAGCCCGACCTTGAAAATCGGCGTGAGGTTCTTCTCGTCCATGATGACGTCGTAGTAGTACTGCACGTCCTCGGCGGTGACGGGCTTGCCGTCGCTCCACCGAGCCCGCGCATCTACGTGGAAGGTGAACATCTTGCCGTCTTCGCTAACACTCCAACTATCGGCGAGGATACCCACTTCGCGGTCCTCGGTGGAGTGCAGACTCACGAGCGGCTCGAACATCATGCCCATGAGCTCGGCGGAGAAGCTGTTGTAGTCTTCCCACATGTTAAACGACTTCGGCATCGCGGAGCCCCAGAGGGTAATCGTGCCGCAGGGGCGGGCATCCTTCGAAGCCACCGGGTCAAACTCGCCCGTGGCGGTAGAATCGACCGGCAGTTCCGGGCAGTTCAGGTCAGCGGACTTCGCAGACTTTGCGCCCTTGGAACCCTGCTCGTTGCAGGCGGTAAGGGCCATCGCCGACACCATCAGGGATGCCAGTGCCATGCCATAAAACTTCATATTCTTCATTCCTCATCCTCTCATTTTCGCGCCCAGGATGACCTTACGGTCTAAAGTACCTTTTGGGCTTGACGGGTTTCTCGCCAGACGGCTGCGGGGCGTTCTTCGCCTGTTCCGCCTCCTCGGCCCTGAGCATCTCGAGCGTCACGCGAGCAGCTTCCTGCTCCGCCTTCTTCTTGTTCGGGCCCGTCCCACGGCCATAGACCTTTCCGTTCACGTGAACCTCGGCGGTAAACACCTTCTCGTGCTCCGGCCCCGACTCGTCCACAATCTTGTACTCCGGCGAGGCGTGCATCGTGCTCCCCTGGGTGTATTCCAGCAGAGCGCTCTTGTGGTTCACAAAGTCGTCGGCGCTCATGATTTCCGCCACCCTCGGGAAGTGGAACCGGTTGAGTATTGCCCGGACCTCGTCGAGCCCGCCATCCAGGTACACCGCCCCGAGCACCGCCTCGTAGGCATCAGCAAGGATGCTCTCCTTGCCCCGACCGCCCATCTTGGCCTCGGACTTGCCTATCTTGACGTACTCGCCCAGGTCCCATTCCTTGGAAGACTGCGCGCAGGCATGCCCCGAGACGATGGCGCTCTTGCGCTTAGAGAGTTCGCCCTCCGGGTCGTTCGGGAACATCTTGTACAGGTACTCGGTGGTGAGCATGTTCAGCACAGAATCGCCCAGGAACTCGAGCCGTTCGTTGTTGCTCGTGTACGAGAGGTCCTTCCCCATCAGGTAGGACCGGTGCACCAGGGCGTGTGCCAGCAGTTCCGGTTCGCGGAACCGGTACCCGAGCTTCGCCTCAAGCCCGTCACCGGACTTCTGGCGAAACCAGAGTTTTAAGACTTTATGCAATAGGGTTTGATTTTCCATAAGCGGTAAAGAAAAAAAGGGCAACCCGTCAGGGGCCGCCCTATTTAGTCCTGTTTTCGAAGAACCCGGCTAATTAAGCCTTCTTGGCTTCGATGAAGGCGACCACGTCAGCAACCTTCTGGAACTTTTCGGCGTCAGAATCGAGGATTTCGACTTCGAATTCGTCTTCGATAGCCATCACGAGTTCGACGCGATCGAGAGAGTCAGCACCGAGATCGTTGCCGAATTCGGATTCGGGCTTCACGTCTTCGGCCTTAACGCCCAGCTTGTCAACGATAACAGCGGTGACCTTCTTGAAAATTTCTTCGTTCATTGTAATCTCCATTTGGATTGATTGTTTGATTTAAAATTTAGTAAAAAACGCCTAGGCGTTCAACCCCCCGTCAACCCCCAGAATCTGGCCTGTGATGTAGCAGGCATCATCGGAGGCCAAAAAAGCGACCGCATTGGCCACATCTTCGGGCTTTCCGATACGTCCGAGGGGGATCTGGGCTGCATATTTTTCCTTGGTAGCGTCATCCATCGCGGCGGTCATGTCCGTCCCGATAAAGCCGGGGGCGATGGCGTTCACGGTAATGCCACGGGAGGCAAATTCCCTGGAATTCGAGCGGGTCATACCGATAATGCCCGCCTTGGCGGCGGCGTAGTTGGCCTGGCCGGCCTGTCCACGCAGGGCGTTGATGCTCGAAATATTGATGATTCGGCCGGTTCGCTTGCCCATCATGGTACGGGCGACGGCACGGGTGCAAAGGAACACGGAACGCAGGTTCGTGGCGATCACGGCGTCAAATTCCTCGTCCTTCATGCGCATCAGGAGGCCGTCACGGGTAATACCGGCGTTGTTGACCAGGATATCGACCGTGCCCATGTCCTCGATAATCTGCTTGAAGACCGTCTGGACCGTCTCGGAGTCGGCAACGTTGCAAGCGTAGCTCTTGACCTGCACCCCAAGTTCGGCGGAAAGTTTGGCCGCCAGGTCTTCCTTGACCGAGGTGGAAAGGATGGCGACGTCGGCACCCTCGCTGGCGAGCTTGGTCGCAATGGCGAGACCGATACCGCGGGAAGCACCCGTCACAATGGCTTTTTTACCTGTAAGTTTACCCATTTTACTACCCCTTTAAAGCCTGGAAGGCTTCGATGGTTTCGACCGGCGTGACCTTCACGTCGCGGCTAATCTTGCGCATGAGGCCCATGAGCACCTTGCCCGAGCCCACTTCCACGCCCTGGGTAACCCCGAGGGAGATGGCCTTGTTCATGCAGTCGTTCCAGCGGACCGGAGACACCAGTTGGCGCACCAGCAGGTCGGCAATTTCGCTGCCCTTGGTGACCGGCTCGGCAATCACATTGGCGATGACCGGCTTTTCCACGTCGTTGAACTTGGTCTTCGCAATGGCTTCGGCAAGGCCAGCCTGGGCGAACTGCATCAGCGGGCTGTGGAAGGCGCCGGAGACAGCGAGCGGAATGGCCTTGATACCGGCGGCACCGCAGTTTTCAACGAGCTTGTTCACACCGGCGACCGCACCGGACACCACAATCTGGCCCGGGCAGTTGATGTTCGCGGGCACCACGGCACCCACATCCTTCACGGCTTCGCAGAGTTCAAGAATCTTGGCTTCGTCCTGCCCCATGATGGCGGCCATCGCACCCGGGTTCTTGCTACCGGCGCTGGCCATGAGTTCGCCACGGGTACGCACCAAGCGCAAGCCCTCTTCAAAGCTGAAACCGCCGGCGGCGTAGATAGCGGAGTATTCACCGAGGGAGTGCCCGGCCACGTAGTCGAACGCAAAGCCTTCGGACTTCAAAAGTTCCATCACCATGGCAGACACGGTAAAGAGGGCCGGCTGCGTGTTGTCGGTGCTCTTCAGAACTTCTTCGGGACCTTCGGCCATGAGCTTGGAAAGCGAGAAGCCGAGGATCTCGTCGGCCTGCACCATGATCTTCTTGGCAGGTTCGAAAGTGGAGGCGAGCGTCTGGCCCATGCCAACATACTGGGCACCCTGACCCGGGAAAAGCAAAATCGTCTTGGACATTTCAATCCTTTGCGGAAACCCGCGTTTTAGTTCCCTCCAAATTTAAAAAAGTACCGCCCCGTTCCTAGGGGCAAAAGGTAAAAACGCTCCAATCCCCCGCGAATAAAAGGAAAATAGAATGTTTTTGTAAGCAGGCGTCAAATGAGACTAGGGAGGGGCTCGTATGACGGCCCCTCCCTAAGACCCTCCCGACGCGCACATAATTGCCTAGAACAAGGCAACAATCTTAGGGTTGCGGCAATTAAGTGACGCGCGCACACCTTCGGTGTGCATATAAAAAAAGAAACGGAACCTTGCGGTTCCGTCCCTAAAAGCCTTTTGCGGACAAACTAACTAAAGCCGATTACTTGGCTTCGGCGGGTTCGTCCTTGATGGCGAGCAAGCGTTCGTTGACGTTCTTCGAGACACCCTTCTCGGCGTACTTGGCGGCAACCTCCACAGCCTTCTCGATTGCAAGGGCATCGGAGCGGCCGTGAGCGATGATGCCCGTGCCGTTGAGGCCGAGGAGCAGGGCTCCACCCGTCATGCGGTAGTCCCACATCTCGTCGAAGCGACGGCCGTTGGGAGTATCGATAACACCGAACATCTTCTTGTGCAGTTCGTAGAAGCCTTCAAGCATCTTCAAGACAACGTTGCCCGTAAAGCCGGAGGTAACCACCACGTCGGCGACACCTTCGATAAGCGTTTCGCCTTCGATGTTGCCGATGAAATTCACCGGGGCGGACTTCAACAGCTGGTGCGCTTCCTGGAGCACGGCCGGGCCCTTGTGTTCTTCTTCGCCCATGTTGAGGAGGCCGACCTTCGGCTTCTCGTAACCGAAGTAGGTCTCAGCGAAGGCGGAACCCGCGATGGCGAAATCCACCAGCGTGGAGGCGCGTTCATCGACGTTCGCACCGGCATCGACCAGGATGATCGGGCGGTCGGCGGTCGGGATGACGCAGCCGATAGGCGGACGGCTGAACTTGTCGGTCGTACGGCCCAGAAGCATGAGGCAGCTAGCCATCATGGCACCGGAGTTACCGGCGCTCACGGAGGCATCGACCATACCCTTCTTCTGCAGGGCCACACAGGTCACCAGGCCGGAGTGTGGCTTGGTCTTGAGAACCTGAACAGGGTGTTCGTCCATGGCCACAGGATCCGGTGCATCGACCACGGAAATGCCTTTGCCAGCATAGCCAAGCTTTTCAAGCTTAGCCTTGACCACGGCCTCCGGTCCGCACAGGACCACGTGCAGGTTGGCGTTCTTATTGACTGCGTTTACCGCACCTTCAACAACGACGTCGGGGGCGAAATCGCCGCCCAGAGCATCAAGAGCAACTTTTACCATGAACATCTCCTTGCAACAAACGTTGCATTCAACGAATTAGGCTTCGGCGTCCTTCATGTTGACAACTTCGACACCATTGTAGTAGCCGCAAACCGGGCACACGCGGTGCGGGCGCTTTGCAGAACCGCAGTGGTCGCAGGTAGCCATCGCGGGCACTTCCATCTTCCAGTGGGTGCGGCGCTTGTCACGACGGGCGGTCGAGGTTTTTCTTTTAGGTACTGCCATTTTTAACTCCTATTTTCCATTTCCCAGCGCGGGTCCATGGGCTTTGCGGCCTCGTCGGAACCTTCGTCGGGCGGATTGTTTGATACAAAGATAAAATCTTCGTCAGGATTTTTCACGGGCGCGACCGGTTCTTGCAGTAAAACCAGCTGTCGGATGCACTCGGATACATCTACGAAGTCCTGCCCCTGGGGGATCTTGTAGGCGAAGACATCTGCATCGTCCTCGTCCAGCTCCTGCTTTGCGATGGGGAGCCTCTCGACCTCCGCCACGATTTCGGTCGTAAACGGGCGGTCGAACAAGTCCAGCGTCCTGGAACAGGTCAGAGTTTGCACTCCGGAGAGCGTACCGGTCACGAGACACTTACCGGGGCCTTCGGGGCTCACCAGCACCTCGGCTACCAGATCGCCCTTGAGGTGCAGTTCGTCGAAGATTTCGGGAGCGTCGGCATGGGACCAGACTGCTCGGCGGTCTTCGGGTTCAGTAAGTTTCTGTGCGATATCGATTCTCAAAGTGGCCCAAATTTAATAAAAAACAAGCCTGATTTCAATAATCAAGGTATTACATTTAGGTATAAAAGGCTTGCGGGAGGGGCCCCAGCCCGGAGTTCTAGTCTGTTCTATTTGCTCGGGTCGGGCTGGTCCCAGGGGTAGGCCAGGACCGCAGAATCGGGCGGCATCACGGGTATCATGACCTCAGTCGGGAAGTATTCCGTAGTCGTGGTAACGTATTCCAGGGGTAGCAGCAGCCCGGCAGCCAAGCCCATCGGCGTCCCGACCGCCTTGACCGCGACCTTGGTCGCGCTCTCGGTCGTCCCCCTGCGCAGAATGGTCTGCGTGCTATACCCGCCATCGCCGCGGTGAATCACCGCCTCCCCATACACGACGCCGTTCTTTTCGGCCTCCAGGTACATCTCGTCGCCACCGGCAACCGGGACATGGCAGTTCCTGGAGTCGTTGCAGACCTTCTTGCCGTTACTGTATATGGCGTACCCCTCGTGGGCATCGTCCACCTCAACCTTCACGGTCGCACAGCCATACAGGGCGGCACTGCCAGCAAGCATCGCGAGTGTCAAGAGGAGCCTTTTCATCGGATCTTCTCCTTCGAGACGCGGCTCACGATGGGGATGAATTCGTTCGGGTCGTACGCGATATGGCGGTAAACCCAGATGAGGGAATTGTCCTTCGACTCGCGCATCTCGAACACGACAACGACACCCGCCGTATCGCGAACCAGCTGCAGTTGCAGTTTGCGGTCACTCTGCCGCTCGTCTTCGACCAGGGTTACGTTGTCATCGATGGCCACGTACTGCTTGGTCAGCACACGCAGGCGCTCGCCGTAATCCGGGTGCACTCCCTCTACCTGCACCGGGGGCATGTACACCTTGGAACACCCGCAAAGCATTGCGGTGCAAAACAGCATAGCCATAAAAACAACGCGAACAGACAAATTCATAGACTCCAATATAGAATTATAGAGCGACCTGGCCGCGTTTTTTCGCATGTTTCGGACAATCGGCATTTTTTACGGACAAAGGGCACGAACGGCTTTACTTTTCCACGACGGAGCCGGAGAGTTCGCGGAAGTCGTCCTTCTTGTAGAGCGTCACTCCGGGCGACACGATGTGGAATACCGACTGTTCGGCAAGAGTATCGAGGTTGAACCTGAAGGAATCCAGACGGATGCGGTAGCTGTCCACCGTATTGTCGAACGAGACCACATAGGGTGGACGCGCAAGTTCCCCGCGCATGAACATACGGTGGAGCGCGCAGCCTACCTCGTCGTTTACCACGACCCAGGCATCGACATCGTGCGGGGCGCTACCCGCAAGACGCGCAACAACCTCTTCGAAAAATGCCGGAGGTTCCTTGCTAAACTCGAACGGACTCGCGCGTTCGGCATCCACCGCCTCAAAAACATTCAGGCCCGATTTCTTGAGCCCGTTCAGGCGGTCGATGGACCAGGAACTCAAATGGTACGGCGATATGTAGGCAACATTCGTACAGCCGCGTTCACGCAAGAAACGCCCCACCGCCCTTCCCGGGAACTCACCGAAGGCAAGGTTGAAGAAGGCGTACCGCGGTTCTTTCTTGAGGGCGCGCGGGATTTCAGAAAGCGGGTGTTCCCACCAGACCGATATGGGGAACCGAGTCCTTGCAAAATGCATAAAGAGGCGGCCCGGTTTAAAGACGAGCATCGTAGAAAGTATCGCCCCGAAGGCATCGCGGAACGTTTCCGGCGCAACGGCCTTGCCCGCACTGTCGAGGAACCGGCCCGAATCCTCATGGTACCCAAGAACGTGCACACGCAACTTTCGCTTCTCGGCCTCGGCGTACACCTTCTGCATAAATTCCAGTTCACGCTCCCCCAGGCAGTAGAAATCCCCCGTTGGGTTAGCGCGCATTACCAGCAATATCTCCTTCGCCTTCGGGGCATGCGCCGTGCGGAAAAAGAACCGCCCGCGGCCGCGGCGCGAAAGAATTCCAACCGCCTGCAACTTCTCGAGGGTACGCCGCATGGAGCCGACCGAGGTTTCGTACTGCGAACAAAGTTCCTTGATGGTCGGGAGAGGGGCATCGGTCGCAAAGCGCCCGGATTTCCAGTCCTCCTGCAGCAGGCGTTCCAGCCGTTCCACCACCTGCTCGCGCACGGGCGGCTCCGGCAAGGCGACCTTGACGGCGCCCCAGAAATACCCGTTGCCCTGCTCGCCATGAATCTTCTTCTTGTCAATGAGTTTGCGGTAGGCGCGAAACACGGTACACGTCGACGCAGAGAGCTGCTCCGACACGCTGCGCACCGATGGCAGGCGATCACCTTCCCTGAAGTTCGAGGACTCCAGCCACTTGCAGATTTCATTTACCGTCATTGCGCCTCCTTTTTTCGCGCCCGCGAGAATGACAAAAGTGCGACACATCACACAGACGTGCAACACTAGATACACTTTGGAAAATAATAAAAAAACGCGCCCTTCGCCAACAGCAAACGAAAAAATATCTTTACCCTAACACCGGAGGTTACATGCAAAAAACAATCCAGATAGGGGCATGGGTTGGCGGTAACGGACAGTATCCGCAACCCACGGCAGGCAACATCCAGGCATTCCAGGCTCTCCAGGGAGGTCGTGCAGAACTCGTGAGCCTGTTCGCACTGTTCGATATAAACACATGGGACTGGGTAGAGCCATTCGCCGAAACGGCACGCGAGAACGGGTCAACGCTCGTTATCACGTGGATGCCAATCGGCTACAGTGCACGCAAAATCAATGACGGGGAGGCCGACCCCTACATACGCCATTTCGCAAAGGGCGTCAAGAAGTACGGCTACGAAATCTGGCTCCGCCCGCTACACGAGGCGAACGGGGACTGGTACGACTGGGGCGTGGGCAAGCTCGGCGCAGGCAACACCGACGCGGACGTCGCCGAAGCCTTCCGGCACATCGTAGGGATTTTCCGCGAGGAATCCGTCAAGAACGTCAAGTGGGTGTGGACGACTAATTCTTCGAACGTGGGTGAAAACACGACCTTCACGGGAACCTACCCCGGCGACGACTTCGTGGACTACATCTCCATCGACGGCTACAACTGGGGCGACAAGAAATGCTGGTCCCGCTGGAAGAGCTTCTCGGAAGTCTTCCGGAAGTCGTACAACGCGCTCGCGGGCATCGACAAGCCGATGTTTATCGCCGAGACGTCGTGCACGGAATCGGGCGGGAACAAGGCAGAATGGATAACCGACATGTTCAGGGTGCTGCCCGTGGAATTCCCGAGGATTTCCGCCGTCATGTGGTTCAACCAGAGCAAGAGCTTCGAGGCGGACTGGGCGCTCGATACGTCGAGTGCGGCAGTGGATGCCTGGAAGAACGGGATAGCGGCTCTTTCCTGACTTTTTTCAAAGCAAACTAAAAAAACGGGCGCCAAGGCGTCCGTTTTTAATTTTTTGCGATTGCCGCGAATTATTCTTCCAGGCACCTTTCGGCGAAAATTCTATCGCGTTCGTCACTATCGCCGAACTTATTCTTGCTTACTGATGTTGTCGACATCTCCGCGCCTTTGCAAGTGTATGTATACGTGTAGTCATCGTCTTCAGGCATTTCCTCTGTAGCAATGGCAGCATCTTCCACACACTTCACCGCTCCTGTTTTGCAATCTTCACAACCTTCGTAGATTTCATCGTCTTCGTAGGTCTCCCTGGCAATATGCGTGAAAATATATTGGTCATTGCTATCCCAGGTGAATATTTCGGTCACCTCATCCGTAATAAACGTCCATTCGGAAGCGGTCTTTTCGAAACTGCAGTGGTTCACGGCGGCACTGCTGGAGGATTCCTCTTCGGCTTCGCTGCTGCTGGATTCGATTTCCACCAATATTCCGCACTGATCGTGCATAGCCGCTACATACGCATCCGTCTTGCTTTCGACCTCTTCCTGGACAGTCGTTGTTACGACAAGAATCTCGTTATCGCAGGCGCAGCTACTGCCCTCGGCGCTGCATTCGGGCCACATGCCCTTCAAAGTCGAGCAGCTTTCGGCATCGTCCGTAACATTGAACACGACGGCCGTCTTTTTCACCGTATTTCCGGTCCACTCGTAAACCGCGTAGTATTTGACTTCTTTGTTTTCAACATACCATGCATCGTCTTCCGGCTTGAACTCGCAGCTCTTGCCGTACTTAGTGGGGTAAGTAATCTCGGTCTTCTTGCTACTGCTCGAGGACTTAGGCGCTTCGGAACTGGAACTTGCTACACTCGACGAACTGGGCTTCTCGCTGCTCGAGGATTCCGCCTTGCCACTAGAAGAGGAATTTGTGCTGCTGGAAGAAGCATCGACCTTTATGCCGCACCAAGAGAGCATCATGCTTTCATAGTATTGCTTCTTTTCAGAATTCGAATACTGGAACGGATCAGTAGTTGTTGTCTTGATGAGCGTTGCGCCATCACAGACGTATTCATTCTTTTCTCCCGGATTATCCTTCATCGCCTGCAGCCCCGAAAGAGTCGATTTGCAGATACTCTCGCTCTGGCTCTTCTGAGCCATGACCGTTTTTGAAGTTGCCTTGTTTCCATCCCAGGTAACGATGGAATAGTATTCAGGAATGCCCTGGTCAGAATAATCCCTCTCGAAGTACCATACTTCGTCGTCCACCTTGGCCTTGCAGCTCTCCCCAGGCTTTTCACTGCTAGAGGAATCGTCATCGCCCTCAGTGCTGCTCGAAGATTCGTCGCTAACGTCGTTAAGTTCTTTACACCAGGTCATAAATTCCCTAAAAGCGGCTTCCCGGCTTTTATCCTGTTCGGTGTTTCGCTGAATTTCAAATTCTTCCATGCCGTCACTCGTACACCAGCTCTTGAAATGGACCTTCGCTCCATAATTGTTGGTATAGGAAGTGTCTTTATCCCCGTCCAGACGGCACAGGGTTCTCGCATTGCTGCCGAAGGTATAGGTGTAGGTCGAGTCGATAGAGCCACCATCCTTGTACTGATAGTAGTGCAGTTTGTATTCATCGCCAAGCCCGAAATTGTCAGAATACGAGACATATTCCCAGACCTTGTCTTCCATCTTGAAATTGCACTCGCCGACCTTCAGGTCCTTGAACGGATTCTCGTACTGCGGCCCGCTATTGCTACTTGAACTGGACTTGCCGTCACTCTTGCCCGAGGAACTTGACTTGGAGCCGGAAGCGGACACGCAGTTGTACCATTCTTCCTTTATCATCTTGCGCAGTTCGTCCCTGGAGTAGCTCGCATACTTCTCGACATTAAGCGTTGTCGTCAGGTAGCCCTCATCGTCACAGGTACCGCTCAGGCCTCCCTGCTCGAGCATCGACTTGCAGGTAGAAGCACTCCCCATCTTTTTCTTGGAAACCACGACAGCCTTGCCTTCACGCCACTGGATGTACTCATCGGAACCCTCGATGACATCAATTACCCAATCATCACCTTCGAAGGAGCAATATGCCTTTGTCCTGTCATTATCCTCGCCGCCATCTCCAGGGTCGTCGCCAGAGACATCGTCGCCATTGGCGCCAGAACTGCTATCGTCGCCACAAGCGGACAGGCTGAAAGTGAGAGCTAAAGGCAGGCAGACCGCCAGGACCTTCGTGACACAAATGAATTTGCTACGCATTGGGACTCCTTACCCCCTACGGGGGCCTCTTTTTGTGTAACATAAATATAAGATAAAGGAAAGATGTACTCAAATGTAGACTTTCAGGCGCGTATTCCAAGTTGGAATAGAAAATCGGCGCGGATACAATAACATATATATATGTATCGAGAAATCAACGCCCCGTTCCGGCACCCGCAGTCCAAAATTCCGATTCGATGAACTAAATTTTGCCCGAAAAATGATCTTTACAGTGCTCACATACCTGGTAATCGGCCTTCTAGCCATCTTCGGGCTATTCTATTTGGGCCTCGAGGTGCGGTTCTTCCGCGCCCTAGGGATTGTGCGCGAAGGGCAGTCCGACGTGGAGCCCAAGCCGGACGTGAGCATCCTGATAGCCGCCCGCAACGAGTCGGCAGGCATCCGGGCCACCCTCGATTCGGTACTCACCCAGGACTACGCCGGCAAGTGGGAAGTCTGGGTCGCCGACGACCGGAGCGACGACGACACCCCGAAAATCCTCGCGGAATACGCGAAACGCGACCCGCGCCTGCACGTGCTCACCATCCGGGAGATTCCCGAGGGAGTCAGCCCCAAGAAGCACGCCTTAAGCAAGCTCATCGACGCCTGCGAGGGCGAGATTCTCTGCCTTACCGACGCCGACTGCATCGTTAAGCCCACCTGGGTCTCGGGAATTGTGCGCGAGTTCGAACCGGGAATAGAACTCGTGGCCGGACATTCGTACATCCCGACCGAACCCGGCAAGTCGAAGGTCATCGTGTGCATGCAAGCGGTTGAGACGCTCATTTACCGCGTGGCGGGTACCGCAGGCCTCGCCATGCACCTGCCGCTTACCAGCACCGGCAACAACCTCGCCTACCGCAAGAGCTTTTTCAAGAGCGTTCACGGGTTCGATAACGTGCTCAAGATCCAGAGCGGCGACGACGACCTTTTGATGCAGAAACTCGCCGCGGACCGCCCCTGGGCCATGCGCTACTGCATCGCCGAATCGACATTCGTGACCACAAGCGGCAAGGAAACGCTCCACGAACTTTGGGAACAGCGCAAGCGCTGGGCATCGAAGACCATCTACTACACGCCGAAAATCGTGTTCGTGCTCAGCATGGTGTTCCTGTTCCTCGTAATGCAGTGCGTAACGGCGGTACTCGCACCGTTCAGTTTCGAGATTCTAATCGCGGCACTTGTCGCCTTCGTGGCCAAGTGCATCGGCGACCTGGTTTTAATACTCCGCGGGCTTAGGGTATTCCGGCAGGAGCACCTGCTAAAGTGGTGCATCCCTGTGGAATTCATCCACGCCCCCTTCACCGTGCTGGCCGTACTCTTCGGCCTGTTCGGACGCTTTAAGTGGAAATAACGATGGCAACTACAGCAAAGAAAACGACAAAGACAGAATCTACAGCAAAGACTACGGCAAAGAAGGCGACAAAACCCGCCAGCGAGGGCATAACCCTCATCATCGCGGAAAAACCGAGCGTCGCAGCCGACCTCGTGAAGGTACTCGGTGCAAAGTCGTTCAAGAAGAACAACGGATACTACGAAAGCGACACGACCATCGTGAGCCACGCCATCGGCCACCTGGTAACCATCGCCGACCCGAAGGATATCGACGAGCGCTACAAGGCATGGGACATGAAAACGCTCCCGATGCTCCCTGAAAAATTCCCGCTCGTCGCCACCCCCGCCACCAAGTCGCAGCTTTCCATCGTAGGCAAGCTCATCAAGCGCAAGGACGTGACGACCATCGTGAACGCATGCGATGCGGGCCGCGAAGGTGAACTGATTTTCTTCTACATTCTCGACTACGTGCTCAAGGGCAAGTTCGCGGGCAAGACCATCAAGCGCCTGTGGATGCAGAGCATGACCCCTGCCGCCATCAAGGATGCGTTCGAGCACCTGCGCACCGCCGAAGAGATGGAAAACCTGAAAAATGCAGCCCTCTGCCGCAGCGAGGCCGACTGGCTCGTGGGCATGAACGGGAGCCGCGGGCTCACCGCCTACAACAGCAGCATGGGCGGGTTCCAGATTACGCCGTGCGGTCGCGTGCAGACCCCGACACTCGCCATCATCGTGAAGCGCGAAGAAGAACGCCAGCAGTTCAAGCCCGAAAAATTCTGGACCGTCGAAGCCGATTTTGACAACGGCGGAAACGCCTACCTGGGCAAGTGGTTTACCGCCTCGAAGGAAGAAGGCAAGGACCGCGTCAAGCAGATTTTTGACGAGAAGAAGGCGAACGAGATTCTCAAGAAGTGCAAAGGCAAGCCCGGCAAGATCGAGGAGACGACCGCGCCCTCCCAGCAGAAATGCGGGCAGCTCTACGACCTCACCACGCTCCAGCGCGAGGCAAACAACCGCTTCGGATTCAGCGCGAAGACAACGCTCTCCATTGCGCAGGCCCTGTACGAACGCCACAAGGCCACAACCTACCCGCGTACCGACAGCCGCTGCCTGCCCGAAGACTACGTGGCCCCCGTGAAGGCGACCCTCGGCAAGATTACGGGCCCGCTCGCCAAGTTCGCACAGGAGGCGCTCGACAAGAACTACGTGAAGCGCACCCCGAAGGTATTCGACAACTCGAAGATTTCGGACCACTTCGCCATTATCCCCACGGGTGTTGCCCCGAAGGGGCTCTCCGAAGCCGAAGAAAAAATCTACACGATGGTATGCCAGAGGTTTATCGCGGTATTCTTCCCGCCGGCACAATACCTCAATACCACCCGCATCACGACCGTCGAGGGCGAGACCTTCATTACTGAAGGCAAGATCCTCGTGGACCCGGGCTTCAAGGCAGTCTACGGCAAGGATAGTGACGAGGAATCGAACATCCCGAAACTCAAGGGCGATTCTGCCAAGACGCTCGACATACGCGCCGAGGAAGACTTTACCAAGCCGCCTGCGCACTACACCGAAAGCACGCTCCTTTCCATGATGGAAAGCGCAGGCAAGCTCGTCGAGGACGACGAGCTGCGCGACGCCATGAAGGAGCGCGGGCTTGGTACTCCTGCGACACGCGCCGCCATTATCGAGAAACTGGTGAGCGACAAGTATGTTGTGCGTGACGGGAAGGAAATGATCCCGACGGCGAAGGCATTCGACCTTATCAAGGTCCTCTCGGCCATGAATTGCGAGGCGCTCACGAGTCCGGAACTTACCGGCGAGTGGGAATACAAGATGGACCTCATCAGCAAGGGCAAGGAATCCCGCGAGAACTTCATGAAGGGCATCGTCGACATGACGAAGGCCATGGTCAAAAACATCAAGGGCTTCAAGGAAGAGAACACCACCGGCGAGGCAAAGTTCAGCCCCGTGAACGGCAAGAAGGTGTTCGAGACCGTAAGCCGCTATACTACCGAAGATGGCATTGTCATCCGCAAGATAATCGGCGGCAAGCACCTGAGTGACGAAGAAATCGTGGAACTCCTCACCAAGAGGAAGATTGGCCCGCTGACCGGATTCCGCAGCAAGCGCGGTGCGGAATTTACCGCAGTGCTTATCATCAACGACCAGAACAAGATCGAGTTCGTATTCGAGGAAAAGCCCGAAGAAATCGAGATTGGCGCGAAGGTCGGAAAGTCGCCTGTCGACAACACCGACATGTTCGAGACGCTCACCGGCTACGTGAGCCAGAGCTACATCGACAAGAAACCCTCGGGTCTGAACCTCCCGAAGGTACTGCTTGGCAAGGAAATCCCGATGGAGGCCATCCAGAAGCTCCTCGCGGGCGAAAAGACAGACCTCATCAAGGGTTTCCGCAGCAACAAGACGCGCAAGCTTTTCGACGCCTACCTCATGCTCGAGAAAGGCAAGCTCAAGTTCGACTTCCCGCCACGCGAATTCAAACCGCGCAGGTTCTTCAAGAAGAGCACCGCGAAGAGCGAAAGCTAATTAGTCATTAGTTGACTCGGGTCGCGAGATGTTTATTGCGAGAAAAAGAATCCTCTTTATCGTTGCAATGGCATTGATGCTCTGCGGGCTTGCGACAGCAACACCACAAGGACTCCCCCAAGAGCTCCAGCCGCTGTGGGATTCAATGACTCTCGAAGAAAAGGTCGGGCAGATGATTATGGTGTACATGTCGCCCCCGGATTTTGTCATCGAGAATAACCTTGGCGGCGTACTCGTGATGGGCGCGCATCTCTCGACCAGGAACCAGCTCCAGAAGAACCTCAAGAACATCGCCTCGAGGGCAAAAATTCCGCTTCTTGTGACCATCGACCAAGAAGGTGGCCACGTGAACCGCATACGAAGTCTCGACCGCAAGTGGGAAAAGGCCCCGGGCGCGAAGGAAATGCGCGAGATGGCGCCCGAAAAAATCGAGCGAACCGCACGTGAAATCGGCGCCACCCTCAAGAAGACGGGAATCAACCTGAACCTCGCCCCGGCTATCGACCCGCCCTCCGATATAAACGGCAGGGAAACCTTCATGGAACTCCATGGACGTTCCTGGGGTGGCATCGAGAATATCGAGAAGGCCCGCGCGTTCGTGAAGGGAATGAAGGCTAGCGGAATCATCAGCGCCGCAAAGCATTTCCCGGGCTATGACAGCGAAACCAATAGCGACCTGCAGATGGCGGAAAGCGATGCGACCGAAGATAAAATCCGCGAGAACGTGGCGCCATTCAAGGCGCTCGCCCCGGATGCCCCCGTCATCATGATGAGCAGCGTGCGGTACACGAAAATTTCTGATGCACCCGCGGTCTTTGAACCGAAAATCGTGAAGATGGCCCACGACATCGACGACGATATCGTGGTGCTTACCGACGACCTCTGGGGAACGAATCTGCGCGCATGGATAAGCGGTCCCGAAGCTCCGCTCCCGAACCCCTACCCCGCATCGGAATTCAAGAAGGTGGTGAAGGCGGCACTCGATGCCGGCAACGATATGTTCATGACGACTTACCCCACAAAAGCGGTAGACATGAAGAACACCCTGCTTGAACTCGCCCGGCAAAGCGACGATTACCTTGTACGTATCGAGAAGTCTGTCGCCCGCATATTGAAGATGAAGTTCCGGGCAGGACTTTTGACTCGTCATTAAACTTTTTGAGTCAAGACGCGAGCCTTCTTCGGGGTGGAGAGGTTCTTCACCTCCTTCAGGATCTTTTCCGGCCCCACCTTGTTGTAGGCAAGTTTCAGGATTTCCGCGCAGGCAAGCGTATCATCCATCGCGCGGTGATGCCTAAAGTCGTTCAGTCCGAGAGATTCCGTGAGGTTGTGCAGGCTGTAACTCGTGAACCCCGGGAAAACCTTGCGGGAAAGCTTTACGGTGCATAGCCTCGGCGGGTCGAACTTTACGCAGCAGCGCTTGAGTTCCGTGCGCACCATTCGGCAATCGAACTGCACATTGTGTGCCACGAAGATTCTCCCGTCCAGCATTTCGGCGACCTTTTCTGCCAGCGTTTGGAACTGCGGGGCGCCGCTCACCATCTCGTCGGTAATGCCCGTGAGCCCCTGCACAAAGGGCGTGATGGGCACCCCCGGGTCAACAAGGCTATGGAAATCCCCTACCTGCTTGGTGCCATCCAGCAGGGCAATCCCTATTTCGGTAATGCGGTTCATGTCTCCCGCACCGCCGGTCGTTTCCACATCAACGACGGCGAACTTCAGCATTTCGTTTTGCGGGTCGGCCATCAGTGTATCGGGATATCGATATCGAGCGTAGCGTGGTTCCTGCGGTCTTCAACCTTCGCCTGCATGACCTTCGCCTTCGGGCGGCCATAGACGGGCACTATCAGCAGGTTCGATATACCGGCATCCTCGCTCGGGGTAGCCTCGGAATCGCGGACCGTCTTCGTGAATATCGGCTTCTTGCCGCCATCGTACAGCGAGTAGGTAAGTTCACGCGTAAGCCCGGGCTTGATCTGCTTCGTGGGTACCTGGAAGTATACGTACCCGCCCTTCGGGACCTTGCGCAGGCTATCCTTGATTTCTTCTTCGGTAGCGAAGTCCGCCTCGAGCGCCATGCGCACGTTCTTCTTCACCTTATCCGGGCTCTCGTACAATACGGACACCTCGAAACGCGCATCCTTCGGCACGGCGGACTCGCGCACGTCCCTAATATTCGCATTGTTCTGGTAGTATTCCCAGCGGCCGTTATCGTGCAGTATCACGGTAGACCCGTTAGAGGTAGTCGCGACAATGTCTTCTGCAAAGGAGAATGCCTCACAGGCCGCCACGGCAAATGCGGCCACCTTAATCAAGCGCATAAAATTCAGTTGCATAACCCAAAATCCTGTTTACAGGCAGAACCTGCCCTTTACATTTGAATATATATAAAAATTTGTCCGTAGTTCCGCACAGGCCAAAAATTCTACTATTTCACGCATGGAAAGGAAAATCAGATTCGCCCCGAGCCCCACGGGCTACCTGCACGAAGGCCACCTGCTTTCGGCTCTCTACGTGTGGGCCGCCGCAAGAAAGTGGGACCTTTCCATACACCTGCGCATCGAGGACCACGACCGGGGCCGCGCACGCCCGGAATACATCGAGAGCATCTACGACGACCTCGAATGGTTCGGCTTCCGGTGGGACTCCCAGAGCATCCAGAGCGAACGAATCTCCCTTTACGAGGCTGCACTTGCGACACTCGAAAAGCAGGGATTCGTCTACCCCTGCTACTGCAGCCGCAAGCAACTGGAAGAAGAAAACCCCAAGAGCGAGACCGGCGAGATTGTTTACCAGGGGAAGTGTCGCACTAGTACCGCGCCCGCAGGCACACCGCACAACCTGCGCGTTATTATTCCAGACAAAGTAATAGCCTGGCACGACATGCGCCTAGGCGATTTCAGCGAGAATCCGAAACTGCAATGCGGCGACTTCCCTATCCGCGACCGCGAGGGGCAATGGACCTACCAGTTCGCCGTATGCGTCGACGACATTGAGGAAGGAATCACCCACATCGTGCGCGGCGAGGATATCCGGAGTTCCACCGCAAGGCAGATTGCCCTCATGCGCCTGCTCGGGCGCGAGACTCCCCCGCTGTACCTGCACCACCCGCTTATCGTGGACCCCGCGGGCAAAAAACTTTCCAAGCGGGAACGAGCCCACAGCATACGGCAGGACCGTGACGCAGGGATTTCTCCGGAAATTCTACTGGGGCGGGTATGCCACAAGGCGGGGCTCCAGGGCACAGATACCCCCCTGAGCCTGGAAAAAGCCATTTCTATCGTTGTACATACCCTGTAAACTTGCCTAAACAGCAAAAAATCTTATATTCTTAACATGCCACAAGCAACACAAGTGTCAACCGTAAAGAAGATTTGCGCAGAAGCCGCCCTGTACGAAAGCAAGGACAGGCTCCTCCATTTTTCTATCAAGAACGAGTTTCAGACACCCCTGCTGCTTGAAGCCGGAGATGCTTTCTACGACAAATGGCTCCAGTCCGGCACAGCCATTCCGCTAGAGACGTTCCTCCCCGAATCGCAGACGTTCACTGCAAAGCAGAAGCAGGAACGCGAGGAAATCCTTTCTACCGTGTTCCGCGAGAAGCGGCAGGATTTCGGGAAGTCCGACCTCTACCTGCTCCTCGGGTTCTTGAAATGGGACGGCAACGCGCTCGCTCCGACTTTGCTCGTGCCTGTAGACGTGGATGCCAAGGGCAAGTCACTCACGCTTTCGAAGATGCTCCCGATGGAAAACATCGTGCTGCGCGAACGCCTGTCCGACATGGGCCTCCCCAGCGCCGAAGACGCGGTAGTCAACGGGCAGTTCAGCATCTCGCTCTACTTTTCGCTCTTTGAAAAGGCTGTCTCCGCCGAGCGCAAGTGGAAATTTACCCGCCACGGCATCTGCCTCGCCTTCCTCAACTCGAGCAGGCTCAGGCTCAAAAAATGCATGGAGGAGTTCCATAGCGAAAAGCGCATCGCGGCAAACTCCTTCCTGACATCGCTCCTCGACGACGAAGGCTTCCAGATCAAGGAATCCGTTTTCGACGACGCGGACTTCGACCAGCTATTCAACCCGACCGAGCACCACTTCCTCTACACGACGGACTCGCACACCACGAAGGTTACCATCGATGCTTTGCAAGAGGGCACGCTCGCGTACGCCATCCAGACGCTCCCCGGAACGCAGAAGATGCGTGTTGCCGCGAACATTGTCGCAGAATCCCTCGCGAATGGCAAGAGCACTCTGGTCGTTGCACGCCGCAACCTGAGCCGTCAGGCATTCCTACAGGAATGGGACCCGCAGTTCCGCCAGTTCAGCGGGCCCGAACGCGACACGCTGGTCGAACAGGTGAATGCGGCCAGGAACTACTTCCGCTCTTACTACAAGTCTATCAACCAGGTCGTCGATCCCTCGAATACAACGCTCACGAACGTGCTTAAGGAATTTGCCTTCACGCCGAAGGCGCGGGCCAAGTTCGTGGATTCCATATTCCAGGAATCGAGCGCTCTCGACTACGAACACTTTAACGAACTGCGTGCCACACTCGAGCAGATTGTGGCCCTGTACTTTAGCCAGAACGGCATTACCGCGCGCAAGGCATTCGAAGACGTGAAGGTCGCTGACCTCACTCCCGAAAAGAAGGCCGAGATCGAAGGCATATTGAAGACAGCCGAAGAGAAGGCACACGCACTCGACCCGCTTCTCGAACTATTCGAGAAGGAGAAGTTCTTCCCCACGGGAGTGTACCTCACCGTTCTTGCCGATGTCATCGAACTCATCCGCAAGAATTTCGACGCGCAGACACCCGAATTTGAAGACTGGGACCTCAAGTCCAGCAGCTGGAACGCCTACCAGGATACGCTTCGCGCGCTCCCCGAAGCAGGCGACAGCTGGGTCCGCTACCACAGGCAGACCTCTGACATCTATACCGAGGATGCGATTGACGAGAACATCCTCTCGGTCCGTGACGAGTTTGCGGAAAGCCTGAAGACAACCCTCAAGGGGCTTTCGGACCGCTACCGCAGTTCCAGAAGGCGCCTGATGAAGGTGCTCCGTAACCCGAAGGACGTCACCTCCGACGCGCACCTGCTCGACCTTATCGACACCCTGCTGGAACTGCAGGACAACAAGCGCGCCTACAAGGATACAGCGGTCCTCGGGAACCACCTGCTCGGCAAGGACTGGCTCTACGAGAAATCCAACTGGGTGAACCTGAACAAGAAGATTACCTACTTCTACGAGTTCAGGGAAAAATTCCAGGACGAACCGCAGTTCGACCTGATGCTCACAATACTTGGGTGCTGGCACAAGATCAAGGCGCTCCTCCCGCAGTTTAACGATTTCGGGAACACCATCCAGGAATTGCTTGCAACAACGCGCACGCTCTCGCAGAGTCTGAAGCTCACGACCCCGCTCGAAAGCCTCACCTTCGAAAAGTGGCTTGCGCAAATTACCTCCTGGCGCGACAACTGGAGCAACATCGATTCGCACATGGGGCTTTCTGCACTGTTCCAGAAGGTCGAATCCCTCGGGTGCACGAGCCTCGTACGCTACCTGCAGAACCCGGGTGCCATCAACGAAGAGATTGTTAAGGCCTGCACCTACAACTGGGCAGGCACGCAGATACAGAAGATTGGCAAGGCGAACCCCGAACTGTTCGCGAAGTCGCCCAAGGCACACGCCCAGCTGAGCAAGCAGTACCGCACGTTACTCGACCAGCTCTGCAACGCGAACTTCCGTGAGGTTCACGCCATCGCGAATACGGGCAAGCTCACGCTCCTTACCATAGACGAGGCCTTCTCGCTCAGCAAGGACAGACAGTTTGATACCGTGATACTGCTCGATGCGGACTGCATCTCGGTCGCAGAGGCAATCCCGCTCGTACTCCTCGCGAAGAAGACTATCCTGGTCGGTAACCCGCATGTGCCGACCACCGAGCAGCACGCCTACGACGCGTTCCTCGACATCGCGCCCCCGCATACGACATTCTTCATGGAGAATATCATGACGGCAACGCTCCGTCGCGGTATTCCCACGCGCGAACTCTGGTACACCGAATTCTACACGAACCCCTCGCTGTTCCAGTTCGCGAACTCGCACATCTATAATGGTGGCATCAAGCAGTTCCCGCTCCCGTTCAAGGGCAAGGCCAAGAACTGCCAGCTGAAGGTTACCGCAGACAAGGTTCTCGACATTGCGAAGGCGGCCATACAGCACGCCGAAAAGCATTCCGGCCAGACCCTCGGCATTATCGCCTTCAGCGAGGAACGCTGCCACGAGATCGAGACCGCCATCAACGCGCTCGCCGAAAAGTCAGCGAAGAAGTCCTTCTTTGTGCAGTCGGAACTGCCCATCAGTTTCTACGTGAAGACACCCGACCGCGCTGTAGACCGCTACCGCGATGTGATATTCATTTGCGCCGAAAGCGAAGGCATCGACAAGATTACGGCAGACCGCAAGTTCGCAGTATGCACGACGCTCGCCCGTAACGAGACCGTCACGTTTATCACGAAGCAGGACCTCGCCATGCAGAAGACGGCGAAGCCCTCGATATTCTGGGACTGGATCAATTACCTGCAGGGCAAACCTGGCGAGGCTACATCCGAAGCGCACATTGCAGATTCCGAACTTCGCGACCAGATTATAGACCTGCTGAAACGCGAAAACATCAGCGTAGAGGAAAGTTTCGCCGAAGGCGGCATCCCTGTCGGGCCCGTGGTGGTCGACGCAAACAATGCGAACAGGTTCCTCGCCGTCATCGAGGACGACTGCACCAGCGAACGCTTCCGCGAATCCGTAGAAGACCGCGAATACGTACGCCCGATAATCCTGCGCCAGCTAGGTTGGAAGGTTATCTCCGTATGGACACCGTTCTGGTACCTCTCGTACAACGACGAGACTAGCCACATCGTTACGACCATCGCCATCGAGCAGAGCGTGGCCCCGCCGCCACCCGACGAATCCGAATCGAATGATGCGACCGGCGAGGCAAGCGCACCCGAAGTAACGACGGTCCCGTACCAGGCCGTACACCCAAAAATCGAAGGGACGGCACATGACAAGCCGATTGCCGAACTTGACTGCATCGCGCTCATTGTGCAGATGAAGTTCTACGTGGACCACGAGGCCCCGATTCACGAAGACATGCTGCTTTCCAGGTTGCTAGAGCTCCACCACGTGGACCGTGCCGGGCCGAAAATTCTGCAGGCGCTAAACGACGCCATCAAGCAGGGCTGCCAGAGGCACAAGTTCATCAAGACGGGCAAGTTCTTCTACTCTACGAAGAACCCGCCTATCGTACTGCGCGACAGGAGCATGCGCCCCGATAGCGAGCGCAGGTTCACCTACGTCTCGCCCGAAGAACGCGCACTCATACCGACGAACCTTGACGACTTCGCCGTCAAGCAGTTACTTGGATTGCTGTAGAGACCGCACGCTCGTCGTTTCAGGAGCAGAACCTCCGGTTCCTCACGTGCTCCCACCTAAAGGTGGCCATGCCCACATAAGCGCTGAAGCGCTAAGTGGTCAAAGGTCACTACAAAGGCTCGTTTAACACGAGCCTTTTTCGTTCACGGGCAAGGCCCGCTTTTTAACGCAGTTTAACTACGAGCGCATTGATGTTATAAACCGACAATTCGCGGGCCTTGTCGTCGGCGGCCTTCTTCGTGGTCCAGCCACCGCCACGCAGCTTGTAGAACGGGGCATCGAACACCACGTTGATGTTGTAGCCGGTCGCGGCGGAAATCTGCGCCCTGCGGCGCTGGGCGGCATCAAAGTCACCCACGGCTTCGAACTGGAGCACATAGAGCCCGTTGCCCTTCGAATCCTTTGAGTCCTTCTTGCCAGGAACCGCCGAGCTCACGTCAGTCGTATCGCGGAGCGATGCGTTGAGTTCGGGCTTGTATTCCTTGCCACGGAAGAGGGAATCGATATCGGTAGGTTCGCCCGCCCACACGAGGGTCGAGAGAGCGCACACAAACAGGCTAATTGCAATCTTTCGCATACCCATAATTTAGAAAAAAAAGAGCCCCGCCCAAAGGCGGGGAATTCATAATGGGTCGCAGTGATGTGGCGACGTGGCTATTTCACCACGCCCTTGCCGCGTTTAACACCCCAGACCTCGGTCAGTTCCTTCTTGGCCTTCTTGCCCTTGTCGCCAAGTTTCACGTAAGACGAGTACTTGGTGATGTAGGCGCCGGTACCCACCAGACGGCGGTTTTCCGAAAGCATGTTCCAGGCAATGAAGAAGTTACGCGGGTTCTTCACGCAGTCGCCCATGCCATCCGGAGTGGTACTCGGGTCCGGCGAGAAGAACTTGTCGTTACAGCTGATCCTGCCACTCTGGCGAGCAACAAAGTTACCCAGGTTGGTGAAGTACTCCACTTCGTAGTTGAAGAACACCTCGCTCTTGTCGAGAGCGGCATACTCATCGCTAGACCCGATAATGGAGCCCATATCGGACTGCACAAAGTGACCGAGCGTACCCGGATGGTCCGCCTTTACCTTATCCATGTTCTCGCTCGTCTTCACCGGGAACACCTGGCCAACCGGCATATCAGGCGTTACCCTAGACGGGTCTGCAATGTTGTACGAAATCGTGGTCACGTCAATCTTTGCGTCACCCACGACCTGCACCCACGGCGACGGCAGGCGGTTTATCGCATTGTAGTTCGTCGGAGAGTTCCAAGCCCAGGTAGCATCGTCTGCAGAGCGGAGGGTGTCTGCACCCGGAGCGGCGCCGTTCGAGGTATCGGCCCAAATCAGCTTGTCGGCACGGAAGCGGATGTAGTCGCCCACGTGCGGAGTCGGGTTGGCAGGATCAGCGTTGTAGTAACGGATATTGAGCGTATCCTTCTTGTTCTGCGGAATACCCTGCGACGTCACATGGAGGTAACGAGCAGATTCGCTCGCGATATCGATAGCGGAATTCAGGTAGTAACTGAACGCCTGCGAAGCGCTCGTTGCATCCAGCACAGACACCGGTTCCGAAATAATAATCCTCACCTGGTCATAAACGCCACCGTCCGTTTCTGTAGAAGCGCGTGCCGAGAGAATAACCGGAGCCATGCGGTCGGTAAGGCCCTTCTCGAAGAAGGTCTTCACCGGCCTACCCTTCCATTCGTATTCAGTGAACGAGGCAATCTTGTTGTCCGGATTCACGAGCGTCTTCACGTCCTTGGTAAACGCATCGTCTACGGCAAACACGAGCGTACGGCCACCATCGGGGCTACGGTCAAAAGCGTTCTTGACTGTAGCCGCATCAAACTGCGACGAGCAGAACATCTCGGTATCGCGCGAGTTGTTCGAAATACCCATCTCGTACGGGTTAATCTTTTCAAGATTGTTCTCGTCGAAGTTCAAGCAGATGTACTTCGGAATAGAATCCGGGTGGATTGCACGGTCATAGATAATCGCCATCGAATCGGCCTTACCGTCAAGGTAAACGGTCGATGCGTTATGGAAGTCAGACGGAATGTTCATCTCGCCAATCGGAGCACCCTTCACGTCGAACATGTCAACGATAAGCGGCATCGGGGCAGGCGGCTTGTAGAAGTGCATGTTGCCATAAGGGGCCGCAATTGCGTTATTGTCGATCGCGCCCACAATCATGGAGGCTGCCGTGGTCGAGTACTCGACACTGCTACGGATACGTATAAGCGCCACGCCATCAATAAACTGGCTCACCTGCGCCGCAATACCCGAGGAAGCATCAATGACATCAACAGGGAACGTGCATTCCGTGCAGAGGCTGTTGGTTATCGGGTTCATCGCGATAACATAGAAGTCCACGTCGGAACTTACCCAGTGGAAGTATTCGTCGCCATCCTCGTCCACATCGGGATCCTGCACAATCGGATTCCAAGTAAGCACATTGCCCAGAGAATCCTTCGTGGCAGGTTCAGCAAACGTGATCGTCGGGGCATAGAACGTGAGTTTTGCGGAGGTATTGCCCACAGAGGCGGTCACTTCCTGCGTACCGCTTGCAAGGCCAGCCAGCGGCACCTCGACCCACAGGGTGTCGATACCCGTAGAATTCACGGTACCCAGATACGGATTACCCAGCGGAGTCACATCGGCAGGGTCATTCGACGCATAAAGTGTTGCGCCTGCCGTAAGTGCGAGCGAGTAGTTCTGGCCCGGAGCCGAAATCAAGTCTACGCCGCCCTGGTCATCGGGTGCAGAAACGTACACCGGAATGCGGGTGCCCGCCATGGCCTTGTCGATAAACTTCCACTTGGTTCCAGTATTGTATGCAGCGGCTTCCTTGTCGACGTTATCGAACACCACGTCACGCGAAACAATACCGAGGTTACCCTTGATGCGGAAGCTGTAGTAAGTCTTCTTGCCTTCCACCTCGATAATCAGGCGGTAGGAACCCGGAGCAAGGCCAGTAATCTTGTCGGGGTACACGACCGGGACCTTCGGGTTGGTAAGGTCAATGCCGCCATGAACCACAGTGCCATAACCAAGAGCGGCACAATCGGCGCAATTCGCGGGAGTCTCGCCCTTACGGGTTGTGATAGAATAGCTTATCTGCGTCGAAATATCGTTGCCGCATTCGCGCGTGACTTCCTGGGTCGAATTACCAGCTGTACCCAAGGCAACGGAGGCGCAGTCGCCACCGCCGGACTTTTCGAAGCAGATGTTCATCTTGAGGCCACCATCAGTCGTCTTCGTTGCATCGAAGTCAAGACCCGTGGACTGCTTGATGTACATGTTCGTCTTGATAATCACGTTCGTCATGGTCCTGCGGCGGTCGCAGAAGAAGATGTCGATATCGTAATCCTGGCCAGGAATGAGGAAGTTCGCGCCATACTTGGTATTTAGGTTCTTGAGCACCACGTGGCCCGGAGCGGCAAGGTGGGCACCGCCGTTATCCACAGCAAGCTTCTTATTGATGAACACCCAGATATCGTCGTCACCGCGGAAGGTGAATTCCTGCGTCTCGTTGTAGGTAAAGGTCGCATGCGACTGGAAGCAGTACTGCTGGTTACGCAGCAGCTTCTTGTTGCCGTTCATCTTCTGCCAGTCTTCGCGGACACCCCAGTTCCAAACCGGAGGTGCAGAACCTTCATGGAATTCATGCGTAGCACCGCAATCGATGCCGCCGGACCAGCCCGCAGTATTGCAGTAATGGTCGAATGCCTTGACCGTATCGTAGAGAGGCACCGGAGCGGCAGCTTCTCTCTTCGTTCTTGCTGCCGGAGTCGGGCCCATCCTGACACCATCAATCACGACAACGCCGGCATCACCGAAGGCGCCACTGGTAACCGTAGCGGCCTCGGTGCCATACGTGTACGAGGCATAGTCTTCAGGCCATTCCAGCGGGTAGAAACCGCCGGAGAATGCACAGCTCGTGGAGTCGGCATTGCACCCGCTCTTCGACAGCGGGTTACCGGCCAAGTCGTAGTGCGTAGAATCGGAATCGAAGCCCCAGCGGGTATCCTTGCCGTAATGACGGAAAGGCATGTCGTAGCACTGCATCTCGTTCTTGCCGGCAACATAGTTGAACATCGCATGGAAGTTCGCCTCGGCCTCGGCAGCAGTGTTACCAAAGCACATCTGGGCATCGGCAGAACCGGAATAGACAGGCTTGCCGTCGGCACCCAGGTCTTCCTTGACCAAACCCGTGAATACGCCCACACACTGGCCCGGGCCCACAGGGTTTCCGTCAGAGGTAAAGGCGCTGTTCAGGGATTCATCGGTATCGTAGATAATAGCCGCAAGCGTAAACGAGCAGGTCCCCTCCACATCGGGGTACTCGGTGTACCAGCCGCCGGAACCGTCATCGGGCCACACGGCGTCGTCCGGGATAAAGAAAACCGTCGTGGTAGAATAGATATCGTACAGCATCGAAAGGTCAATCGGGTCCGCGTCGGCATCGTCATCCCACATGCCGTTCATGCCCAACTGGACATCCGGTGCATTCTTCAGGTAAAGGACAACATCGGAAGGAGCCGTATCAAACACCATGTAGTGCCAGCCGCAGTAGTCCGGCGAGGGAATCATGGCCGTATCCTTCCTGACTCCGTTCTTGGTATACGAAATCATCAGGTCATCGGACTGCCATTCCTTCTCTTCGGGGAGCAGCACGTAAAAGAACTTCGCATCGGGAGCCGTACTGCCGACATAAGTCTTGCCAGGGTTCAGGACATCTTCCGTTATATAGACCAGGCCATCATCGGAAGTCGGGCACGGAAGAGTCGTCAGGTTGGCACGTGCATTGGCATCGTAGGGGTTCTGGACCATCCACGTCGTGTCGGTCACGATAAAGCTGGTCATGCCCGAAGACATGCTGTTCGTGATACTAAACTTGGAGGCATAGTCCGGAGCGCCAATAGTCGACAGATCCACCTCGAAAAAGCCCTCGGCATTCCTCTCGGTAATCGTCTTTGCACCCGCGGCATTGTTCTGCCCCGTAAATATCGCCTGAGTCCAGTCGCTAGGAGCCCTAAAAAGCGCCGTACCCATGCAACCGGCAAAAGCCCCCTGCACCCCTGCAAGGAGCATCGTAATACCCAATACAAGCCCTATGTTATAGGTTCTATGCTTCATATCCTTCATCCATGTTGGTATGGTATATTTGGTTCAAATTTACTTTTTTTCAGGGCACAAAAAAAGCCCCCTTTTCAAGGGGCTTAAGTATTATCACGCAATTTCAGCGATGTAAGTTTTTCGTGAGATTTCAGGGTTACTTGATAACGCCCTTGCCGCGTTTCACGCCCCAGACCTCGGTCAATTCCTTCTTCGCCTTCTTGCCCTTTTCGCCAAGCTTCACGTAAGACGTGTACTTGGTGATGTAGGCACCAGTACCCACCAGACGGTGCTTATCCGAAAGCATGTTCCAGGCGATGTAGAAGTTGCGCGGATTCTTCACGCAGTCACCCATGCCATCCGGAGTGGTGCTCGGGTCGGCAGAGAAGAACTTGTCGTTGCAGTAAAGCTTGCCGCTCTGACGGGCAACGAACGCACCCAAGTTGGTGAAGTAGTCCACTTCATAGTAGAAGTACACCGTCGACTTGTCGAGTGCCGCATACTCATCGCTAGACCCGATGATGGAACCCATATCGGACTGCACGAAGTGGCCAAGCGTACCCGGATGGTCGGCCTTCACCTTTTCCATGTTGTCGTTCGTCTTCACGGGGAACACCTCGCCAATGGGGGTTTCCGGCGTCACCTTGGAGGGGTCGGCAATCTGGTAGGCAACCGTGTTCACGTCAATCTTAGCATCACCCACGACCTGCACCCACGGAGACGGCAGACGGTCCGTAGCATTGTAGTTCGTCGGAGAGTTCCAGTGCCAATCAGGGTCAGTCGCCTGACGGAGCGTATCCATACCTGGAGCGACTCCGTTCGAGGTATCCGCCCATACCACCTTGTCGGCACGGAAGCGGATGTAGTCACCCACGTGCGGAGTCGGATTGTTCGGGTCGGCGTTGTAGTAACGAATGCTCAGGGTATCCTTCTTGGGCTGCGGCACACCCTGCGCCGTCACGTGAATGTAACGTGCAGATTCGCTCGCGATATCGATAGCGGAGTTCAGGTAGTAGCTGAACGCCTGCGTACCGACAGAAGCATCAAGCATCGACACCGGTTCGGAAATCACGATCTTCACCTGGTCGTACACACCACCATCCGTTTCGGTAGAGGCGCGTGCCGAGAGAATAATCGGAGCAATGCGGTCGGTAAGGCCCTTCTCGAAGAAGGTCTTCACCTTTTTCCTCTTCCATTCGTATTCCGTGAACGAGGCAATCTTGTTGTCCGGGTTCACGACAGTCTTCACTTCCTTACTGAACGGTTCATCCACGGCGAACACGAGGGTACGGCCACCGTCCGGACTCCTGTTGTAAGCCTGGCGAACCGTAGCGGAGTCGAACTGCGAAGAGCAGTACATTTCCTTGTCCTTCTGGTTATTGGAAATGCCCATCTCGTACGGGTTGATCTTCTTGAGGTTACGATCGTCGAAGTTCAAGCAGATGAACGTCGGCACAGAGTCCGAATGAATCTGGCGGTCATAGATAATCGCCATGGAGTCAGCCTTACCGTCAAGGTACTTTGCCGTCTCGTTGTGGAATTCAGCCGGGACGTTCATTTCGCCAAGCGCTTCGCCCTTCACGTCAAACATGTCGACAATGAGCGGCATCGGTGCAGGCGGCTTGAAGAAGTGCATGTTGCCGTAAGGAGCCGCAATTGCATTGTTTTCAATAGAACCGACAACCATCGAGGCGGCATTGACTTCGTACTCGACGTTACTGCGGATACGTACCATACCCACGCCATCGACAAACTGGGCAATGTCACCCACGATACCATTCGAGGCATCAATGATGTCGATGGGGAAATTACATTCCGTGCAGAGTGCGCCGGTAACCGGGTTCATCACGATAACATAGAAGTCCACATCGGAACCCACCCAGTGGAAGTATTCCGTGACGCCATCTTCTTCGAAGTCCGGATCCTGCAGGATCGGATTCCAGGTGAGCACATTGCCCAGAGAATCCTTCGTGGCAGGTTCAGCAAAGGTGACCGTCGGAGAATGGAACGTGATGTTAGCCGTGGTGTTGCCCACAGATGCCGTTACCGGGAAGTCCGAGGCAGTAAGGCCAGCCAGCGGGACCTCAAGCCAGATAGTATCGATACCTGTCGCATTCACGACGCCCGAATAAGGCGACGGAAGCGGAGTCACATCGGCAGGATCGTTAGACGCATAGAGCGTCACACCCGCAGAAACATTAAGCACATAGGACTGTCCCGGAGCAGAGAGAAGGTCAACTCCACCATAATCATCGGGTGCAGAGATGTAGACCGGAACACGCGTCCCCGCCATGCCATCACCCACAAACTTCCACTTGGTGCCAGAATTGTAAGCAGCGGCTTCTTCGTCGACGTTCACGAATTCGACATCCCTAGTGACAATGCCCAGGTTACCCTTCACGCGGAACTGGAAGTAGTTCTTCTTGCCGTTGACTTCGACATACAGACGGTAGGAACCAGGAGCAAGACCGGTAATCTTGTCGGGGTTGACGATAGGAACACGCGGGTTAGCAAGGTTGATACCACCGTGCACGACACCGTTTATACCGGCAGTCGGGCCATACGGAAGCGCAGCACAGTCACCACAGCCTGCCGGGGTTTCACCCTTACGCGTTGTAATAGAATAGGTGATATTCTGGTCAATCTCGTCACCACACTTTCTGGTCTTTTCCTGACCGGTACCGCCACCGAGAGCGACAGCAGCACAGTCACCACCACCAGAAGTTTCCACGCAGATATCAAGCTTGAGGCCGCCATCCGGATTCTTTTCGGTCTGGAGGTCGACACCCGTAGACTGCTTGATGTACATGTTCGTCTTGATAATCACGTTACTCATCGTAGTACGACGGTCACAGAAGAAGATGTCAATCGGATAGTCCTGGCCAGGAATGAGGAAGTTCGCACCGTAAGTAGTATTGAGGTTCCTCAGCACCACGTGGCCCGGAGCGGCAAGGTGAGCACCACCATTATCCACGGCAATCTTCCTGTTGATGAACACCCAAATGTCGTCGTCACCACGGAACGTGAATTCCTGAGACTCGTTATAGGTAAACGTTGCGTGAGATTCGAAGCAGAAGTGCTGGTTACGCACTTCACCCGGCTTGAGTGTACCATCCAGACCCCAACGCTGGAATCCAGGCTGGCAATAATCACCCCAGCACCAAAGGTCGGGGCTAGTGAACTCGCTACCGTCAGCAAACAGGCCCTGGCATTCCTTACCCGTCGGCCAACCCGGAGTCTTGCAGTAATAGTCAAGTTCCACACCGAGTGCTTCAACGGCATTGTTCGGCACGGGGCCAGCAGCCTCGCGCTTCGTTCTTGCTGCGGCAAGCGGGCCAGCAATCGTCGGGACACCGTTGATATTCAAGGTAACCACGCCAGCATCGGTAGAATTTTCAAGCGGAGAGAAACCGCCGACAAGGCCATTCGTAACAGCGGAGTCAGAATCGTAACCCCAGCGGGTATCGTTACCGTAGTGGCGGAACGGCATGTCGTAGCACTGCACTTCGTTCATGCCGGGCACATAGTTGAACAAGGCCAAGAAGTTCGTCGCGGCCACACCAGCACCACCGAAGCAAGCATTAGCAGCAGCGGTACCGGAGAAAACGGGCTTGTTATCGGGGCCCAGGTCTTCCAGAACCAGGCCATGCTGGACACCCACACAGGCTTCAACGCCGGCGGGAGACTGTCCCTTGGCGGAACCACAGCAGTCAGAGAACGCCGTGTTCAAGCTCATGTCGGTATCGTAGATAACAGCAGCGAGGCTGAACGAGCAACGGCTATTGTCACCTGCTTCAGGAATACCGGGGTCGGAATCCCACCAACCGGCATGGTCTTCGTCGGGCCAGTCGTTATCGTCAGGGATAAAGTACAGGTTGTTGCCATACATACCGAAAAGCAAGGACAAGTCAATCGGGTCGGCCACATCGTCGTCATCCCACAGGCCGTTCATACCCAGCTGCTTGGTCGGGTCGTTCTTCAGGTACATATAGGCATCGGAAGGAGGCTGGTTGAACACCATACCAAACCATCCGCACATATTCTTCATCGGAGTCAGGGCGGTATCCTTCTCGACGCCCCTCGCATTGGTGTAATGGATCATCAGGTCGTCGGACTGCCACTGTTTTTCTTCGGGAACAAGCACATAGAAGTACTTTGCATCGGGGGCGTAGCTGCCCGTGTAGGTAAAGCCGGAGCGGCGCGGGTCTTCGGCCACGTAGACAACGTTGCCTTCACCGGGGCAATCAAGGGTGGCATTGTTCGTAGGCCAGTTGGTGTCGCTGGTGTTTGTCGCATTAAAGGCAAACTTGGAACCATTGATAATCTGGAGGCCAACACCCGAAGCCTTGTTACCTATGGCAAAACCCGGACTCTGGTTGTCCGTAATCCCAAGGTTGGCAAGGTTGTATTGGAAATAGCCTTCGTCATTCAATGTCATTGTCTTAACGGTATTGACGTTTTTACCGCCAATAACGGCACTTGTCCAGTCATCGGGAGCCTTCAAGTAGACTATACCCTTACATGTGTTAGACTGCGCCATTACCCCCTGCACCCCTGCAAGGAGCATCGTGAAACCCAATACAAGCCCTGTATGAGAGGTCTTATGTTTTTTCATAGCTTTTTCTTCCATTTTGGTTCTCCAGCCAAAGCATAGCAAAAAGACAGCGGCCTCTTGCGATGCCACACCGCCTTGAAATTTATCCTTTTTTTTGAAAAAAGGCAAATTTTTTTTGAAATATTTAATATCACAAAGGGGCTTTATGGGCATTTTTGCGTGATTTAAGCCCTATTTTGTGTAATTTTTAGATTACAATGGGGCCGGGTCGACAAAAAAGGCCCTTCTACGGCCACTTTAGGGTCTATTTGTTCACTATTTTTCTATAATGTGGGTGTTGGCACATGCCGCAAATTTGAGACTATATTTATAGTAGGCCGTACGGAGATTTTTATGCAGGATATGGACCAGACTATCGTTACCCCGGGCAAGACCATCAAGTTCGAAAAGATCGAGCTGCGCCCGCACCTCATAATCCTGTACCCCCAGACCCAGTTCAAGCAGATTCCCCTCCCGAAGGGGACGATTACCCTCGGGCGCGGGCAGGATGTAGACATCCGCCTCGACGACGAACTCGTGAGCCGCAGGCACTGCTCCATCACCTTCGACGGAATCCGCGTGACCGTGCGCGACCTCGGGAGCACAAATGGCACGTTCGTGGACGGGGAATACGTGAACGAAAAGGAGCTTGATTCCGACAACCGCCTGCAACTCGGCAAGATGGTGATGAAGGTGGAATTCAAGGACAAGAGCGAAGAGGCGATTGACAAGGCGCTCTACGAGGCGGCCACCATCGACCCGCTCACCAAGATCAGCAACCGCAGGAACTTTTTTGACCGTAGCCTCGGCGAGTTAGCGCTTGCCCGCAGGAACGGTTACTTTGTACACACCATTATGGTGGATGCCGACCACTTTAAGCGCGTGAACGACACCTGGGGCCACCAGTGCGGCGACATGGTGCTTAAGGAAATCGCACGAATCCTTAACGAGGAAAAGCGAGAATGCGACCTGCTCGCCCGTTACGGCGGCGAGGAATTTTTGCTTTTGCTCGCGGGGATTAGCCCCGAAGATGCGAAGAAAAGTGCGGAACGCCTCCGCAAGGCAGTCGAGGCACACAAGTTCTCGTGGAAGGACACGGTTATCCCGGTAACGATTTCGCTTGGCTTATGCAGCCGCGAGGGCGAGGCCATCGGGAAAATCGAGGAAATGATTGCCGAGTGCGACCGCCTGCTGTATGTCGCCAAAGAGGGCGGCAGGAACCAGGTAGCCTCTTAATTAGTCGCTTAAATTACTATATTTGCGCGCCGAAATGACGAAAGTGTATTCCGAGCGCCTCAACTCCTTTGGCACCGCGAGCATCCCGAAACTGGTCTTGCAGTTCTCGGTCCCCTCCATCATCAGCATGATGGTGAACGCCCTATATAATATAGTGGACCGCTTCTTCGTGGGCCAGGGCGTCGGGAGTCTCGGCATCGCGGGCATTACGCTCTGCTTCCCCATCTGCCTGTTCATCATGGCAATGTCGATGATGATTGGCGTGGGTGGCAACACGCTGTTTGCCATACGCCTCGGGCAAAAGAAGTACATTCAGGCAAGCATCATCCTGAACAACTCGTTCTCGCTGCTGTTGCTGATGGCAGCAAGCACGTTTACTCTCGGCGAAATATTCATGGAGCCCCTGCTCAAACTGTTCGGGGCAAGCGACCAGACGCTCCCCGTAGCAAGCAGCTATATGCGTATATTGCTTTGCGGCGCATTTTTCCAGACGGTCGCCCCTGGCATGAACCACTTTATCCGCAGCATGGGCCACCCGAAAACCGCGATGTTCCGCGAGGTCATCGGCGCCGTCACGAACATCATTCTCGACTGGCTGTTCATCATGAAGTTCCACTGGGGCATCGAGGGCGCCGCATGGGCGACCATCTGCTCGCAGCTGGTTTCGGCATCGCTCATCACGCAGTTCTTCGTGAAGAAGGAAACACCTATCCGTATACGCTGGCGGCACATGAAGCTCAAGTTCGCCTACGTGCGGAAGATTATCATCCTCGGCATTCCGCCTAGCATAATGCAGGTGTGCAACAGCCTGATGAACGCCATCCTCGCCTGGAGCCTCACCACCTACGGAAACATCAGTCTGCACGATACGGGCGCACTCTCCGGCGGCGACATGGCGATTTCTGCCTTCGGTATCGTGAACAGCATCGCATCGTTCATATTGCTCCCGCTGCTCGGTTTTGTGCATGGTACGCAACCGATTATCGGGTACAACTACGGCGCACGCCTCAATACCCGCGTGAAGGCGACCCTCAAGTTCACGTTTATCTATGCGTTCAGCGTGATGCTTGTGGCATGGGCCATCATGATGTGGCAGGCAGAGTCGCTCGTAGCCCCGTTCGCCCCGAACGACATGAAACTGCAGGAGACCGCAGCATGGGCCATGAGGATATTCGGTGCAGGTTTCTTCATGATTCCACTCGGGCTCGTGTCCGGGAGCTTTTTCCAGGGTACAGGAAAGGCGCTCAGGTCTATGTTCCTGAACGCCTGCCGTCAAGTAATCTTGCTGATTCCCTTCTTGCTCGTGCTCCCGCGCTTCTTTGAACTGAAGGGAGTGTTCCTCGCGCAGCCTATTTCCGATGTCGGCGCGGCGATCATCGGCGTGTGCATGCTCGCACACGAGTTGAAGAAGTTGAAATAATTAGCGGACGTTCACGCGGCGGTAGCCGAGGCCGACCTTCACCACGTAAGAGCCCTTGCTAAGAAGCGGAACCAGAGTTTCCTTTGCAGCAATTACACCCTGACGCACGACACGGCCCTGCAAATCCATAACCGTAAACTTGCTCGCCTTCGACGAAATCTCCTCGTCCATCACGATGGTAAACTGGAACGGGCCAGTCATCTTGATGCGGAAGGAGGGCGAGGCGAATTCAACATCGGGATTATCGGGATTAACTTTCTCCGAGTCGCCCTTTATCACAACCCAAGGAGACGGCAGCCTATCTATCGAGTTATAGTTCGTCGGGAAGTTCCAGAACATATCTGCATCGGATGCCGGGCGGAGGGTGTCGCATCCAGGAGCATAGCCATTCGTAGCATCAGCCCACATATATGTATCAGAACGGAAACGGATGTAATCACCCACATGCGGAGGCGGATTTTCATCATCAGTCAAATCATAACGAAGTACAAGCGTATCCTTGCCATTCCCAGGTCGATTCAATGATTTAACGTGCCTATAGCGTTCCGCTCCGGGCAACTGAGTTGCAGAATTCAGGTAGAAACTAAATGCCGTATTTGCAAAAGTCGAATCAACATCAGCCTTAGCCCAAACCGATTCGGAGTCCCCCATATTCCAGACCGATTCGACATTTTCCCTAACCCAAACCGGTTCGGAAGTTACAATCGTTAACTGACTAAACGATCCACCATCCGTTTCGGTAGAAGCGTGTGCAGAGAGGATAATCGGGGCCATGCGGTCGGTAAGGCTCTTCTCGTAGAAGGTACGTACTACCTTACCTTTCCATGCATATTCCGTAAACGAGACAATCTTGTTTTCCGGATTCACGGAAGTCTTCACACCGGCAGAGAACGGTTCGTCAACCGAGAAAACGAGAGTCCGGCCGCCGTCCGGGCTGCGTTCATACGCCTTCTTGACATCGTCCGCATCGAACTGCGTGGAGCAGTACATTTCCTTGTCCTTAGAGTTGTTGGAAATACCCATCTCGTACGGATTTATCTTTTTCAGATTCTTCTCGTCGAAATTCAGGCAGATGAACGTCGGGATAGAATCCTCATGGATTTTCCTATCGTAAATAATCGCCAGAGAGTCGGCGCGACCATCGAGATAATCCGCAGTTTCACTATAGAATTCAGACGGAATATTCATCTGACCCAGCGGTTTACCCTTCACGTCGAAGATATCGACCACAACCGGTATCGGCGAAGTCGGCGTATAGAAACGCATGTTGCCATAGGGGGCAGTAATCGTATTGTTTTCGATAGAACCGACAGTTACCGAAGCCGTTTCGTCCGAAAACTCGTTATTGCTACGGATACGGACAAGCGCAACGCCGTCATCGAATTGCGAAACATTCCCCACAATACCGTTCGAGGCATCGAGAACGTCAATAGGGAAATTACATTCTCTGCAGAGATCGCCCGTAGCCGGGTTCACCACGACTACATAGAGGTCTACATCGGCACCCACCCAGTGGTAGTATTCCGACGAGCCATCCTCCTTATAGTCCGGATCTTTTAGAACCGGGTTCCAGGTGAGCACGTTCCCCTCAGAATCCTTCGTGGCAGGTTCTGCGAAAGTGAGTGCCGGCGCATAGAATGTAATCGTTGCCGACGTGTTACCCACAGAAGCAGTCACCGTCTGTGAACTGCCGACAATGCCTGCAAGCGGGACTTCCACCCAAAGGGTGTCGATACCGGTCTCATTCACGACACCTGCATAGGGTGTCACAACCGGAGTCATATCGGCAGGGTCGTTCGTCCTGTAGAGCGTAGCACCGGCGGAGAGTGAGAGCGTGTAGCTCTGTCCCGAAGCCGTTAGAAGGTCAACGCCACCAATATCATCGGGACTAGAGATGTATATCGGCACACGCGTCCCTGCCATACCCGAGCTAGCAAATTTCCACTGGGTCCCGGAAGGGTATGCAGAAACCTCATTGTCGATATTTTCAAACACAACATCCTGACTGACAATACCGACACCACCCTTCACTATGAACGGGAAATAGTTCTTCTTGCCGTTGACTTCTATGTATAGGCGGTAGGAACCAGGAGCAAGACCGGTAATCTTGTCGGGGTTGATGATGGGAACACGCGGGTTAGCAAGGTTGATGCCACCCAGCACGACGCCATTCGCCAAGGGGCCAGCCGTCGGGCCGTACGGAAGGGCGTCACAGGTGTAGCCACCGCAGTTCGTCGGGGTTTCGCCCTTACGGTTCGTGATGGAATACGTAATCTGCTTGTCAATTTCATCACCGCACTGGATGGTCTTTTCCTGACCCGAGCCGCCACCGAGAGCGACCGAGGCGCAGTCACCACCGCCAGAAGTTTCCACACAAATATTCAGCTGGAGGTCTCCCGTCGTAGACTTCTTGGTTTCGAGCTGGATACCCGTAGACTGCTTGAGGTAAATATTAGTCTTGATATTCAAGTTGCTCATCGGCGTGCGACGGTCGCAAACGAATATGTCAATCGGATAAACCATGCCCGGAACAAGGAACCCTGCACCGTAAGTAGTATTGAGGTTCCTCAGCACCACGTGGCCCGGAGCCGGCAAATGCGCACCGCCGTTATCTATTGCAAGTTTCCTGTTGATGAACACCCAGATATCGTCATCACCGATAACTGTAAATTCCTGATTCTCGTTATAGGTAAATGTCGCATGAGATTGCATGCAGAAGTGCTGGTTACGCTTCTCGGTCTTTGCAATGTCGCCATCAAGTCCCCAGCGCCGGAACCCTGCTTCGCAGTAGTCTCCCCAGCACCAGAGATCAGGGCTCGTGAATTCGCTACCGTCGGCAAACAGGCCCTGACATTCCTTACCCGTCGGCCAACCCGGAGTCTTGCAGTAATAGTCCAGTTCCATACCGAGAGCTTCCTTGGCATGGTTCGGAATAGGGCCAGACGCCTCACGCGCTGTTCTTGCAACAGGAAGCGGGCCCGCAAGTGTCGGGGCACCATTGATATTCAAGATAACCACGCCAGCATCGGTAGAATTCTCCAGCGGGAAGAATCCTCCAACAAGGCCGTTCGTGACAACGGAATCCGAAAGGAAACTCCAGCGAGAATCATTGCCGTAGTGGCGGAACGGTATATCGTAGCACTGCACCTCGTTCATGCCGGCAACATAGTTGAACAGTGCCCTAAAGTTCGCCTCGGCAACAGAGGTACCGCCACCAAAGCAGGATTGAGCGGCAGCAGAACCGGAGAATACGGGCTTGTTATCGTCACCCAGGTCTGTCATGACAAGGCCGTGCTGTGCACCTACACAGTTTTCAACACCAGCGGGCGCATGTCCCTTATCAGCACCAACGGCATCGGAAAATGCCGAATTCAAGTCCATGTCGGTATCGTAGATAACGCTGGCGAGGCTGAACGTGCAACGGCTATTGTCGCCAGCTTCAGGAATACCAGGATCAGTGACAAACCAGCCAGCGCTTCCTTCGACAGGCCAGTCGTTATCGTCGGGAATAAAATAGAGTTTGTCGGTGCCATACGTTTCGTAAAGCAGGTTCAAGTCAATCGGGTCAGCCAAGTCGGTGCCGCCCCACAGGCCGTTCATGCCCAGTTGCATGTCAGGAGAGTTTTTCAAGTACATATAAACATCGGAAGGAGGCTGGCTGAACGCCATTCCAACCCATCCGCACAAATCCTTCACTGGAGCCAAGATAGTATCCTTCTTGTCTCCCTTCGAATCGGTGAAATGGATCATCATGTCGTCAAACTGCCATTCCTTCTCTTCGGGTACTAGCACATAGAAATACTTCGCATCGGGAGGGTTTTCTGTAATAAGAGTCTTTCCAGGATTAACCGGATCTTCAGTAACATAAACCCTATTACCTTCGCCCGGGCATGGGATATCGGCTTCATTGGTAGGCCAGTAGGCGTCGCTCGCGCCATTCAACGGAGAAACATCAAAACCTTTTGCCGTAACAATTTTGCTCCCCGCAGCCGTTGCCTGATTGCCTAAAGCAAAAAACAGCCTTCCCTGCACGCCCAAGTTGGCCAAATCATATTCATAGTAGCCGTCAGTATTTAACGCCATTTCCTTCAAGGTAGTGACATTGAAACCTCCAATCCAGGCGCCAGTCCAGGTACTCGGAGCCCCGAAATATACCGTTCCCTTGCAGGTCGTCTGCGCCATCACCCCCTGCACGGTAGTAAAGGCCAAAGCCGCAATCAATAATCTTAAAGACTTCATCTTTGCACCTCCACTACAAGAACCAATAGGTTACGTTAAACTGCCCCTGCCACGTTTTCGGAGAATCATCGGAATCGCTCAGCGGGGTAATTCCCAGCACGAACCGCAGGTTGAAATCGAGCATAGACTTTCCGACAGGGCGCATGGTGCCAAGTCCAAATGCCACGTCAAATTCAAACACGTTCAGGCCGCCATTTTCCTTGAAGGTCTCGGATCCGTATTCCTTTACTGTAGACTTATGATGCGAGTAAAGGTTGAACGACGCCACAGGGCCGGCCTCTACGTACATCACGTTCGGCACCATCGCGCGCAACAGCACCGGCACATCGACATTCAACTGCTTCTCGGAATACGCTATTTCCAGGTCAGCCTTTTCGGGACTGCGGCTTTCATCATTCCAGAATAGTTTCACCGTCACGTCGGACCTTCCTTTGCCCTGCCTGAAGGCGACTCCCACATCGGCACTGAGCCCGATATACTGCGAGAACAGGAACAGCCCGCTGAAACCGGCATTCACGCCGATTCCCCAGTAGTTGCCCAACAGGTCATCGGCACCATCGACCTTAAGCGTGTACTCATTTGAAGAACCAATATTGTTCAGGCCAAACTTGGTCCCGTAAAAATCGTTGTAGGTAGCACCCACAAATAGGCCTCCCCAGAATCGCTTCTGCGGCGCGGGATTCTCAACCGGCCCACTTGCAGGCTCGCTTACCGGAGCGGCCTTTACCACGGTATCCTTGCCTTCCAGTTCCGCATAAGCGGTTTCTGCCTTCGCACGGGTTTCCTCGACCGGAACAAAGGCGGTTTCCCTCAACGTGTAACTTGTCTTGACCACCTCATGCCACTTGAGTTCCACCGGCACCATCTGCCTATCGTCGCCAACGGTAATCTGCGCACAGACAGGCACCTCACCCGCAAACGGAGTGCTGCCGACATCCTTGCCATCGACATAGACGGGCACAATTACCGGCTCGCCATTCTTTTCCACCTCAAGTTCAATTCCGCCGACGCCCGGCTTCAGTGAATCCGCAAAGGTTTCCGTCTTGCCCTTCTGCACGGCGACCTTGAATTCCACGGGGTCGTAGCACGGATGGCTCATCTGGACGGAGTGCACGCCCGGAAGGAGTTCGTTCTTCCCGGATTTAGCCTTTTCTCCATCGATGGTAACCGAGAGCGGATACTTCTGCTTCCACGCATCCGACATCGCAGGGGAAAACACGACGTACCCTACATTCGGAATCATGACCAAGTCAATTTTCTGGTTATTGGACGTGATATTTACAAGCGTATCAAGATCATCAAAGCGTTCCCTCGAAACCACCAAGCGGTGTTCACCCGCCTCGAGCTGGACCTTGCACGGCGTACTCGTGCACTTGGGAATCGCCTTGCCGTCTACCGTCGGGATAGCGCCCTTCGGAGTCGTCTCGATTTCAACAATGAACTTCTGCGAGCCCGCAAAAGAGAACGAGCCGCTGGAACCGAAATCACCAAAGCCGCTCGCACCCGCCCAGGAATCGCCACGAACCTTCTTGAAGAACGGTGCTGCCTGCTCCTTGATAATATTCTCAAGGTCAACAACGGATTCGCCGCGGCCCGCAAAACTTGCAACCAGCTTATTGCCCGCAGTCTCGTACAGTTCCGCGCTTATCGCAAGAGAATTGCCAAATTTCGATATACGGGCCTGGGCCACAAAGTCAGCCGCAATGTTCTTGCCTGTTTCGGCAAGGCAGCTACCCTCGCAATCCTCGATGGACTTACCCGGTGGCAACATCACGTTGATGTTCTCGCGGGTCATGATAGTCCAGTTCTGCTCCGCCGGAAGGACCTTTACCGCCTGGCCACGCAAGATATCGGTCAGGTACTGGCGTTCCTGCAAGGTAAGCAGGTCCTTGTCAGAAATGGTTTCCAGGACGGCGACATACTTTGCCAAGGATGTTACCGGCAAAAGGAGCAGCGTAAAGAGAACAGCGAGGAGTTTTTTCATACACTATCCCATCGAAAAAATGTTTGAGCGGCGATACCGCCCTAATAGCTAGAACAGCTTCTTGGCATCGGTCAGCTGGCCATCCTTCTCGTGGAACAGGATGACGGAGCCACCTTCGAGGGTCTTGAACACTTCGACCAAGCGGTTTACGGTCTTCGCCTCATCAAAGCCAATCTCGTTCTTCGCACCCTCGTTCACCACGATGCCGAAGTTCACGGCGTTCGGGGCTGCACGACGCAGGTAGGTAATGAAGTCGGCACCAGAGGCAATCACGTCGGTACGGCCCTTCACGTCGATATTCATCGGGTCACGGACGCTAGCCGAAAGCGGGAACAGGTCCTCGTTCACAGTCTGCTTCGCGTTCAGGAAGAACATGTTGCCCACGTAGAGGCTGATGGTGTCGTCGAGCACCTTGCCCACTTCGATGGACACGTCGCACGTAGACGACATTTCCTGGATTTCGAGTTTGGAGGGACCGCAGGCAATGAGTGCAGCGGAAGCGAGGATGGCGAAAGCAGCCAGAATCTTTTTCATAAAGGACTCCTATGGATTTGTAGAGTAATATATAATTAAAAAAGGCGAAGTGTAACTATTTGTTAAGGATTCCCAGTGCCTTCTCTATCAAATCGGGAGAAAGACCGAAAATTTCACTCAATTTGCCCACCCTTTCAGGTTCGGCAATGCGTTCCATGCGGCTTCCACTTGCATCGCGGGTCACTAGGTTGCCCTTCTGGTAATAATACTGCACGCCGCGCTCGCGGTCGAGGCGGTTCAGCACCGGGTAGGTCATCATCTCGCGGTAGAAACTCTCGGACCAGTGCTGCTTGAATTCCTCGACACTCACGCCTGCCACCGGGTACTCGAACCTCAACTTCATGGGCGAAGAAAGCGAGCCGTCCCCGCGGATGGCACCTCCGGTCCAGAGTTCCATGGAATCCATGTCGGGCCGCACGAGACGCACGCTGTTCGGTACAAGCGGGAAGAGTGCTTCGCCGGTGCCGAATGGCTGCGGGAGCGGGATTGGCAGCGGGTCGAAGATGAGGTAACCGGGATCGAAGAGGAATTCCTTGGACGAGAGGGAATCATGATCGGGCAATATCAGCGCGCAGTGGATGTTCCGCTCCTTGCGCTTGTGGCCCATCACGAGCCGCGGGTTCAACCCCATGTCACGCAGGCTCTGGTACAAGTGCCACGTCATGCTGAAACACGTACCGCCGCCCATCCAGGTATCGACATCGTTCTGGTCGCTATCGTCCAGGTTGCGTGCCGCAGTGGCGCTGCCCGTAGATTCAAGGCGTATGATTTTCGTGAGGTTCTCGTACGTGACGTGCGAGAGCCTGTTGCACAGGTCGAGAATCTTTTGCCAGGTCGCGGGTTCCATGGGAGGAAAGATAGAAATTGCTATATTATACGCATGCTCGGAATTGAACAGAAGAAAGGTGACGACGAAAAACTTTGCGGCAGGATGATTGCCTACGCAAGGATTTTGCCCACGCCCGAAAAAGACGAAAGCGATACACCGTTCGACGAAATGATCAAGAACGGGCTCCTGACGCTCGAGGGCGACTTCCGCAAGTTCAACCCGACCGTACCGTCGCGCCAGAAACGTAACCAAGTAATGGACGAGCGCCTGAACGAACTGCTCGAGACCATGGAAGAGAACGGTGTAGAACTGCCGGAAAACCTGGACGTGGAAACCGTGCGCGACCGCCTGCACGAACTTTCGAACATGGAAGTCATCCCCATCCCGGCGCGTATCGGGAACTTCTCGCGCGAAGAGGACATCCTCAAGGAAGATGCAGACATCTACTACGTGGGTGAATTCATCGGCGCGAACCAGGCGCATTTCTGCCTCACGACGCTCCCCATCTACTATCAGGCGCGCTACCGCGAGCAGACGAAAAAGCACGAGATGGAAATCCTGAACGACATGCTGTCGCAGTTCGAGAACGGCCAGTTCCTGGACAACGACGACATCATGAAGGACACCGTCGAGCTGTTCCCCGAAGGGGCTTCGCTCACCACATTCGTGGGCGACCTGAACAATCTCCTCAATGCGAAGGTAATCCCGTTCCTGCTCGCCTGCGAGACTGACGAGGAATACGACGAACAGGTGAAACTGCTCTACAACTTCATGAAGAGTTACCCCGAGCAATTGGACGTGAAACGCATCGACGCATCGCTACGCATGCTGCGCGAAGAGGGCAACAACAGGCTTGCCCGCAAGGTGCTCGAACTCAGTTGCAAAAAGATAAACGCCCTCTATAACGAGGACGCTAAGGCTGCCGAAAGGTTCGAGAACGAAATTACATCTTTGAAAGTGTAAGCAGCACCGCACCAATCAATATGACAATGGTCGAAAGCGCAAGCTTTATGCGACCGTGACGGTTAGCATATTCGCCGAACACGAACACGCCCCACATCTGATTCACCACGAGATTGAGCTGTAACAGCGGGTAACCAACCGCATAGCCGAACATGCCATCATCAGCAATGGCCCAGAAAATAGCGAGGGTACCGAGCATCCAGAGGACGCCGGAACCGAACGCGAAAATGGTCGGAATTTTCGGATAACCGAAACTCTTTTTGCGCTTGAGCGTCATGATGGCGACAAGCAGTACGCTACCTATGCAGACGCCCACCGAGAACGGGAACAGGAATTCCATATCGGAGAGGGCACTAAACTTGTATGGAATCAGGTACGTACCGAAAATTGCACCCGAAAGGAGCGAACGCCAGTTTTTCCACACGGACTTGGTCTTGCTTGCAGGAATCCAGATGCCGATAATCATGCAGGCGATGGCCGGGATGGAAAAATTCAGCGCCGTAGGTTCCTGGAATACCACGACCCCGCTGAAGAAGGAGAGCAGGATGCTCACGCTCATGGACCTAAGACCCGTGCCCGCAAGGTCCTGTTCGGCCTGCACCGCCCAGAAGCATAGCGCGCCGCCGATAACCCAGAGGAGCCCGCAGAGCACGCCGACCGGCGCCAGGTTGAACTGGCCGGTTACACCTGCGATAATGGCGGAGCAGAAAAGCGCACCGACCGCCATGACGGCAAGGAATGACCACGAAGAATAGTTCGGGTACTTTTTCAGGGGAACCATGTAGGTTCCGAAGGCGAAAATCCCGATAAGGACACCGATGATGCTGAGCGTGCTACTTGCCAATGCAGAACCCCGCGAAAATAGATTGTAGAATGTCTTCGGACGAAATTTCGCCCGTTATGCTCTGGAGTGCGCGACGCACCAGTTGCATTTCAAAAGCCAAGAGTTCGACCGCCGGATTCTTACGGATAAGGTCAAGCGTGCGGTCGATACCCGCAAGCGCATCCTCGAGGCATGCCTTCTCGCGCTCGCTCGTAATCCAGAAATCCTCGGAGTTGCCGACCTCCTTAAAGAGGTGGCCGTTTATCGCCATGCGGAGATTATCGAGACCTTCGCCAGTCTTGGAAGAAACTTGGAGCGCGGCGCCTTTCGCGTCGGGGATTGTTTCTTGCGGGCCAAGGGATGCGCGCAGGTCGGACTTGGAATAAACGATAAAATCCGGTTTGGGATCGGAGGCGGGCGTATCGCCTTCAGAAATATGCGTGCCGTCCAGCACGAGAATCTTCATGTCGGCTTCTTCGAGAATCTCCCTGCTCTTCTGCATGCTGAGGGCATCGAGCCTGTCGGTCGCCTGCGCCGCAATGCCCGCAGTATCGACAAGCCGGACTTCTCCACCCGGGAGGAAGAGTCGCACTTCCACAAAGTCGCGCGTAGTGCCCGGGATGTCGCTCACCAGAATGCGGTCTTCGCCCAGGAGCGCGTTCACGAGGCTCGACTTGCCCGCATTCGGCGCTCCGTACAAGACCGCCAGCGGGAGGCGACGCACCGAGCCGCCCCTGAAACTTTCCAGCAGGGCGGTAACACTCCCGCGAATAGCCTCAATTTTCTTGCCCCAGGTGGCGTAATCCGGGTCGGCCTCTTCCTCCGCGAAATCCACATCAAGTTCTAGACGCGCGGAGATATCCTTCACCTGTTCGGCCAGCGTTGCCACTTTTTTCGAGAGGGCGCCCCCCAGAAGGCGGTGTGCATTCTCGAGTTCTGCACGATTCGCGCTGTGGATAACATCGGCGACCGATTCCGCCTGAGCCAAGTCCATCTTGCCGTTCAGGAAGGCGCGACGCGTGAATTCCCCAGGTTCGGCAAGACGCACGCCATCGAGCCCGCGAATCGCCTGCAAAAGTTCGCGCACAATCAGCGGGTTCCCGTGCGGGTAAAGTTCCAGAACGTCTTCGCCCGTATAGGAATTCGGGCCTTCGAAAAACAAGTACAATAAACTGTCTATGAGTTTGCCGCCTTGCGGGTCCCGCGCAGTCCCGAGGGAAGCCCGGCGCGGTTCCAGACTTTTTGCGGCACGTTCCCCGAAGAGGGCTGCCACCACGTCACGGACTCGGGCTCCGCTCACACGGAGCGCGGCAACGGCACTGACGCCCGCAGGCGTCATCGGCGCAACAATCGTCTGGGAATCCATGGTCACAAAGATAGTAAACGCGCATCCCGCGTCACGCCCATTTTGCTATCTTGATTGCCATGAGCAACTTCTCGATTATTTCCCGCCCTATCGGCACGGTTCAGAACTACATCCTCCAGCGCAATGACGGCGCCGAATTCGAAATCCTCTCGGGCTACGGCGGCGGACTCAATGCCTGGCGTATCCCCGTAGCAAGCAACGGCGCATCCGCCGCAGGCAAGCTCGACCTGCTCTACGGCTACCGCGAAGGCGACGACATCTTCAAGATGGGCCCCGACACGAACGCGGGCTGCAGGCTCTGCCCCTTCCCCGGCCGCACCGCCTATGCGAAGTTCACCTGGCGCGGAAAGACCTACCAGCTCATCAACAACGTGAGCTGGGCACCGCACGCACTGCACGGATTCCTACAGAACCAGGAATGGAAATTCGAGAGCTTCGAAAGCAATAATGAAAGTTGCACCGCCGTTTTCACCTGCGACTGGCCCGGCGCCTTCGCGGGCTTCCCGTTCCCCTTCCGCGCGACGAACACCATCATCTTTACCGGCGAAACCGTCACAGTGACCTCCAGCGTCAAGAACACCGGCAAAACCGACATGCCATATTCCGAAGGCTGGCACCCGTACTTTATGCTCGGCGAAAAAATCGACGGACTCACCCTCACGCTCCCCAAAACGAGCCTCGCCCTCTTGGACAGTGCCGACCTCCCCACCGGCAACTTCAAGGAAGACACGCGCTTCGTGGGCGGTCGCAAAATCGGTGACGAATTCATCAACGACTGTTTCTGCCTCGCCGACCAGAGCGGAGAAGCACACGTACAGCTCGAAAGTGACCGTTTCGCCCTCGACATCTGGCAAAAAGCCGGCAACGAGCAGTACAACGCCATCCAGATGTACACCCCGCCCAGCCGCATGAGCATCGCCATCGAGCCCATGACATCCGAGCCCGACGCGCTGAACCATCACCGCGGCCTCATCGTCATCCCTCCTGGTGCCGAAAAAACGTTCACTTTCGGGTTTAAGTTCCGGGTGAAGTAGTTTTTTATTTCTTCCCTACTCTTTTCAAGCGTTTTTTCTTCAACAATTTCGCACTTTTTTCTGGAGTGGGGAGATTTTCGGGCATCGTTCCGCCAAGTTCGGCAATCGTCTGGCGGACTTTTTTGCCGACCGCAAAATGAGTTTCGTTCGCCTTTTCCTTGCCCTTGATGTTTTCTCGACGAAGTTTGTCATCCGTTTGCGTAATGCGAAACAGATTCGCAGCAAGTTCCGTAGCCCCCATGTGGTCCAGAATCTGTTCATTCTTCTTGAGCCCCTTGCGCTTGTGGATATCTTTCATTCCCAAGCCGTTGTAAAGCCCCTGATAGCCGCGATTTTGGAACACGGCGTAATCCACTGGCGTTACGACCCCGGCGGCCTTTGCTGAACTAGCGAGAAATTTATTACGGATAGTAACTTCGTCACGGATTGCCAGACGCTTATCGTCTTCCGAAAGCTGCGCAAGATCATCCGCAATTTCTTGCCGACGGGTCTTTACAGCGAAATACGTTTGGCCGAGGGCAATCACCTCTTTACGAGGGTCACCATTCATTACAATCAAGTAGCAAGCGTAACGGGATAGCTTGATATCGGCGATTTCGCGTTGGGCACCTTTGGCAAGGTCTATCATTTTGCCAACGTCGGCAAAATGATCCATAACATTCAACCCACTAGCTTCGCAAGCGGTTTTCGCCCGTTCAACAGATTCCTGGAACCGACGCCATTGGGCGTATTCTAGAGCAATCTGCAGTTCGCGAGCAAGCCAGAATTCGGCTCCGTTTTCATCGATGTGCTTGATGCTCTCAAAAGTCTGCTGAGAGTAGGCAGTTACTTCTTTTTTGGTCATATAGCCTCCAAGTGGTCAAAAATTTTGACCGGTTGATGTTAGAGGCGTCTTTTAATTCCGTAATCTCAGAATAAAAAAAGACGCATTTCTCCATTTAGACGGAGAAACGCGTCGGGCATTAATGTACCTAATATCTAGAAAGTTGGCAAGGTGCCAAAGGAAATTTTACAAAGGGTGTTTCTTGGCTCGCCGAGTCGAGCTACACTCGCCTTGCTTCGCAATCCTCACCGAGCCTGTAATCTCGGCCCTTACGGGTAACTATCCCTAACGCAGAACATTTTTAAGACTTTACGAATTCTACCTTAAATAACGGGACCCAAATTTCTTGCCCAAAGTCATCTTGCCAACGACATACTTGCTTTAGTTCTGCTTTTTGGGGTTTAAAGAAATTCTTTTGAAGATTTTTGAGATAATCTTTAATAAAATTGCTAGAAAATGCTGCTACAAACCGCCCGTTAAAATTTGTGTTGTAACATTGGAATTCTTGACTGAATCCAATATCGATTGCAGACCCTAACGGAAGCCTCTCCAATTTTTCCTGCAAATACCTCGTTCTATTTCTGTTTTTTTCGTTTACAAGAATGTTCCCTAATTTTAGATCGCTTAATCCTGTTTCAATATGAATTTTTGAGGGAATAGAACACCCAGGAATTTGTCCGTTATTTTTAAAGTTTCTTATCCATGATTTCGGAAGGTTCGCTTCTGCACCCAGTACGGTAAGGCTTTTCCTTGCACGAGTTGCGGCCACATAGAGTAATCGGAGTTGTTCTTGAGTCTCCGGCTTCCATTCGCCAAGGTTCAGAATTATATGGTCCCACTCAAGTCCCTTAGAACTGTGCATGGTGCCAACATTTACCTGCAAATCTTTCTTGTTTAAATCTGCATAAGAGACTTCATTCAAATATTCTTCGAACCCGCCTAGAGTTACCTCATCCTCACAATCTACAAAATCGTTCACAACTGCATCAAGTAGTTCAAAAGAGCTTTCTCCTTTATGTTGTTGCTTGTATTGTTCCGCAATCTGTTTGAATTGCTCTACCGTCCATGGCTTTTTAGTAATATCATTGTCAGCTTCAACAATCTGTTTGAAGCCAATGATTTCGCGAACTGAATCAACAGGGCATTTCTCTTTATCTTGCCCTTTTATGATGCGGCAGTCTACTCCAAGTTCTTCTAGTTTCGCCACTGCTAAAAAGGCTTCTGCATTCTCGGGACTTAGAATACATGCGGAGCCACCATTCTTTTTGCATTTGTCCGCAAGAATTTGCGCAGAAGCGAAAGCACCACGCATTCTATCATGTTCTTCATAAAAGTCAAGATCTCCTATGTTTAGATTTACAGCAACTTGTCTTTTTCCATTCTTGACTCGATAATCCAAATAGGTCAGCAGTTCTTCATTTGCGCGAACAAGATTTACTGCAGAGCGGTAGTTGTTTGTTAGATAAAACTCCTTAGTATTGGAAAATTCTGTAGTAAATTTTCTAAAAAATTCCGCTGAACTTCCCCGAAATTCAAATATGCTTTGATCATCATCACCAACGGCAATGAGTCTCGCTGGTTTATCTCCATAGCCATAAATGGCTTTGAGCATTTTGTATTCCGATTTGGAAAGGTCTTGAAATTCATCAACAAGGATGACACCTGGAGCCCCAATGCCAACATCCTCTCCAGACATGATGACTTCAGCAGCCTTGTCTATAATATCTTCACCGCTATTACCATCATCATTCTTTTTAAAGTCTTTTTTAGAACCTTGTACTCCAAGAATCGAAAAGGCAAGTGCATGGAATGTTGTAATGGTAACGCCGTGAGCAAGGCCCATTGCCAATGTATTGAGACGTTTACGAAGTTCTCGACATGCTGAGCGAGTAAATGTCAATATGAGCAACGAATTAGGTTGTGTTTCTTCTAGCCACAATAAAGATGCCGCCTTATGAACCAGCATGTGTGTCTTGCCAGAACCTGGGCCCGCACCAACAAGAATATGTTTCGCATTGCTTTTTATAATCGCATTCTGTTCCTTATTAACGTCACCAATACGTTCGCGTAAATTAATGGAAACAGCACCCTTCTCATCGGGAGTCATCATGTATTTTTGCCGAAAACTTTGAATATTTAATGTAAAATAGTCATTAAGCAGTTCTTGTGCAGCCTGTTTGTTATGAATCATCATTTCGGCATATCTGCCTACAATATGAATTGCTTCAGCCTTATTTTCATAGAAATCGTGTAATTTTTTGAAATCACTTTCATGGAATGGCTTAGACCTATTTTCTGAACTTATATCTAAAACAAGTCCGGTATAGAATACCATCAAACCACTTTCTAAGTGAATAGCCCCAATTAAGTGTAAAAAGAGCAACGCAAATTCAAATTGAGTCTGTCTTGCAAGGTCTTCAACATCTTTTTCGCCATAGATTCTTAAGATAAGATTATCAATAGAAAACCAAATGGTATCATCTACCAAATCTTCATTTCTTTTTTCTTGTTCTTTTTGTAAAATAAGTAAAGTATCAATAATTTTTTCAAAGCATTCCCAGTTTTTTTGGAGATTTTCTCGAATTGACTCAGGTTCTTTTAAAAATTCAATCCGATATAACTGATGACCGGCTTCAACAAGATGAATTTCGGCAATACTTTCGTGGGCCCAATATCGCAGCATCCCACGCATAATCTGCAAACACTTTCTTGATTCGGTGCCCGATTCTGCTATCCCTCTAGCGGCATTGACCTTTGTTAGATTTATCAAGAAGTTTTCGTCTACACCATGACCTTCGCAACTTTTCAAAAGAATTTCTTGCAAATCTTTTGCGCGTGCCAACATGCGTTTGCTATTGAATGTGCCTAATCGTTGCACTTTGGCACTCCAGTCGTTGCGCTGATCCAAAAGGTGCTTACTACGTAGTAATCTCAGAGCTTCATTAGCATCTTTTCGTTCAATGCCTAAATTTACCGTAATATCGTCAAGTGCACATTCAGGATTTTTCGTCCATCGTTTGGTAATGATGTGTCGCATTATCCTAAATGCGATATTTTCTGTTGTGTTTAATTTATCAATATTTGGACAATCAAGAATACTGCGTACTTGTGAAACTGTTTCTATGGCAATAGAGGAACCAAAAACTTGCGTTTGATTTCGATTTCTTTTGAGAAACCCCTGGTCTTCTAGCAACATAATGGCATGTTTCACCTTTGTTTCTAGCCCGCCAATATTTTCTGTTTGCTCCGTCCAACCACATTTGTCTGCGATTTCCAATGCAGACATCACTATGCGTTCGCGCTTTTCGCTCTGCTTTCTGAGAACTCGCCAAATATCGCCAATTTCTTTTTCAGACAATTTAGATTGCTGCAATATTTGAAAATTAGTATCCAAATCCTTAGAATTGTAAAGAGCAACACAAAAAGCTTGCATGTCAGGCTTTCTTCCCGCTCGACCAGCTTCTTGCACATAGTTTTCAAGTGTACTCGATATTTCGTAGTGGGCAACTAATTTAACATCATCTTTATCAACGCCCATTCCAAAAGCAGTTGTCGCAACAATTGTGTCAATATCACCATCTTTTTTTTGAAACTCCTCTTGTACCTCCATCTTGATATCGGCATCCATTTGCCCATTATAACAACCGCTCTTAAATCCATATTCATGCAACCCCTCAGCGAGTCGTTCCGTAGTTTTGACAGTAGATGCGTAAACAATTTTTGGTCCATTGTATTGTTTTAATAAATTGACCAACTCTTTACTTCTTTCATGGGTGTCCCTGGATGCCGGAATTACTGAATACTCTAAATTCGTACGTGTTGCAGTACTCACGAGTTTTATCAAATCAAGATTCATTCTCTTTTTGAAATAACTGCAAATGTCGCTAACAACATCTTGTTTAGCTGTTGCCGTAAAGCAACTAATTGGAATGTGTGTCTCCAATTTTTTTTCTCTTTCGAGATCTTTGATAAAATTAGCAAGATAAAGATAGTCAACTCGGAAATCTTGCCCCCATGCACTGAAACAGTGAGCTTCGTCAATAACGAATCGGTTGATGCGACGATACTTCAACAACTTAAATATGGTGTTGGAACGAAGTGATTCTGGTGAGATGTATAGAATGTCTTTCTCGTTTTCAAGAACAGCCTTAATTGTATTTTTACGTTCTAGCGGGGATAGATTTGAATTTATGTACGCAGCACGGTCTATTCCGAATCGCTTCGTTAGCACATCCACCTGATCTTTCATCAAGGCTACGATAGGGGAAATGACAACCGTCAATGCGCCCACCTGGCTACCCGCAATCAAGGCGGGCAATTGGAACGTCATGGACTTTCCTCCACCCGTCGGGAAAACGGCCAACAAGGACTCGCCCCGCATCGCAGATTCAACAACCTGCTGCTGCAGAGGAATCTTTTCTTCTTCACTGAAAGAACGGAACCCGGGGAATCCGAACCATTTTTTCAACTGTTTCGTTGAACACAACTGTTCCGTGCAATAAGGGCACTGCGGATTTCCACAAGGCACAAGACGCCTACGATGCAAAATGCTTTCGAGATGCGGATATTGATAGCGAACCCAATGAGGCACATAGTCACTCGGTCCTTCTTCATGAAATAAAGTCAGAAGAAAACACCATTCAGCACGGTAAGCCGCCCACTCGTTTTCAAAATCTTGATGAAGGCAAATTAATGATTCGTATTGATTCCTGAACCATTTTTGGATTTCAGGAAGTTTAGAACGTAACTCGTTCTGTTCCGGTGCGTCAACAATATAGAAGAATGGAGCAAACCCCGGTTCGTTCTTTAAGAACTGGAATAATAAATAGCGGAGCTGCCAAGGATATTCTTCCCATTTCTTGATGCAGTCTTCCAATAGATTCTTGCAAAGTTCAGCATCTTTCAGCGGATCTGAAGGCTCGTCTTCGTTATGCAGGTATTCTTTGCGAAGTTTGTGGTATGGCTTGCAGGGAAATAGTAGAGAAGAAAGCATCAAGGTGTCTAGGGCCTTGATGTTCGGAAAATCAATAGAAAAATATTGTTTAAGGATCGGCGCGTCGTGCCGTAGCACATTATGGCCCACTATAAATTCGGCTTTTTCAGACGCTATTTCCAATTTAATGGGGTCTTTCGCTCGAACTCGTTCTTCGCCCAAGATATACCCATACTCCCGAACTTTTTTCTGTTCGGGATTATATTCCAGGTCAAAAAACAAGTATTTGCTAAAATCAGGCATCTGATACAAATATATACTAGAAAAAGTGCCAAATTTACCCTTATTTGCAAAATAATGCGGTTTTTCAAAGAATTGCAGTTGTCAAGAATTTCTCGACAACTGCCAAATCAATCAGTTGCCGACTAGATTTTTTTGGAGGGAATCCAGGATGACACTAGAGCAAGGCTGCAGCCAGGGGGATTCTTCCCCCTCCTCCCGTCCCTGCAAGTTTTTTGTAGCATTTTCGGGTCCAAATTGGCGTTTTTGCGCTAAAAACGCCATCCGTTTTGTTGTGATTTACCCAACATTTTGTACAATAGGGGCAACTTTTTTCTTTGAATTCGCCCTATATTAACCTATTTTCAAAGAAAAATACAGGAGTGTGTATGAAAATTGCAAAATATGCAGCGATGTTTGGGCTAGCCGCGGCAACTACCTTTGCCGCACAGTACGAAGCCGAAGACGCAACCCTTTCCGGCGACGCCGCAGCCGCAACAAGCACGGCAGCTTCCGGTGGCAAGTACGTCAAGATGAACGGCGGCGACATCACCTTCGCAGGTGTGACTGTCGAATCGGCCGGCCAGTACACCGTGGTCATCCACTACATGAACAACTATGGTGGCGACAAGATCAACAACGTCGGAGTCGGCGGAGCATCCTCCCAGGTATCCTTCCCCGTCACCGACAAGAACACCTTTGTCGATGTCGAGACCGTCCTCGCCTTCGCTGCGGGAGCAAACACGGTCGCCATCACCAATAGTTGGGGCTGGATCGACGTAGACTACATCGAGGTCAAGCCCTACGAGGCAAAGAAGTTCAACCTCTGCAATGCACCCGTCACCAAGAACGCCACCGCATCGGCCAAGAAACTATACAACTTCCTCGTGAACAACTTCGGCAAGAAGACCATCTCCGGCGTGATGACTGGTAACATGGACAGTTACACCAAGGGCGATGTCACCCAGCACGAAGACGTGAAGGCCGTATTTACGGCGGGCGGCAAGTACCCGGCACTCGTCGGCACCGACCTGATGAATGCCACGGGCGTGCACAAGGACGAATCCTGGTACCAGCAGTACACCGAAAAGGCTGTAGACGTCGCGAAGTCCACCTGGGCAAAGGGCGGCATTCCGGCATTCACGTGGCACTGGCGCCCGGGCGAAGAAGAGGAATTCTACGTAAAGGGTGCTAACGACAAGTACACCGAATTCGACTTTACCGAAGCGTTCGTGAAGGGCACCACCAGTTGGGACACGCTCTCTACCGCATACAAGGCCCTAGTCGGCGATATCGACCACGTCGCTGGAATCTTCCTCGAACTCCAGCAGGAAGGCGTTGCGGCTATCTTCCGTCCGCTTCACGAATCCGGCGGAAACTGGTTCTGGTGGAGCACGCATACCGGCAAGCAGTTCGCGGCCCTCTACCAGTTGGTCTATGAACGCATGGTGTTCAAGAACGGCGTGAACAACCTCATCTGGGACTTCAACCCGCAGGACGCATCCAAGCTTTCCTGGACCCCGGGCGAAACCTACTACGACATTCTTAGCGTAGATATCTACAACAGCGCAAACGACCACCAGAGCAACAGCGCAGCCTTTATCGACCTTACAAACAAGGGCGGCACAAACAAGATTATCTCGCTCAGCGAAAACGGCCCCATCCCCGACGTAGACAAGATGTACGATGAAGGCGCCACCTGGAGCTGGTGGATGCCGTGGTACGAATCCTGGTCCGGCGGTTACGTGAGCCAGACCGCCGCAAGCGTGTGGCAGAAGAACCTTGCCGACGAGCGCATCATCACTCTCGACAAGATGCCCGGCTGGGATAACTACACCGAGGCTGCAACCGCCACGAAGGCCTGCCCGACATCTACCGAAGGCGGCAACTTCAGCGCCGATACCACCAACAAGGAAGACGCAAAGAACCTGATGATGGCCGTGACCTACACCGCCCTGAACGATAGCGGTGCAAACATCGAATTCCAGAAGGTTCCGAACCTCACCGGTGCAACGACCGTTTCTCTCAAGATTACGAACAACGGTTCGGGCGGTGAAGATGGTGGCATCTGGGTTGGCCTTGCCTTCGTGCGCAACGGCATGGAAGACGACGGCTGGACCTGGGAAATGTCCACCTCGACCGGCTGCTGGATTAACGACGGAGCCTCCTCCACTTGCGAATTCGACATCACCAAGTACGAAGACCCCGACGGCGTCGAGCATCCCATCGACCTCGACAACCTCTTCTCTGTTACCTTGATGGTTGCGGCCGTCGGTTTCGAGGGCACGGTCATCTTTGACGACCTCGTTGCAGACAACGGAAAGGTTATCTCCGCATTCGACAAGAAGACGGAACTGTTCAAGACTGCCGACCAGAGCAAGGGTCACGTGAGCAAGATTGAACTTGTCGACGATACCGGTGCACCGGCCGCCATCAAGCGCACGCATGCAATTGCCGCATCCAAGCTCGGCGTAAATGGCAATTCCATCTCGCTTACCACTGCGAAGGCAGGCAACGTGAGCGTAGATGTGTTCGGCCTGAACGGCAAGCGCGTCGCGACACTCTACAGGGGCAACCTCGCCGCGGGCAGTTATGCGTTCAGCCTCGAGAACATGCCGAAGGGCAGCTACATCGTGCGCGTGAAGGGCGCAGGAATCGCGGCAACGCAGCCCGTGCTTATAAAATAGTTTCTCCTTATGGTCCAAGCCCTGCGGGTTTTCCGCGGGGCTTTTTTGTGTTTGAAAATCGCGGGTTTTGGCGTTTCTCGCGTGCCCGGTGTGGACAAAAAACGGGTTGTATGTCAACACCCCGGGGCGAAAAATGTCCTTTTTGCGCTCCGGATTTATAATTTTCAGGTAAACGCCTCCGGAGGGGCGTTTTGAGGAGTTATATGAAAAAATTGAGTTTTGCGGCTCTTTGCGGGGCCTTTTTGCTCGGTGGAACAGCCTTTGCGGCCCCGGGCCTCACGGTGAGCGGCACCAACCTGCTCTATAACGGCAAGAAAATCTTCTTTTCGGGCACGAACCTCGCCTGGAGCGACTACAATTCCGACGTGGGGGCATCCCCGCTGAACGAGAACGCTTGGCGCAAGGCCGTGGAAGGCACGCGCGCCGCGGGCGGTAACGCTATCCGCTGGTGGCTTTTCAACAACATGAGCCAGAGCCCGGAAATCGACCAGACGACGCACCTGGTTTCGGGCCTCAAGGAAAACACCATCAACAACATGAAGAAGGCCCTGGACATCGCCGAGGAATACGGCGTGATGGTCTCGATGTGCCTCTTCAGCCACAACCTGATGGAACCCAATCAGTGGGGACTTTACGACGAAAAGCTCGACATCACCGCGAACACGAACCTGTTCGAGGACGAGGGCACGCAGGCGTTTATCGACAACGCGCTTATACCGGTGGTGAAGGCGATTGGCAACCACAAGGCGCTCATGACCTGGGAAGTCTTCAACGAGCCCGAGGGCATGACGAGCGAATGCAGCGGCTGGACCACCAAGAAGATGGCGCTTTCCAAGATCCAAGCATTTACGAACAAGGTAGCGGCAGCCATCCATACCGAAAACCCGGAACTGCTCGTTTCTACGGGTAGCGTGAACATCCAGTATCAGAAGCACTGGAACGATGCGGCCCTCGTGGCGGCAGGCGGCAAGGCGAACGGCACGCTCGACTTTTTCCAGACGCATTACTACCCGTATTACCAGAACGACAACGTTTCGCCCTTCGTGAATACGGCTGCCCAGATGGCAAGCAAGTACGGTTACGATAGCAAGCCGATGATTATCGGCGAATTCCCTGCAAGCGGCTGGAAGGGCGATACCTACACGGCGAGCATGGCGGCAAAGACCCAGATTTCGACCGAGGAATGCTACCACAAGGCGTTTGACGGCGGCTACGCGGGCGCACTCGCCTGGCAGTACATCGGCGACAAGACCGAATCGCAGTTCGGTGGCTACACCTACACGATTGATCCCGCGCTTGACGCCATGAAGGCTCTCGCCGCTACCGAAGAAGCGAGCATCAAGATCAAGGACGTTGCAATTAGCCAGGAAGGCGGCGATGGCAAGATGTCGGTGACCTACGGTGGCGACAACGCGCAGATTGAATACCAGAAGACATGGGACCTGAGCAAGGCCAGCACGTTCACGTTCGAGGTGACGAACAAGGGCGCGAGCGACGCCCAGCTGCACCTGATTTTCAAGCTGACTAGCGCATGGACCTGGACTCCGGTGAACGACGATGCCGGCGCATGCGTTGTGCCCGCAGGCGAATCGGTGACCTGCTCCTTCGATATTTCCAGCTTTGCAGACCGCAACCAGACTTTGAGCGTCGTCATCGCGAACTACGCCGCAGGCTACACTGGAACGCTCCTTTACGACAACTTCAAGGCGGGCGACCAGGTTCTCTGGGACTTCAACGAAGACAAGTACGATGCCTTCAGTCGCGGTTTCGAGAATACCGAAGAGATGATTCCCGAAATCAAGATTGTGTTCGGCGAAAGCTCCGTCGGGATTGAGTCTCGCGCAACGGCAGTCAAGGCAGGCGCAACCCTCGGTATTGCAGGCAATACGATTTCTCTTGTTACCGCGAAGGCGGGCGACGTGAGCGTGGACGTTTACGGCATGAACGGCAGGCGCATCGCCACCCTCTTCCACGGCGTGCTCGCGCAGGGCAGCTACGCGTTCAGCCTCGAGAACATGCCCAAGGGAATGTATATCGTGCGCGTGAAGGGTGCTGGCATCACCGCGACGCAACCCGCGTTTGTAAAGTAAAGGATTTCTGACTCCTCGCCCCTGCAGGTTAACGCCTGCGGGGGTTTTTGAGATTGTGCGCAACTCAACAGGTTTTCTTTCTTTTTTCTTGTAATCGTTCAATCGGGTCTTTTTTAGGGTATATTTAAAGCATAAAATGTATGGAGTGTTTATGGAATTCAGGTCTTTCGCGGCGATAGCCGCATTCTCCGTGGCGGCATCCGCTTTTGCCGCCCCCACAGTCTACGAAGCCGAAGCACAGCCGGGCGTAAATGCCGGCGATGTCTCGGCAGATTCTACCGGAGCGAAGTTCGTGACGAAATCCTCCGGGACCGAGTTCACCTTCACGGTGAATGTCGAAGAAACCGCGATGTACGACATCACGACAAAGGTGCTCATCAAGCAGTACGACTGGACGACCTCCAAGATTCTCGTGAACGGTGTCGAGGCGGGCTCGATGCTCACGACCCCGCGCAACTGCGATTCCAGTTACGTGGTGGCGGCATCCGCCAAGATGCGTGCTGGCGAGAACACGATTACCGTAGGGAACGGTGCCATCGGCGTGGACTACATTACCGTGGAACGCCATCCCGACCCCGTTTTCAATATCAGCGCACTGCCCGTAACGCCTAACGCGAGCGAGAGCGCCAAGAAGGTCAAGACATTCCTCCGCGACAACTTCATGAAGAAGACGGTGAGCGGCATGATGATTAGCGACCAGAACTTCAATTACGATTACGGCAACATGAAGCTCTTGAAGGCGGGCGAATGCACCCCGGCGGATTCCTGCAAGTTCAGCGACGAGGAAGTCTCGTGGAAGGGCCAGACCGACATTGCCGAGTTCTACAAGCGCAGCGGGCACTACCCGGCCGTGGGCGGGTTCGACATGCTCTTTGCCGCGGGCGGGCATCACGAGGAAGGCTGGTTCCGGGGCTATACCGAGAACAACCTGGTCATGACCGAGCAGCTGTGGGAACTGGGCGGCATCCCGACCTACACATGGCACTGGAAAGTCGGGGAAGACACGATTTTCTACACGCAGCAGGAAGGCTACAGGAATGCGGGTTGCACCGAAGGCGTCACGAAGACGGCCGACAACAACACCTGTTTTAACTACACGAAGGCCTTCAAGGATTCTACCTGCAAGGAGATTGACTTGACTTCGCAGGTCTACAAGGACATCGTCGCCGACGTGGACATTGTCTCGGGCTACTTCAAGGAACTCGAAGAAAAGGGAATCGCCGTCGTGTGGCGCCCCCTGCACGAGGCCAGCGGTGGCTGGTTCTGGTGGGGCACGGCTAGCCCCGAGTGCTACGTGCAGCTTTACCGCCTCGTGTTCGACCGCATGGTGAATACAAATAAACTCACAAACCTCATCTGGGTATGGAACATCAATACCGACCCGAAATTCGGTTACGACTACAGCGCTCTCAATGCGGAATGGTACCCGGGTGACGAATACGTGGACATTGTCGCGGTCGATATCTACGACCCGCTCCTCAACCACAATTCCGCCGCGAATTACTTCAATAAGATCGTGAGCGACGTCGGCACCAAGAAGCTCATCGCCCTGAGCGAAAACGGAGCTATTCCGGATATCGACAGCATCGCCGAAGACAAGGCCTATTGGAGTTACTGGATGACCTGGAGCCAGACGTGGAGCGGAAACTTCCTCGAAAAGACTCCTACCGACATGTGGAAGAGGAACCTCGATGACGAACGCATCATCGCGCTCGACAACATGCCCGGCTGGGAGAACGTCGTCGCCGACACCAGCAGCGAGGGCGCCATTGTCGCCCCGACCGCAATTCCTGCCACAAAATACGCAGGCGTTTTGAACAAACTAAACATTCGTTTGAACGGGAATACGCTCGAGATAGACGTGAGCGGCAATACGACTGCGAGCATCGCACTGTTCGACATGCTCGGGCACAAGGTTGCGACGCTTGTCCAGGGCAACGTGCCCGCGGGCTCCACGCAGTTCGACCTGCAGGGAATCGCAAGCGGGAACTACGTCGTTCGCGCTAGGATGGGCGGCGCAAATTACGCCCAGAAAATCCGCGTGAAGTAAAGTTTTCTATCTTTGGGGGTATGGACAAGAAGCACCCCCTCTACTTTACTATTCACGGTCATTTTTACCAGCCCCCTCGCGAAAATCCCTGGACTGGCGTCATAGAGAACCAGCCGAGCGCACGCCCGAACCACGACTGGAACGACCGAATAGCGAGCCAGTGCTACAGTCCCAATTCCGCTAGCCGCATCTTGAGCCCGCACGGGCATATCGTAGATATCGTAAACAACTACGAGTACATGAGTTTCAACATGGGCCCCACGCTCATGGGCTGGATCCGCACGAACACGCCGGATACCTACCGCCGCATCCAGGAAGCCGACAAGAAGAGCATCGAGAGGCTCGGGCACGGCAACGCAATTGCGCAGGTCTACAACCACATCATCATGCCGCTTGCAAGCGAGCAGGACAAGCGCACGCAAATCCGCTGGGGTATCGAAGATTTCAAGTTCCACTTCGGTCGCATGCCCGAGGCCATGTGGCTCGCCGAGACCGCCATCAACTTCGAGACGGTGGTGGAACTCATCAAGGCAGGCATCAAGTTTACCATCCTCTCCCCCACGCAGGCCGATAGCTTCCGCAAGTTCGGCGACGAGGAATGGACCGGGTGCAGCAACACCGACATCGATACGACTCGCCCCTACCGCGTGTACCCGCGCGACAAGGACGGCAATCTCGTCTGTGACGGATACCTGGACGTATTCTTCTACAACCCGTGGCTTTCTTCTGCCGTAGGGTTCGAGCACCTGTTGCGCGACGCCGGCACGTTCGGCAGGCGCATCGCCGACGCCTGGGATGCAAACCGCAAGGAAGCGCAACTCGTGAGCATCGGTACCGATGGCGAAAGCTATGGTCACCACGAGCCCTTCGGCGACATGTGCGCCGCCTGGCTCTACAACCGCTACGCTCCTGAGCACGACATGGTACCGGTGAACTACGGCTGGTTCCTCGAGAAGTTCCCGCCGCAGCATGAGGTATTGCTCAAGAACTTCCACGGCGAAGGGTGTGCATGGAGCTGCGCCCACGGAGTGGGCCGCTGGTACCGCGATTGCGGCTGTTCGACCGGCGGCGGCCCGGACTGGAACCAGAAATGGCGCGGTCCGCTGCGCGATGCGTTCAACCACCTGAAAAAACTCGCCGACGACGTGTTCGTGCGCGAGTTCGAAAAGATTTCCAAGATTGGCCCGTGGGATGCCCGCAACAACTACGTGCAGGCGCTCGTCGCCCCCGAGGACAAGTCCCGCGTGGAACTGTTCCTCAAGGATACCATCCTCGAGCCCGAAAACCCGGCAATGTGCGCGAAGGCCATCCGCCTCCTCGAAATCCAGAAGTTCTGCCTGTTCAGTTTCACGAGTTGCGGCTGGTTCTTCAACGATATCGAAGGCCTCGAGCCCGTACAGAACATGCGCTACGCCCTGCGTGCCATGGAACTCCTGGAGCCGTTCCTCCCCTTCGGGCACAACATCAAGAGCGAAGTCCTGAGCATACTCGCGCGCGCCACGAGTAACGAACACAAGTGGAACGGTGCAGAAGTATTCACGCGCTATGCCGAAGACGCCGTGCCCGTCATCCTCAAGGAGATGGCCGAACGCGCCGCGATATTCCACCTGGAACTCGAACAGGATTCCGACAACAAGGATTCCCGCATGAAGGCGGAAAAGATTTCTAGCCGCAGACGCCAGACACTCGTGCGCGTGACCTACGAAGACAAGTTCATCGGTGAAAAGCGCGAGACAACAAACCTCGTGATTACCGATGCCCTCGGGCGCGTGAACATCGTGGTGGCCATGGGTAGCATCGAAGAGAACGGTCTCAAGTTCGTGGAAAACCCGAATATGGGGACCATTGAACTTAGGAACCTGTTCCCGACCGCCTACGTGGTGCGCATGCGCGACCTCATGAGCGACTCGCTGCAGACCATCAACAAGCGCAGCACGCAGAAGCATCTCGCAAGTATCACGGAATCGTTCTCTAGTTTTGCGCTAAACCACGGTATTTCTATCGACAGCCTCGCCGACCCCGACCACACGCTGCCCGATACCATGCGAAAGATCCTCTCGCTCGAGCTCAACGCCCGCATTCACCACGAAGCGCTCAAGCTCCTCGAAGGGCCGGACAGCAACCTCGTGAAGGAAATCAAGGACCTTATCGACGAGGCGAACGCGCTCGACACGAACCCGAGTTTCGGCGGTACGGGCCGCATGTTCTTCCGCAAGCTGAGCAAGCTCATCGACGACGTTTACGCCAAGATCGACGAATCCACCGTCAAGTACATCACCGATCTCATCACGGTGGCGGATTGGCTCAAGCTCGGCATCGACAAGACGAGCCTCGAGAACAAGGTGTTCAAGATTTACAAGCAGTTCAAGGAAGACCCGAAGGGCAAACTCGCTGCCCTCAAGCCGATGTTCGGCTGGCTCAACTTCGAGGTGGACAATGTATAGGATGTCCAGCAAACCGCTCATCTCCGCAAAGGAGATAAACGAGCGACTGGACACGCTCGGCAAGGACGTTGCCGCGTTCGGGTGCGATATCGTCATCACCGTACTTTCGGGCGGTTTCATATTCAGTGCCGACATCTGCAAGCGTATCGCAACGCCGAAACTGCAACTCGCCTTCATCAGGGCGTCCAGTTACGGCAACGGCACCGAATCGAGCGGCAACCTGAAAATCACGGGGCTCGAGAACATCGATATCCGTGGCAAGAAGGTGCTCGTGATTGACGACATTCTCGACACCGGCAATACGATGTTCGGGGTCAAGCAGGCCCTTGCCGGCATGGGCGCAAAGGAAATCAAGACCTGCGTTCTGCTCGACAAACCCGCACGCCGCACTGCAAGCATAACCGCCGACTTCGTGGGCTTTGAAGTAGAGAACAAGTTTGTCGTAGGCTACGGCCTCGACTACGCGGGCGACTACCGCACATTCCCCGAAATCTGGACGATGGAGGAAGACGATGGCAAATAACGATTTTGATGACGTCAGGCTACACGCCACCCAGACATTCGAAGCCGTCGAGCGCAGCTACAACAAGATTAGCCGCGGCAAGCGATTCCTCATCAATGCTGGAGTATGCCTCCTGTTTTTCATCGGTGGGTTCATTACCAACAAGGTAATTAACGATGTTCCCTCGCAGGGGATTATCGAGAAGGTGGCCGCACAGCCCGACCTCAAGAACAAGTGCAAGGGCCGCTACGACCGCCCGATGGAATATGCCATCATGCACGAATGTGTTTTCGCGAAAGGGATCCCCTCCGACGACACGAAGCTCGTGCAACGCATCAACTACTGCACCTGCGCCCTCCAGAGCGTGCAGGCAAAGAAGCCCTACCAGAAGATGTTCGAGAACAACCTGGTCGACTTTACCTTCAAAATTCGCGAAGAGAACCTGTGCCAGGAAGAAAAGAACATCCCGGTACTCGACAGCAACGACGCGGAAAAGTAGATGAACTCGTTATTGCAAAAAGCGGTTAACGGAACCCGCCTCACTCCGGCGGAAGCGCTCGATATCCTGAAAAACGCCCCGTGGACCGAAGTGGTGGAAGCGGGAGATGCGATTCGCAAGCGCATGAACCCCGGAAACCGCGTGGGCTATACCGCGTTCCGTATAGTAAACTACACGAACGTCTGCGAAGTCACCTGCAGCTTCTGCAGTTTCTGCAGGCCGGCACATAGCCCGGAAGCATACGTGCTATCCCTGGATGAAATCCGCCAGAAGACAATCGAGGCGAAGGCGAAAGGCGCCGACCAAATCTTTTTGCAGGGTGGTGTGAACCGCGATATTCCCCTGAGTTACTACACCGACGTACTCAAGATGCTCACCCGCGAAATGGGAGTGAAGGTGCGCGGATTTTCTCCGGTAGAACTCGTGCGCATTGCGGAAACCCACAGCATGCCACTCGATGAACTGCTGGACACGCTGAAAGAAGCGGGCCTCAGTTCTGTCCCAGGAGCAGGCGCCGAGATTCTCAGCGACCGCATGCGTCAAATGCTCAGCCCCAGGAAACTTACCGCAAGGCAGTGGTGCGATACGCTCGCCGCCTGCCACAAGAAGGGGCTCCCCGGGAGCGCGAACATCGTCTTCGGGAGCGTCGAGACACCCGAAGAAATCATCGAGCACCTGAACTACGTGCGCGAAACGCAGGATGTCGCTCAGGGCTTCAAGAGCTTTGTGGTATGGACATTCCAGCCGCAGACAGACAAGTTCCCCATCAGGCACGTGCGCGGCGATGAATACCTCAAGTTGCTCGCACTCAGCCGCATATTCCTCGACAATATCCCGCATATCGAAGTCTCGCTACTCGGGATGGGCCTCTCCCTCGGGGAACTCGGCCTGCATGCCGGCGCAGACGACATCAACAGCATCGTCATCGAGGAGAACGTGCTCCAGAACCACGGCCTTACCACCATCGAGGCGGCCGAAAAATTCATCACCGATGCGGGCTTTACCCCGTACCGGCGCAGTTTAAATTTCGATTAAAACACCACGCACCGAAGGTGCCCCGTGCACTTACTTGTTAAGTGCGCGTCGGGAGGGTCTTAGGGAGGGTAAGCCGTGCGAAACCCTCCCTAGTATCACACCCCGAAAAATTCAGCGACCTTCTTGCAGGTGAACTCGATTTCTTCGGGCTTGAGGCCGTAGAACATGGGCAAGCGCAGCAGGCGGTTGCTCTCACGGGTAGTGAACTTGTCTTCGCCGCAGAAGCGGCCGAAGCGCTGCCCCGCAGGCGATGTGTGCAGAGGCACGTAGTGGAACACCGCAAGGATGCCGTTGTAGACCAGGTGCTTGAGGAGCGCCGTTCGCGTCTGCAAGTCTTCAACCTTCAGGTAAAACATGTGCGCATTGTGCACGCAGTGCTCCGGAATGTACGGCAGTTCAAACAGGCCCTTCGCGGCCAGCGGAGCGAGCTGTTCACGATAAGCATTCCAACTCGCCATGCGGTTGTCGTAAATCTCGTCAGCGCACTCGAGTTCCGCATAGAGGTATGCGGCGTTGAGTTCGCTCGGCAGGTAGCTGGAGCCGAGTTCCACCCAGGTGTACTTGTCGACTTCGCCCCTGTGGAACTGGCAGCGGTTGGTTCCCTTCTCGCGGATAATCTCGGCGCGGTCGCAGAACTTCTTGTCGTTTATCAGCAATGCACCGCCCTCGCCCATGCTGTAGTTCTTGGTCTCGTGATAACTGTAGCAGCCAAAGTCCCCAAGCGTCCCGAGCGCCTTGCCCTTGTAGGTGGCCATCATGCCCTGCGCGGCGTCTTCCACCACAAACAGGTTGTGGCGCTTCGCAATCTCGTTGATCTTGTCCATCTCGCAGGCCACGCCCGCGTAGTGCACCGGTACAATCGCCTTCGTCTTCTCGGTAATCGCCGCCTCGATGAGGTTCTCGTCCAGGTTCATCGTGTCGGGGCGGATGTCCACAAACACGCACTTGGCCCCCTGCGAAACGAATGCGTCGGCAGTGCTCACAAACGTGAACGAGGGCATAATCACCTCGTCGCCGGGGCCGATGTCGCAGAGCCGCGCCGACATCTCGAGCGCATGCGTGCAGCTCGTGGTAAGGAGAGCCTTCGCCGTGCCGGTGTGCTTTTCGAGCCACTCGTGGCACAGCAGGTTATAGGTACCATCACCGCAAATACGGCCACTCTCGACGGCCTGTTTCACGTAGTCAAGTTCTAGCCCCACGAAGGGCGGCTTATTGAAGGGAATCTTAGGCATTGGAGGATCCTCGCTCGCCCGCGACTTGCTTAATCACGTACTGCGGCGAGTCGTTGATACAAATGTAGATACGGCCGATGTATTCACCGATGAGGCCGAGCATCACCAGAATACAGCCACCGATAATCAGGATGAGCGCAATAATGGTACTCCAGCCATCCACCGTCGTGATACCGAGCAGTCTGCGCACAATCACAAAAATCGTGAAGGCAAAGCCCAGGAACGCAAAGAAGAACCCGAGGAACGTACTCACGCGTAGAGGCTTGACCGAAAACGCCGTAAAGCCGTTGAGCCAAAGGCCCAGCAGGCGAACAAACGAATAGCCCGACGTCCCTTCCAGGCGAGAACGGTGGTTCGTCTCGACCCAGGCAATCTTGCGGGTGGTGCGGAGCACGAGCCCCACCAAGTACGGGAAGGGGTTCTTGTAGTTGCACATCTCGCGAATCACGAACCCGCGCGCCACGTAGAAGCTGCTGCCCTTGAAATCCTTGGGCGGTTCCAGCATGAACTTGCCCATAAGCCCCGCCATCCACGAACCGAAGCGACGGAACAGGTTCTGCTTGATTTCGTGGTAGTAGGCGTACACGACGTCGTAGCCTTCCTCAAGCTTGGCGATAAGGTCGTTCAGGGAATCCAGCGGGGCCTGGCCGTCGTCGTCCAGCGAGACAACGTACTCGCCAGTACACTTGCCGTAGCCCGCCATCAGGGCGGAATGCTGCCCGAAGTTCTTGGCCAGGTTAATGCCGATGACGTTCTTCTCCGTATTCGCAAGCCCCTCGATGACGCTCCACACGTTGTCGGGGCTGCAATCGTTCACCAGCACAATCTCGTAGTCGTCGCCCGGGCGCTTGGCGGCCATCTCGCTCTTGATCTCTTCGACCACCGTGGTGATGGTCTTTTCGGAGCGGTAGCAAGGGATCACAAAAGAAAACTTCGGCATAGCAAACTCCATGAGTAAATATAAAAAAACCGGCCCGCTTATCCAGCGGAACCGGCAATCACTAGAGAGAGATGTCTAAAAAAAGGGCCAGGCGGGCGATTAGGCGCGCTTGGCGTACTTCTTGAAGCTCTTGACCAGGAGGGCGGCGAGAATGCAGTACATATTGACCTTTCTATCCTTTATTTTTTGTCTTTTTTTGCCGTTTTTATGTGATTTCCTTAACGACGCGCCAAAATTAACAAAAATTTACTAACGCGGCAAGGGAAAAAAATATATATATGCGTATTTTTTTTCTTTCTTTTGCACCCAAAAAGGGAAATCCCCGCCGGACAGCCCCGCAAAAAGTTGTCTACCCCAGTGAAAATTGGTATTTTTGAGGGCATGAAACAGATTATCGTACTATGCCTCGCCCTCGCCACTGCGGCACTGGCCCGGCCTTCCCTGCAACTGGACAGGGAAAGGGTCGAAGCGGGCAAGACATTCGGTTTACAGCTCGTATTCCCCCTGCAAGAACTCCCCGCCAACCGCGGGAACCTCGCCATCGAAACGCAGAACGGCTTTTCGCTGGTGGGCCTCGACAGTGCAGACCAGGTAATCCGCCCCAGCATGGAAGACATGTTCAACTCCTTTTTCGGGGGCGGCAACCGCGGCGGCTACAAGGCACGCGTCTATACCTTCAAGCTCAAGGCACCCAAGAAGACCGGCAGAATCAGCGCCGGGCAGATCTACATGGATATCGACGGGCAAAAGCGCGCCATCTCGGGCGACATTCCCGTTAGCATCCAGCGTTCCTACAGCGACGACGCCCTCACGGTAAGCCTCACCCCGAACAAGAAGTCCATCTACGAGGGTGAACAGTTCTCTGTAACACTCGGGTTCCATACCTACGAGCACTTTGAGGGTGGCCTGCAGGCGACCGACATGAACACGGGCAACGACTTTATTGTACACCGTAGCGACCTCGCAAACCTCAAGTTTGAACCCGTGGAGGGCAACCGCCGCGAAATGCAGGCGAGTGCCAAGTTTGCATGGCTCAGCCCCACCAAGAGCGGCAACCTGCAGATTCCTCCGTTCAAGTTCAAGTACGTAAAGCGCGGCGAGCCGAAAATCGTTGAAGAAAACAAGCAGATGGGCGGCATGTCGTTCCATTCGCAGTCCATCAAGCAGGAATCCATCGACGCGGAAACGCAGACTCCCCCGATCAACATTACCGTAAAGCCGCTCCCCACCGAAGGCAGGCCCGCGGATTTCAGCGGAATGGTGGGCGACTACAAGTTCAGCGCCGACTTTGACCGCACCAACCTCAAGGTGGGCGAAGCGCTCACGCTCTCGGTAGACATCAAGGGCGACGGCACCCCCGGCACCATTACCGACCCCAAGTTCCCGGACTTCAGCGACTTCCGCTCCGTGCCTCCCGAGAATAACATCAGCAAGAAGGTCGTTGGCAACAAGGTCATTACCAGCAAGAGCATAAAAGTTTTCCTGTACCCCAAGAAGAAGGGCGAATTCAACGTCCCCGAAATCACGTACAGCTGGTTTAACCCCGCCAAGAAAAAGTACGAGACCGCAAAGGCGGGCCCCTGGACCATTACCGTCGAGAAGGGCGAAAACGCACCCGAGGCCATTTTCCAGGCACCTGTCGCACAGGGCCCCGCCGCCGTGCAAAAGCAGGAAATCGAATCCCTCGGGAACGACATACGCTTTATACACGCGGTAAAGGGCAATGCGGAATCCTCGCACCCGCACAGGAGCGTAATGTTCTGGATTATATTCCTGGCGGCCATCCCCTTCTACTTCATCGTGACACTCGCGATTCACAGGCACAGGAAACACAGCAGCGATGCGGCCCTGATGCGCAAGGGCAAGGCCGACAAGATGCTCAAGGCAAGGTTTGCAAATGCACGAGCCGCACTCCAGAAGGGCGACGCAAAGGCACTCTATGCGGCACTCGAGAACGGGCTCATCGATTACCTGAGCGACAAGACCAACCTAGAATTCAAGGGCATGACGCGCCCGCAAATGAAGGATGAACTTGCGAAACTCGGCGTGAACGCAGAGACCATTGCGGCCATCGACAGCTGGCTCGAAAAATGCGCGTTCGCAAGGTTCGCCCCGGTGAACCCCTCCGCCGAGGAGCAGAAGAAGATGCTCGAGGATGTAGAAAAATTGTGCGAAGGACTTAAGGTGTAATAAGATGCTTATGAAAAAGGTTTTGTTTATCTTATTTGCAGTCGCGGTATCATTCGGTTCGGCATTTGCCGCCGAAAAGTGCCCAGGCATCGAGGCCGGCACCAAGGCCTACAACGAGAGCGATTTCGAGCGCGCTATCGACGAATGGCGCACCTGCGTCGACAACGGCATGGAAGACGCCGACCTCTACTACAACCTCGCGAACGCCTATTTCCGTAACGGCAAGCTCGGGTTCTCCATCTTCTACTACAAGCAGGCGCTCCGTCTGCGTGCTACCGATGACGATATCCTGCACAACCTCAAGTACGCGCAGGCCATGACCCGCGACAAGGTGGAAGAAGACGAAGAAGAAAACCCCATCCTCACCGGGCTATTCAAGGCTCACCATGCGCTCTCCCTCAAGGCGCAGCTATTCGTGCTACTCACCCTCTTCTGGATTATAGCCCTCGTGCTTATCGCCCGCAAGGTCGTTATCGGTGAAACCCGCAAAAACATCTGTACAGGCATCGTATTTGCGCTCACAACCGTCTTCTGCATTATCGGGGCAAGCGCCGCCTATAAGGTAATCGTCCTCGAAACCGAAATTACCGGCGTGGTAACTGCGGCAGATGCCGACGTGACAAGTGCCCCGAGCGACAAGTCGCAGACGCTCAACACGCTTTCCGAAGGCACTTCCTTCGAGGTGATTTCCGTGCAGGGGAACTTCGCCGAAATCCGCCTCGGCGAAAAGATCAAGGGCTTCGTGAAACTCTCCGAAGTAGGCATTGTGAAGTAAAAAAGTCATCCTGGGACTGAAAGTCCCGGGATCCATACATTGACACTTAGTTAAACTTCAGCAGCAACGCGATTTCGAACTGCAGTATCTGACGCAGGTGCGGAGTCTCGTCGTCCAGTTTCTCGTGAATCTGGCGGTACTCGATGTAGCTGCTCATCGACGCCATCTTGTTGAACTGGTAGCTTGCACTCGGGCGGATAAACCACTCATGCGTACGTGAAGGCACGGTGCGGTCCGAAAGCGTCAGCTCGGGCTTGTACACGGTATTGGGCACATCGACGCCGGAATCGAAATTCCACTGCTTGTAAATGCCGTCGGTACCGCTTTCCTTGTTCCACATGTTGTAGTTCTTGTCGACCGGCGTGTATTCCTTGCGGATAGTCTTATTGTAGTCGTAGCCCGCAGTGAGTTTCAAGTCCACATTGTTCTCAAGCTTGAAGTACCATTTCCAGAACTGGAACCCCTTCTTGAGCTTGAGCGGGTACGATATAGTAAAGTCATCGCCGATATTAAACGCGAAGTCATTGTACAGCGCGGTATGGATCCAGGGCGTGTTCCAGAAGTAGTCCGTGGTATCGGCGATGTTGCCGAGCGAGTCGGGCCAGCACGGAAGCCCGATAACTTCTTCCTTCGGGCGCCTGTCCGTAGTCTCGATCTTGAGGCGCACAGCGTTCTCTACCTTCAGGTTGCTCTGCGTGAGGAACGTGATGCGAACGAGCGGGTTGAAGTTAATCTGGTGCGACCAGGAGTCTTCTGCACTCTGGAACGGCTTGACGCTCGTGGTACGCGTGTAGTCGAAACGGTGGACTGTGCTCACGCTCCTGAAACTATTCAGGAACGATATACGCTGGGCAAAGTTCGGCACCGTCACGCCAACGCCAATCTTCGGCCACACCGTGGTGGTATCGATATACAGCGGATACTCACGGGACTGCGAGAAGTCCTCCTTCCACTGCAAATCACCCGTAATGCCGATATCCCAGATGGGGAGCGTGATACCCGTACCAATCTGGAAGCTGCGCGATACCGCATGGCGGAAGTTGCCCTGGTACACGAGCGTATCGACATCCCTGTTGCGGTACTGCCCGAACTTTTCGAAGTCTCCGCGCGAGGTAAGCCCCATGTCGCCCGAAACAATATTCCACAACCCGCGATTGCGGTAGCCGTTACCGATACCGAGACCATAGAGGTAGTACTGGAACGGAGTCACGCCCTGCTGTTCGTACAGCTGAGCCAGCGTAAAGTTTTCGCCCAAGGTGTTGGTACTCGCAGCCCAGTTAAATCTAATTTCGCGCCACTTGATTTTCTCTACCGCGCTTACCGCCTTCGATTCCTTGCCAAAGAGCTTCAGGAAATCGACAATCTTGAATGTCGGACTGAACTCAAAGCGGTTGGTCTGCGATATGGTCCAGTAGTTCTTCTCGAGGCTCTTCTGGTCCATAAAGTCAAAGTTGTCGGGAATAGTCTTCTGCTGGTTAAAGTCAGAAGTATAGGCCATGTTAAACGGCAGGAACGGCACCAGTCGCGGGTTGAAGTTCACCTTGAACTGTTGCGTGCGGGAACGTTCGTTCCTCAGAATGCCGTAGGACTTGCCGTACTCGCGGGTGCCCACGCTGTCCACCTTGTAGAACGTGGTGGAGTCGTAACGGATCTCGTAGGAATCCGGGTTCGACATATCAATCGCCATCGGCTGCCCGTTTTCATCCTTCTTCGCGATGGTATCGGTCGGGATAATCACGAGGCTGTCGCGGGACACATACACCTTCCTGTCGGTATGGTCGTAGTCAAACACGTAGCCGCTCGCAAACAACCCGCCTTCTTCAGGAGTAAAGAAGTTCTCCTTCACAAAGCCCTCACGGTCACCGCCACCATACATATCACGCTTGATGTTCAGGGAGTAACTTGTAGAAAGGAACGAGAGGATATTCCAGCGCATATTCAGCTTGTGGTTCAAATCCGCCGTGTAGGTTACCACCTTGTCCACCTGCGGTTCCACAAAGTCCGGATCGCGCACCTGGTTCACGTAGCGAACGTAGTTGAAGTCGAACAATGTCACGTCGAAGGTCTGCGGCCACGGTTCAAACTCCGTCTTGGCCAAGGCTTTCAGGAAGCTGTTCTCGGACTTCGCGAGAGATTCGAACGGCTTGAACTTGAAGAGACTGAACGTCCCCAACTTGTACTCGAGTATCGTGTGGTAAGAATACGTGGAATCCGACGCAGTCGTCGCGCGCCCCTCGGACTGCCGGTACGAATAGCTCGCCGCAGGGCGTTCGAGGAATATCTGCGTGAGCGCCTCGCCCACCTTGGAATCGACCGCCTTGTAGTTCTTGCTATAGCTGATGCTGAAGTTCTTCTCGCGGACGTAGGACTGGTAGCCCTTCGACTGCGCATCGTCCCTGAGTTCCTGTTCCTTCTTGTCCTTCGTCACGGCAAGTTCTGCCTGGAACATGTCCTTCGTGAGTTCGCCGAAGCTGCTGCGGTCAAGCGTCAAGTCATCGGAAGGCTTCATGTATGGGCGCTTCGTGGTGCTCCTGTAACCGAGGCTCATCGGGATATGGAACCCGAGGCTATCGGCGAGGAACTTGTTCAAACTAAGGGTAATGTCACCCGAAACATCGAGCTGCGATGCGGCCTGCGAAAGCTTGGGCTTCGGCGAACCACCCGTAGTCGAGAGTGTTGCAAACGCCCCATCCTGGTAGCGCACCGCACCCGAAACAGAAAGGAAGTCCGCGAAGTTCACCTGTGCGGAGGTACGCGCCGCATAACCCCATTCCGTATCCATGTCCGAAAGGCGCAAGTCGTCAATCCAGAAGGTACCCTCAAGGTCTGCCGCAGAGGCATTGGAATCCGCGATAATCACGAAACGCATCCAGTCGATGCTCGTGACGGTCGGGTTACCCACCAGGCGCAACCTCTCCTCGCGTTCGCCACCGAGTTCCTTCACCACGGGTTCCACAAACGGCGGGCGGCGCCCCTGCTTCAGGTCCGAGAAATCAGAGACGTTCATCGCAAATGCGTTTGCAAGCCAGTTCTGTTCGTGGCAGTCCTGTTCGCGTTCCGCAGAAGTAGAATCATACTTTACCGGGCGGAAACTCCATTCGTAGTAGTCGCTCGAACCATCCAGCGAGCCGGAGCCGAACTGGAAGGCAAAGCGCACGGGGACCTTGTCCGCCTTCGTCACGTAATGGATTTCCATCTTCAGCGACTTGTACGAGGAAAGGTCCTTCTTGTCGGTCTCGAATATTCGCGTCACGCCCACTTCCTGTCCCGGATTCATGTTGTGGTAGTCAAGCACCAGGGCAGTCTCTTTCAGTGGCGCGTTCGTCTCGGAGTCACGTTCCGTCTTGGTGTTCGGGCTCTTGAAATACGTGTTCGCGTTCTCGCGGCTATTGATGGTCGAGACCCTCACGTAGGTGGTGTCAGTCGCGCCCACCGATTCCGAAACAGAAGTCTCGATTCCGTTCACACTAACAATCTGCGAATTCTCGGTCGAAGATGTCTTGTAGAAGTCGGCAACGGTCGTTTCTTCCCAGGCATTCCCCACCACGGCAAGGCCAACAATCTGCACCTTCGCCTCGGCGACACCCGGATTGAGCTTGCCCATCCAGAGCCTGGTAAAGAGCGACTGCGCAAGGATAGACTTGTAGTCGCTACCCGCAGAAGACACAACCGTATCGTACTGGTTCAGCGGAATGCGCCACTTGCGCCATCCGTTCTTCAGCTTTTCGAAATGGGCCTCGTTCGTATCCGAAAGGTCAATGCGGTAACGCACGAAGTTGATGTCGGTATCAAGCGAACCGTTCTTGTTGATGTCTTCGGTATCGTACGTACGTTCACCGGAGTTGTTCTCGGTTCCGTTGATGGTTACCGGCGGGTCACTGTCATCGTCCAGGTCATCATTGAAGTTATCAAGCGCGATATCCGTCGTGGGGCCAGAATTGGTGGAGTTCCTCACACTCGAAATACATTCCGACGTACGGCAGTCCCAGACCAGGCGCTCTTCCTCGTCGCCCGTCGCAGCATCGAGGCCCCTATCGTGCAGGGCCGTCGTGGAGCCCAGGTCGTTTTCGCCATCGTACTCGCCGTTCGGCGCATGACCGTTAATAGGAATATCTTCACTCACCTGGCCCAGATCAAGGAACAAGGAACCCACGTTACCGCGAGCCACCACCTCGATGTACTTCATCTCGCTCAGGTCCTGGTAGTACGCGCTGTTCGGGCGCATCACGCCACCCCAAGAGTTACCCACCAGGTTGTCGTTCGCACGCAGCGTCATCTTGAGCACGGTCAGGTGCTGGTTATCCACATCGGAGTTACCCACGTTCGGGTAGATGTACTTGTAGAGTTCCGTATTGTTGCTGTGCCAGATGAACTCGCCCTTGTGCTTGTAGTTCTGGCTCTCGATATAGGTCGAAGCATCGTCGCTCGTACCGCCCGGAGGCGATGCATGGTACCAAGAAAGTCTTGAAAGCGGGTACGTGAGGCCGTTTGTCGTCGTCTCAAAATCTTCCACCAGCGCTTCGGCATCGTCGCTCGTGTTCGCATTGTGGCGGCTACCCGCAAATTCGGCCTCGAACCGCCAGCTGGACTTAGCCTCGGTCTCGATGCCCGGAATCTTGTTCACGAGGTCGGTTAGAGCCTGCACCGTATCTTGCAGGCGCAGGTTCATGCCCCACAGCACGCTGGAGAACGGTTCGTTACCGAGGGTCGGGGTCTTTGCCGTAGTGCTCTGGCTCTTGTACAATGCGGTAATGCCGAAGAGAGAACCCGTACCGAAGCCGTAACGTTCCAGCGGGAGTTCCGCACGCGCACCGAGCAACAGCTTGTTGTCGATCTCGAACAGCGGTTCGCATTCGAAGGTGACCTTGATTTCCTTATTCGGGTCGAGTGCACGTTCGCTCAAGAGTTCAATCTGGCCAAGCTCGTAGTTCACCTCGTAGTCAGTACCGCGAGTAAGCACGGTGGAACCGGCAGTCAGCTTTTCGGTGCCCGGCGAAATATCCATACAGCTAGAGCCGCTCACGGAGTAGCTCGAGTTCGGGTCACGCACGCTAATCGTGGAACTACGGCGCTTGCCCACCGACTCAAAGTAGAACTGGCTCGTGTAGCGATTCAGGTTGTATACCGGGAGCGAGTAGAGCTGAGCCACCACGTTCGAGGAATCCAAGTTGCGCAACGGTTCCAAGCAGTTCTGGCGGGCACGCTCGATTGCGTTAGACCCGGAGTATTCCGAGAGAGGCTTACACGGGAGCCACATCTCGCCGGTGTAGTTACCGCTCGCATCCTTCTTGAATATCGTCGCATCGCTTACCAGCGGGCTACCCGTAGTCGTGTCCGCGATACCGAGCGTCTTGAGGTACGTACCCGCAACGCCCGACTTGTTCTTCATGCGCAATACAAAGTTCGATGCGCTCGCATCCGTAATGCCGATGGCGTACACGTTACGGAGCATAAGCTTGTTGATGTCCGTCAGTTCGGCAAGCTCCGCATCCCACTGGATAAGCACTATCTTTGCCCCGTGGTTCATCGTGGTACCCACGCGGTCCGTGCCGTCGTTACTCCAGAGGGCGGCAAGCAACGTCGTGCGGGTCACGCCGTTCACCTTCAGTATACCCGTCTTCTGGTCATAACTGAACTCGCTCGCCGGGATTTCCACCATGCGTTCGACAGTCTTCTCGATGGTCTTGCCCGAGGGCGTCTTGTACATGACCTTGACATCGCGCCACACGTCGTTCTTGTTGTTGAGAGCGCTCCTCTTGAACAGCTTGAGGCCCGTCGCCGGGTAACTCGACGTAGTACGGCCCGCGATGGCCGCATCTACATAGGCACTCCTCGCCTCATGGTTCAAGAAGAAGTAGCGGTATGCCACGAACTGCTTGTCGAGCATCTGGAATTCCGTGGTGGTTTCCGATGCATTGATGGTGTATTCTTCCTGGCTTCCGCCATCCTGCGAGGCGATAGTCGTGAGCCTCCAGTCACCCAGTTTCCAGTCAGCCTTGATACCGAACAGGCCCTGGTGGTTTTCGGAATAACCCGTAAGTTCCGTACCGGTGAGCGAGAGCGATGTAGTACCCGCTTCCACGCGCTGCAGTATGTAGTCCTCGAACTCGTCCTTGTACGATTCCTCGTACACCACGCGCACCTGGTTCTGCACGCCAAGTCCGCTTTCCACGTTATTGATTTCGACCGTCACGTACGGGCCAATCTTGCCCTTCACCATGAAGCTCGGTTCGTAATCGAGCGAAGGAGACGGCCACAGGCTCGTCTTGGTACTGCCTTCCGCATCGTCAATCTCGCCATAGCCCTTCAGGCGCACGTTCATGGTCCCCTGGAGCATCAGCTTGGGCTTGTCGAACCCGAAGGTCTTCATCCATGCAGGCATGTTCACCGGGATGGTGATGTCGAACATCGAGCCCGTCTCGGGCGCCTCGTAGCCGCCGTCGCGCTGGCCAATAAGGCTATTGAGCCACAAGTTCTTGCGACCCACGTCGTACATGTCAGCCACGTAGTCGGTAAGTTCGGGGTAGTGCGCCGTCCAGAGCGTAGTCGTATCTCGCGACACAGAGTTCACGCGCTTCTCGCTCACGTCGAGTTCACGCGTCGCCATGTTAATCTCGTGGTCGAACACCTGGCCCTTCGTCTCCTTCATCAGGCGGGGCGATGCGCCCACGCCCCCGAACGGGAGCAGGCTGTTCAGCGGGTTCGACGATGCCGGCAGCGGGAAGTACTGGAGGGTCGGCTGCCACTCGGTTTCGGCCGGGTCCGGAGCCTCTTCTGCTTCGGCATTTTCGGGTTCGCCTGCAGAGGCGGAAACGCTCACGGGAGCATCTCCCTGAGACCACGCGATACCGAATGCCGTTAGGCACAAGGCAACAAAACCCGACAGGGTTCTATGTAAGAACCTTTTCAAAAGCAACAATCACAAAATACAGAATTCAGCCGAGCCAAATTCAGTAAAAAGGTGAATTTTGGAGTAAATTAGCAAATTTTCACTTTGCAATTTCAAAGTTGCAAAAAATTAAGGAGTAAAAGTCATGCGGGAGGGGCCCCAGCTCAGAGTTGCGAAGGCCGCACGGGCCCCTCCCTGCACCCTCCCCATCCTTGGCCGACGCCTTCCACTTATAAGCCGTTTATTTCTTATCTGAAGTGTTTATTGTATTCATAAAACGAATGTTTGTGGTACAAGATGTAAAAAGAGATCCCCGCCTTCGCGGGGATGACAGTTGTGGATGCATAAAAAAGGAAAACCCCGCCGGAGGCGGGGATAAATCCTTTGGGCTGTTGTCGGGCTACTAGATGAACATCTCGATGCCGCCGCGGCACTTTTCCCAGGTGCGGCTCTTCTTGCACAGAAGATCCATCATCTTGTCGTAAGTGGCGGTGTTGGCAAAGCCCTTCCACAGGCGGCGTTCCACGGATTCGCCACTGTCCTTGTCGATAGTGGTAATCGTATCGTAGTAGGCCGGATTGTCCTTGAACTCGTTGATGAGAATGCCCTTCAGGTCTTCGGTGTAGATCTTGGAAGCGTACCTGAGGATAGACTCGTTAAAGTTGAGTTCGTTGTCGACGAGCCATTCGAAATCCTGGATCGGGTCACCGTACACAAGCCAGTGCTTGAGCGCGAGAGCCACCACCAAGTCCTTCACGGCGCTGCGGAAGATAAACTTGTCTTCGAGGCGGCCATTCCAGGTAATCTTGGTCAGCGGGTTATCGTCGTTGGCCTCGATAGACACGCCCTTGCCCGGGGTCACCTTGCGGATCTTGATCGGGAGGCGGCTAAGGAGCTGCCATGCCTTGGTGAAGGCGATGGTCTTGCGGACGAAATCCTTTTCCTTGTCCGGGGAAACACGCACGAACGCGCCGAAGCAGCGCTGATACAGCGTTTCCTTGTCGAAAATGCAGTCGCTGGAGCGGCATTCGCTGAGCTTGCCGTCCATCATGAACAAGGTCTTGGCGAGTTCGGGGCGCATACGCACTTCGAGCTTGCGGGTACGTGCCTTGAGGCGCACGCCATCCTTGTAAACGTAGGTGAAGCCTTCTTCCTGGTAACGCTGCCAAATGAAGAACTGCAGGTCGTCTGCAGCGCGCAGGTGGTAGCTGAACACCGGGTTCTGGCGGTTGTTGGCCATGGTCACCTGGTTCAGGAAGTTGTCGGCACCGGGGTACGGCACCACGACCTTCACGCACGGGCTTCTTGCTCTTCTTCGCGTAGGTTTCGTACGTAAAGAGGGACTGGGCACCGTTAATGATCTTCGGGCGCTCAATCACGAGCACCTTCTTGCCATCGCGTTCCTTGGCGCGCAGGTCATCGCCCGTAAGGGTCATACCGTTGTGCAGGAACGGGAAGTCGTCAATATTCACGTTCTCGTCGTCGTTACGTTCCATGGTCTGGAAGGCATCGATGAGGGCCGCGTTCGTGTGCGTGAGATTACCGAGGTAGGTACGGATGTTGCTCGAGACAATGGCCATGTTGTGCTTTGTCTTGAGGCGCTTGCCGAGGGATACGTGGTAATCAAAAATGGTACGGATGGGGCAGAAACCGAGGAAGAGTTCGCCATGATCGCTCGTGAGGTGGAGCGGTTCGGATTCCATCACAATTTCAAGCTTGTCGTCAGCGCTGCGAAGGTCGCGGGTAAGGTCGTCGTGCTCGGCGATAATCTCGAGCTTGGCCTTCACCTCGTTCTTCCAGATACCGAGCTTGCGGCGCATATCCTTGAGGGTGCGTTCCAGTTCGCTATCGGTGAGGTCGCGGCTTGCCTTGGTGCGGAGCACCGTAATCTGGAGGGTTTCCATGTACGGGCGGCTTGCCGGGGCGTCTTCGTCTTCTTCCTCGTCGCCATCGGAAATCTTCTTCACGTCCCACGGGTCGGCCTCTTCACGCAGGGAGAGGAAGAACGGGTTGGTGGGATCGCTCGTGCGGAAAACGGCAATCTGGAGCAGTTTGAGGTCGGAATTCAGGTGCGCAACAACCTTCTCGAGCGGAGTGTCCTCGTCCAGGAATATGAAGAACTCCATGAAGCCCTGAGAGTACTGGAAGCCGTGGAAACAGCCGTTTTCGTCCAGGTTCAGGTGCCGGAGAGCCTTTATTCGGTCGTTGGGATCGTTAGGGTTCAAGCTTAGGAGGCTAGCGACAAATGCCAGACGGCGTTCCTGCGATTTTGTTAGTTCCATTTTTTCCTCAACTATTATACCAGCGGTATACCATATAAAAACATTACATAATATACCAGTATCGTAATTCGCACACTAAAAATAGTTTCAAAACTACAATTTGAGTAAAAAAATAACAAATCTTTTGTAAAAACACCACTACAAAGGCCCAAAATTAGTGAACAAATGTACAGAAAATCGTTTTTTTTCTTTTTTTTCGGTGCCGCTTCCGCAAAATCTTGTAAAAATACTATGATTTATGGCTAGAAACTATCGACAAGGAGTGACGTATGAATCTGCTTGAAATTATTGCCAAGGCAAAGGCTGAAAAAGCCAAATCGCTCGACCTGTCCCAGAAGGAGCTCCGTTTGCTCCCGCCCGAGCTTTTCGAAATCGACTCCCTCGAAGAACTGAACCTCGACCGCAACAAGCTGGTCGAGATCCCCGACGAAATTAGCAAGCTCAAGAACCTGAAGAGCCTCTCGGTGAGCGAAAACGACCTGATGGAACTCCCGGAGACCATCGGGGAACTCACAAAGCTGAACCACCTCTACCTGGGTTACAACAGCCTTTCCGAACTGCCCGCATCTGTCGGCAAGCTCGTGAACCTGAATACGGTGAACATCGCGAAGAACCAGCTCCTTGACCTCCCGAAGGAAATCGGCAAGTGGGCAAAGGTCACGAAGCTCAGCCTCCACGACAACATGCTCTCCGAAATCCCCGCGACTATCGGCGACATGAAGAGCCTCGTGAAGCTCTACCTCGACAACAACGACCTGAATTCCATCCCGGCGACCCTCGGCAAGCTTGAGAACCTCGAGATCCTCATGGTATCGGGCAACAACCTGAGCAGCGTGCCCTCCGAGCTGGGTAACCTCAAGAAGCTCCGCGAGCTCGTGCTCGACACGAACCAGCTCTCTACCCTCCCTGAATCGCTCACGCAGTGCGACAAGCTCGAAACCATCTCCGTTGTGGAAAACCCGATGGAAGAAGGCGTCCCGCACGCGATTCTGAACAAGAAGGGCCTGAAGGTCGACCAGTAATTCTTAGCCGCTGGTCATTATGTTCCGGCATCTCGTATATTTCCCGCTAGTAGCGTTGCTTGTCGCCTGCAGCGACTTCCTGTCGCCTGTAGATAGCACGCCCGCACCCAGCGAATACGAGTACAACTACTGGCTGCTGCAAAAGACATTCCTGTACGGCGACTGGATACCGAACCTCCCCGCGGAGGGCGATTCCGTGCAGGCACTCTACCGCGCCATTCCCGACTCGGTCGACAGGTACACCCGCTATACGGAACCCGCACGTAGCGAGGCAGTCATCGAGTCCCGCAACACGAGCATCATCACCGGCGATATCGGCGTGGAGTTCGCGCGCGATGTGAGCCTCGAACACCCGCTGTTCATCAACCGCGTGTACCCCGACGGCCCCGCCGACCGGGCAGGCGTCCCCAGGTACGGCAACATACTCTCGATCAACGGGGTCGAACTCACCGGCGAAGACGCCTACACCACCTACAAGTCCGTATTCAACGATACCGCGGACATCTCCCTCGAAATCGAGTTCGACGGGGAGGTCAAGACCTACGACATGAAGCGCGAGACCATCTACGCCCCGACGGTATTCGTGGACACGGTCGGCGGCCATGCGGTCATCAACATCCGCGAGTTCAAGCCCAACACGTACGACCGCGAAAACGGCACCTACGGCGAACTGAAGAAATACCTGGAATCCTCCACGGGCGACAAGTCGCCACGCATTCTCGACCTCCGGAGCAACCCCGGCGGGCACGTAGACCAGTGCATCCGCATGGCAGACCTGTTCGTAAAGCAGGGGACGCTTTCTTCACGAAAATGGTACGCGTTCTCGGCAGACGGAAAGCGCACCGAGTACAACACAAGGACTGACGCCTCCGCGGGCGACCCCGGAGAAGGCGGAAAGTTCGTGCTGCTCGCAAACAACGGGAGCGCATCGTGCGCGGAGATTTTTGCGGCGGCAGTCACCGAACTTGAGGATATCCCGCTCGTGGGCATTACCACCTATGGCAAGGGAATCGGGCAATCGTCCTGGAGCACGCCCGAAGGGGGGCTTGCGACCATCACTACGCTCGAGTTCTTTACCCCGAAGGGGAATTCGTACCACAAGAAGGGGCTCGTGCCCAAGTACCGCTGTGAAGGCGGCGCGAGCATCGCGTGTGCCATCGAGGCAGCCGAAGCGCATTTCGGGAAGGCCTTGAACAAGAAACTCGGCAATACACCCGCAACCGAGCCGGAGGTTATATTGCCCGAAAGGCCGCAATACGACATTCCAGGTGGCGCACTTGTCGAAAATTTTATAGTTTGGTAGAAAAGGAGAAAACATGAGATTCACGCACCTGTTTATAGCGGGGCTTGCCGCCGCGACATTACTGTTCCAGGCCTGCACAACGTCGGGCGGGGACGATACCATCCTTAACCCATACATGGACGAGGACACCTTCAACCGTCTACCCCCAGACCAGCAGGAACTGCTCTATACGAACTTCTTCCTCCAGGCATTCTACGTCAATGCCGAAACAGAGGTCAGGGATGCCGACAGTTACCTTGGCGCAGGCGCAAGGAACGGCTTTACCGAAGAGGACTACGAGTTCCCCGACGTATCGTACATGTACTCGACCCTGAGCGACAACTTTACGAACTACTTCAGCCCGTATATCGCAGAAAGGATAATGAATCGGCTGGTCTATTCCGAATCTGCTGCGGGCATTGGCGCGGACTTCCAGGAGCTTGGCGGAACCAACTGCACAACGGACGGACTCTGCACTTATTCGGGCACGCTCATATTCAAGCATGTTTATATAAACGGCCCGGCAGACAAGGCGGGCGTGCTGAAGGGAGACACACTGCTTATGATTGACGGAAGGGAGCCCCGCAACGAGCAACACTTCAGGAGGCTCGAAGCCGTATTCGACGCCGGAGAAACCGTCCCCTTCGCCATCAAGCGCGGCGAGGACACCCTTGCTGTCATGATTACTTTCGATGAATACTTCACCCCCACGGTCTTTGTCGATACGGTCGAATCCATCCCGGTAATCACCGTCACCGAATTTACTGACACGACTACGCTAGTTACCGGTACGTACGGCGAGTTCGTCGCCGCCCTGGAAGAAACGGCCGGAGCGACTTCGACCATCATCGACCTGCGCGGGAACCCGGGCGGAACCGTCGAGCATTGCGTCAACATGGCATCAGAACTGCTCTCCAAGAACGATACCATCATCACGATAATCAGCCACACGATCGACACCCTTACCGAAGAACCCTATATCGACACGACAACCTATATTGCCGAAGAAGACGGTATCGGGGTCGGGCGCTACTACGTGCTGCTCGCGGACAGCAACAGCGCAAGTTGTGCGGAACTCATGCTCGCGGGCGTCGTAAGCAACACGAAATCACCGGTCGTGGGGCAAATCACCTACGGCAAGGCTATCGGGCAATCGTACCTGCCAACTATCGCAGGCGGCCTCACCGGCATTACCAGCATGAGGCTCCTAGACAAGAACGGGCAGACTTACCAGAAGTACGGGATTGTCCCCGACTTTGAGGAAGGCGACAGCACTCGGGCTTTGCAGATTGCAGCGACACTCGCGAAGGACGGGACCGTAAAGCGCACGCAGGGCTACGGCACCGTTGACAAGGGGCACTTCACTCTTGCAAAGAGGCAGGGCAAGAAGGAACTTGACCGCGGGCTGTTTAAGATAGTGCGCAACCCGAAGAAAAAATTGCAATAAAAGAATAACAGTTTAAAGGAAAACCCGTGAGCCACAAGCGCCTCGTATTAACGAGGCGTGGTGGCGAGAGTGAGCGCAAACCGGAATAAAAAAACTTGGCGCGAACGGTCGATTGAAGGACTAACAGTCACTAGGTTTTACTCCCGAAACACACGGCTCTTAAGTGTGACAAAGCGACAAACTAATTTCGACCAGAGTGTCCGAAGCCAACAAATTAGCAAGAAAGGCTCAGCTCACGATAACTTTTTTTGCATTTTGACAGACTAAACGACACTCCACCCTCATTTAGTCTGTAATTTCGCAAACAAAGTAATCGATTTTTCTTGCTTTTCTCTAGAAAAAGGGTGTTAAACATCGTATTTAACGCAGAATCTGCGCAGAATACAACTAAAACGCGAAACTTTATTACGCACAAACTAATTTTTTACAGACTAAAAAGCCTGCTACCCCACCTTTAGTCTGTAAATTTCGTAAAAATTGCCTCTGCGAGGATGACTGCGGATTATTTGCGCGAGGATGACAATGAGGATAAAAAAACACCTCCGCATTGTGCGGAGGTATTTTTTTTCTGGTTTTTAAACCGTCTTATTCAGCCTTCGGGGCTTCGGCCGGCTTGGCTTCAGCAGGCTTTGCCTCTGCCTTCGGGGCAGCAGGCTTAGCAGCCTTCACAACCTTGGCGGGCTTGGCCGGTTCAGTCTTCGGGGCTTCAGGAGCCTTCGTGTCGATGAGTTCCATTTCGAACACGAGCAGGCTGTAGCCCGGAATCTGAGGAGGACGGCCGTACGGGCCATAAGCGAGGTCGAACGGAATCCAAGCAGTGACCTTCTCGCCCACCTTCATGAGCTTGAGCATTTCGGTCCAGCCCGGAATCACAGCGTTGATCGGGAATTCGAGCGGCTGGCCACGGTCGATAGAGCTATCGAACTTGGTACCGTCGAGGAGCGTACCGGTGTAGTGCACCTTGACCACGTCGGAATCACCCGGAGTAGCACCCGTACCTTCGGTAAGCACCTTGTACTGGAGGCCAGATTCGGTCGTCACGACGCCTTCGGCAGTCTTGTTCTGTTCGAGGAAGGCGGCACCTTCGCTCTTGCGCTTTTCAGAAGCGATGCTGTCCTTCTTCTGGGCTTCGAGCTGCTTCTGCTGCTGGATGTTCATGAGGGTCGCAAATACGGTGGAATCGTTCATCAGGTACTTGCTGGAATCCTGGTTGAAACGATCCTTGAATGCCTGGATAAAGAGGTCGAGGTCCAGTTCAATGGAATCACGGGCCACGAGCTGGGCGTACACCTGGTTGGCAAAGTGCGCACCGAAGGCGTAGCTGTTCGTATCTTTCTGGGTAACCAGGGAAGTCTTGGCCGGAGCGGTCTTGCTCGGGCACAGCTGGTCACAGCCGGTCATGAGCATGGCGAGGGCGCCAGCGGCAATAATCAATTTTGTTTTCATAGAATCCTCTTTTGAGTTTTATAGACGTACTTAAAATAGCAAATCAAACGTGATTTTTCTCACATAAAAGTATTTTTTACACATTCTTTTCGTATATTATGGCTTAAAGTTCAATTTTATCACTTTTAAGGTTTTTCTATGTGCGGAATCGTCGGATACATTGGTCAAAGCGAAGCATTACCTATCCTCGTCGGAGGACTCAAGAAACTTGAGTACCGCGGCTACGACAGTTCGGGAATCGCCGTCATCGAGAACGGAAGCATCCACGTAGTGAAGGCGTCAGGCAAGATCAGTGCGCTCGAAGACAAGCTGAAAAAAGAGGCCGTTACCGGAAAGACGGGCATCGCGCATACGCGCTGGGCCACCCACGGCGCGCCCACCGTAGAGAACGCTCACCCGCACGTAAGTTTCGACGGGAAGATTTCGATTGTCCACAACGGCATCATCGAGAACTACGCAAGCCTCAAGGCAAAACTCATTTCAGAAGGCGTCAAGTTCCAGTCCGAAACTGATACCGAAGTCCTGGCACACCTCATCGCTCGCTTCTACAAGGGAGACCTGAAGGCTGCCGTCCTCAAGGCACTCGCCCAGGTGGAAGGCACGTTCGGCCTTGCCGTCATCTGCAGCGAGGAACCGGGCACGCTCATCGGGGCGCGCCGTGGCAGCCCGCTGATTCTCGGCATCGGGAACAACTCCGATTTTTTCCTCGCAAGCGATGTTTCCGCAATCATCAACCACACGCAGAAAGTTGTCTACCTCGACGATAACGACATCGTGCAGATTACGGGCAATGACTACTCCATCGTGAACATGAACAGCCACGAGGTGCAGCGCGAAGTCAAGGACGTAGAATTCGATGCGGACGCCGTCGCGAAGGGCGGGTTTGCGCACTTCATGCTCAAGGAAATCTTCGAACAGCCCGAAGTGCTGCGCAACACCATGCGTGGCCGCCTGCTCAGCGCCGAAGGGAACGCCAAACTCGCGGGCCTCGACACGAATATCAGGGAACTCAGGAACATCAACCGCATCATCATTACCGCTTGCGGCACGAGCTACTACGCGGGCATGGTCGGCGAGTACATGATCGAGGACCTCGCCGGCGTCCCCGTCGAAGTCGAGTACGCCTCCGAGTTCCGCTACCGTAACCCCATCATCAAGCCGGGCACGCTCGTGCTCGCCATCAGCCAGTCGGGTGAAACTGCCGACACGCTTGCCGCCCTCAAGGAGGCACAGCAGAAGGGCGCCACCGCGCTTGCCATCTGTAACGGCGTGGGCTCCACCATCGCCCGCACGAGCGACGGCGGCGTGTACCTGCACGCGGGCCCCGAAATCGGCGTGGCAAGCACCAAGGCGTTCACCAGCCAGGTAACCGTGCTCGCCATGATTGCCCTATTGCTCGGGCGCCAACGCAGGCTCAGCTTTGAAAGCGGTGCGGACATCGTGAAGGCCATGCAGGAACTCCCCACTCTCGTGGAACAGACCTTGCAGCTTTCGGACCAGATTGCAGGCATTGCGCAGAAGTACGCGAAGGCGAACAACTTCCTGTACCTGGGCCGCCACTTCAACTACCCCGTGGCCATGGAAGGCGCGCTGAAACTCAAGGAGATCAGCTACATTCATGCCGAAGGCTACCCCGCCGCCGAAATGAAGCACGGCCCGATTGCCCTTATCGACGAAAACATGCCGGTGGTCGTGATTGCCCCGAAGGATGCCCTGTTCGACAAGGTCATCAGCAACGTTCGCGAAATCAAGGCCCGTGGCGGCCGCGTCATTGCAGTCACTACCGAAGACTGCAAGCCGCTCGACGAATTTGCAGACCACCTCATCAAGGTGCCGAAGACTATCCCGATGCTCATGCCTATCGTGACATGCGTCCCGCTGCAGCTCCTCGCCTACCATATCGCCGTACTCCGCGGCAACGACGTGGACCAGCCGCGCAACCTCGCGAAGAGCGTGACGGTGGAATAAAGTCCATCGGACAGTTTAAAAATTAGCGGCTCCCTTTGGGAGCTGTCTGCGTTATTGTAAGATGATAACTAGGGGTCTACGGAGTAATCCTGAATGCAACGGACGCTGAGACGATATTCCTTGTAGCCACGATTACCTACTCCCTCGAATCCACCAAGATGTGTATTATCCTTATTGAACCACCAGTACGACGCCGTATTAGATTGATCAAACACAGGATCTTCAGAACTACTCCAGAAAAGGGCATAATCGAAACCATTATATATATTAACACCGGTCTCAAACAAGTAATCAATAGGCAGTGCGGTAAAACCGCTTACATCCGTTGCCGCAGTCCACCCGCTATAACCCATTACCTGATGAGGCTTCGCAGAACCATAAGCGGAGAACATGGTTTTCCATTCCGTAGTATCCGGGATATGCCAACCTTCGGGACAGATACCGCGATGCTGCGCACCAATAAGGCTACTAGCACTAGCCGAATTCCATTTGCCATTCAGATCCATAGCAGCAGACCAAGCGTAATAACGACCTCCTATCTCACAATTCTTTGATTCACCATTATAGCAACTTGTCTGCCCAATCAGATTCTTACTAGCAGCACTATCCGCATAGCGTAGATTTTCAGCAAATACTCGCATGCCATTCATGACAATAGTCCTATAGACATTTCCATCACGTGGGTCGGTTATCATCAAATCGGAATGCGTTCCGGCTTCTACCGCCGCAGTATTGTAGGCATTGCGCTTTGTATTCCAGTATTCAAGCGTGTATTCAAACGGGCTACGTACAGGGTGCCACACCAGTTTATTGCTGGCTTTGGGGTCCTGGGAACAAACGTAATCTATCTTAAAACCACCCAGACTCTCGCACTCCGGCACCACACCACCATCATTTGCCGTACAAAGGCTTCCTAGTTTGGTTTCCGCACAATTCGGAGTTCGCCAAGTTCCGCCATCGCAAACAAACGAATTTCCTTCGTATTCGCCAAACGTTCCCTGACCATTTTCCGTACACGCTTTACAATATCCAGAGCCTCTACAGGAAATTTCTTCATCCGTTGTCGCTTCTCGCCACTCTTTTGCGTCACACACGAAGTAAACATCGTCATCCACCTTGCCCAATTTCATTTCGCCATCGTTACTATCAAGACACGCCCAACCCTGCGTATTGCTATACACATATTCGTCTACAACCTCTTCGTCGCTAGAAGACGCCCCTTCCGACGAGGCTACGGAACTACTTGATGTTTCCGAGGGATGCGTTTCAGATGAAGAACTCACAGACTCTGCACTGCTAGACGATCCGTTCTTTGACGAGGAACTTGCATTTGCCGCAGAAGTATCCTGAATACAACGAACCGAAAACCCGAAGTCCTTGCCGTAATATCCAAAAATTGCAAAACCATATTCATAATACAAGTGCAAGGCATACGCAACAAGTTTACTATCGCCATTCGTTGAGCTCCAAATGAAAGCACTTTGTTCTTTACCACTATAGATGTCGTCATCTAATTCGCCAGCAGGGAGTGCCGAGAAACCAAAATCATCAGTTCCGTTGTCACTGCTACTCCAGCCGGACGACGACTTGAGCGCCTTGCCTGCCGTTGATTCTCCACCCACAGCGCTGAACAATGTTTCCCATTCAGTTTTACTAGGCAGGTGCCAGCCACTGGGGCATACGGACCCAGCGACAGCCCACCTATAAAGCCGCCCATACTTGGCGCAGTTGCTGTCCTCGTTATTGTAACAGAAACTAGAGTCCGTTTTGAAGTTGAGGTTTTGCGCCATCCAGACCTGGTCACCAATCTTTACAGTCTTGTAAGTCTGACCATCGCGGGAGTCGGTCATTGAAGCAATGGACACACTTATTACACTACTACTCGACTGCAATGAAGACGAAACTGCAGATGATGAAGATGACGCAACAGCAGAACTTCCACCGCCACCATCCGCACATGAACCTAAACGGCCTACGCTCACGATATTGAAATTCACCATAGATCCAGCGGAAATATCCTTGATTTCAAAGGCAATTCTACTCACCTGCTTTAAAATTTCTTCCTTGTCATATTTTACACCCCATCCCGCCTGGGCAAACTTGCTCCAGGGAATATCCACCACGGAGCCCGTCTTTGAGGCAGGCAATTTCGTGGCAAAATGATCCCACTTCATGGCAGCCTCAACCTTATCCGACGGCAGTACGATTAGTGCAATTTTATTGTCCGAGACGTACGAGACGCAGATTCCACCCCAAGACGTGATATCAGCCGTTTTACTCCATGAATCTAACGTGAAGAAACCGAAGCCGACATATGGGTTTTCATACTGGTCGCCTATATAAGCCGAGCCACAGATACCGCCACACTTATCTATTACCAATTCAAAATCAACATTGTACTCGCCTTCAAATCCAGGAAAATCGAGACGAGAATTTCCTCCGAGTTCCTCATCAATGTAATGGTACCATTTTCCCACCGGCGCTTTTTCGCCACTGGTAAATCCGGTACGCACATTGTATTCGTGTTTAGGTCCACACCACAAATCTCCGCAGGCCAAATTCGTATTTGCAAAAGGCGCGTTCAATGAACTTGAAGACGCTTGTACCGAAGAAGACGACACCTTGCCATCATCGAGTCCATTACTATTACCGCCCTCATTGCCAATACCTTCACCACCGTCACTGGAATTACCACCGTCGCCGGGGTCAACAGAGTCACCACCATTTTCACCACCGGGAACAAGACTTGCGTCATAGTTATCGGCACCCGGATCTGTCGGGTTATCGCGGTCACCCATATCGGAACAACCCCACAAGGAGGCAATCAAGGCAAGCATCACGTAAGCAAGAATCTTTTTCATATTCGTCAAGCCTCCTAGAACACAAAGAACACGGTAACGCCTGCGGCAAGGAGACCCGCGCCGACACCATAAAATACGTTGCGCAATGTACTAGCCTTCTTCACCTTGTCCCACTGGTCATCCGCTTCGCTTTCGGATGTAAACGTAGCGTCATCATACTTTCCGCGTTCGTCATTCATCACGGAATTCTCGTAGATGCCTATCCCAAAAGCGGCAGCGCCGAGAACGGCAAGTCCAATGCCAATGGGCTTCGCGATGCTCATTCCCTTTTCCTTGTTCGCTACATCTGCAGCGGCCTCACTTGCCTGGGCCTGCTTTTCGTCGACATCCGCCTGTGCAGCAGGCTGTTCCTTTTCAGGTTCGGCTTTTTCCTCGGCCACCACGGGCTGGTCGGACTTTACAAGTTCGTGAGTCACCTCTACGTTCGCATTCACCTTCAATTCCGCAGCAACTACGCCACGGAATTCGCCATCACCGGCCTCGACCTTCGAACAGAGTGGAACCTCCCCCACAAACGGAGTCTCGCCAACCTTTGCACCATCGACCCATACAGGAACCTTCTGTTCGGCACCGTCCTTGACGGCCTTGAGCGTAAGCCAGCCCTTACCACGCTTGAGTTCCTGGTCAAACTTTTCTGTCTTAGCAACAACTATACCCACCTGGAAAGAAACCGTTTCAAAGCAGGGATGTGTTATTTTCACAGAATGCTGTCCCACAGGCAGGTTGTTTATACCCTTCTTGAACGTGACATCGTTATGGCTGGTCTTGCCATCAATTGTCACGACAATCGGGTTTCCGTTACCTAGATACTCATCGTACTTCGGGTCTACATTCAGCTGTCCAAAGTTCGGTTCGAGGTTCATCATCAACGCCATCTCGGCACCCTCGACCATCAGCAGGGAATCCTTGTCCTGGTAGTCATCGCGAGCGGCTAGAACACGGTGTTCTCCCTCGGGGATATTCACGGTACAGGGGGTACTCATGCACTTTGTGGGCCTGCCGTCAATTGCGATGGACGCACCCATCGGAACACTCTGTATCTTGAGGGCGACCATCTGCGGGCCGGAGGAAATTCCTGAAGCAAAAGCTGGCTGTACATAGGCGTTGCCACGCGCCTTCATGAACAGAGGCTTGGCCTGCTTGCGGATTTCAACCTCAAGTTTCTCGATGTCGGAACTCTTCGCCGTAAAGGAACCCATGAGCTTGTTGCCCGCGGTCTCGTACATTTCGACCGTGATGGTGAGGTTCGCGCCAAAGCGACCCACGCGGCCCTGCGCAATGTAGTCGGCAGCGATGTTCTTGCCCGTCTCTACAAGGCAACTGCCCTCGCATTCCTCGATTCCCTTGCCCGGCGGGAGCATCATCTGGATGTTGTCTCGCGTCATGATGGTAAAGTTCATCTCGGCAGGGAGCGCCTTCACCGCCTCGGAACGGAGCACGTCGGTCAGGTACTGCTTTTCTTCGAGTGAAAGCACGTCTTTCGGTGCCATCGTCTCGAGAACGGCGACGTATGTTGCGGATGCCGGAATCGCAAGCAGCGCAAATACCGCCATACATTTCTTCAGAGTTTCAAAAACCTTCATGGATCCTACCCTTTGCAACCCTATGGCAAAAATAGCCCACAGGCACTTGTTTGAAAATATATGTTTTCATTGTTTAACGGTCAATAGAGAACGCATCACTCAACGAAAAAAAGCCTATTCCCGCCAAAATTATTACTACATTTCCTGAATAATGACCGAAATCGAGGAACAGGAAGACTACGAAGTCCGCATAGGCTCTTTCAACGGGCCCATGGACCTGCTCGTATACCTTGTCCAGAAGAAGGAAATGTCGCTGGACCAGATCCCGATTGCAGAAATCGCGGACGACTTCCTCGCTTGGGTCAACAAGATTGGGGTGACCGACCTCTCGAAGGCGGGCGACTTCCTGTACATGGCGAGCCGCCTGATGGCCCTCAAGGTGCAGGAACTGCTCCCGGCAGAAGAACGCGACCCGGAACTTGTCGAGGAATACAACGCCGACCGCGAAAAACTGATGCAGGAAATGCTCGAGTACCAGCGCTACAAGCAGGTCGCGGGTGGGCTCCAGGACATGGAAGGCAAGAACTTCGGCACGTACAGCCGTGGCCGCCTCGAAAAGACGCAGAGCGACGAGGACACGCTCGCCGACGCAAACATCTGGCAGCTTTTCCGCGCGTACCAGAAGAGCCTCAAGACAAAGATTTCAGATACGGTCCACCACATCGAACTCGACTACGTGACCATCCAGGACCGGCAACAGGCGATAAACAACTACCTCTCGGTAAACGGGCGTGCACTCTTCGAGGAACTGCTCGACAACGACAGCCACCCGATTGTAGCCGCAGTGACCTTCATGGCACTCCTCGAGATGATCAAGACCGACGAGGTGGTATTCCGCCAGAGCGAACTGTTTGGCCCCATCTGGATTTACCGCAAGAAGAACAACCCGGACTATGCCGACGAGATGGCACGCGAGACCGTGTTCTACTCGAAGGACCCGGACGTGAAACCCGGCCTGGTGGAAGAAATCCGCAACATGGCGCTGGCCCGCTCGCAGGCAGGCAGCGTGGGCGATATCGCCGCCGTAATGAAAGAAGCCGTACTCTGGACGACCCGCGGAAGGAACGTGACCGAGGAAGACCTGCAGGCCATGCTCGAAGGGCGCGAGGACCTGAGCGAAGTTCAGGACAACCCGTTCGCCGAGATGATGAAGGAAGACGAAGCCGCCGAGGCGGCGATGTCCGGCGCGCTGGCCGGTAGTTCTGCTCCGGCGAATGAATCCGCCCCGACAGAAAGTGTATCGCAGGCAGTTGACGCCGCCGCTCCGGTGGAAAATGTGACACAAGATGTGCCGCCGGCTGAAGAAGCCATTGCTCCGGTGGAAAACGCATCGCCGGTGGAAGAAAGCGCATCGACGGTGGAAAGTTTGTCGCAAGTTGAAAATGCCGCGGGTACAGACAAAGTAATTGAAGATACAAAGCCCGCCGACACATCCAAGATGTCTGACGAGGAATTCGAAGCGTTCATGAAAAAGGCCCAGGCGTTCTACGACACCCAGGCAAAATCTTCGGATAAAGAGGACTCTCCGGCAGAAGACGCAGCTCCGGAAGACGATGACGAGTTCCCGTCACTGGAAGTTCATTCCAGTAATGACTAATGCGACTAGGGAGGGTCTCGCACGGGCACCTTCGGTGCAGAAAATTTAATCCCAATTAATACTTGGGGGCGGATCCTTCAGGTCCTTGTTCTGCTTTGCAGCCTCGAACTTCTTTTCTAGGAGTTCGGCGCGATTCTTCTGCGCTTCCTTCGCGGCGGCAAATTTCGCCTCCAAATCGGAACTGCGCGATTTCTGTTCCTTCAAGAAGTCATCGAAGGACTTGACCTCCTTCTTGAATTCCTTATGGCTCAGCACCTCGCCCGTATCGGCATCCACGACGATTTCGCCCTTGCACATGGGGCATTCAATGGTAAGCGTCTTCACGGCCATAAAGCCCCCTAGTTCCTGCGCCCGCCAATGAGGCCGGCGCGGTATGCCCAGTAGAGCAGTTGAAGGATCGAGGATATTGCGGCGGCCACGTAAGTCAGGCCCGCGGCAAGCAGCACGCCCGAAACCGTATTGTACTCGCGGCCCTGCGCCACCACGTCCATGCGGGCGAGCGCCTTCTTCGCGCGGCTAGAGGCATCGAATTCCACAGGAACGGTCACCAGCGTAAAGAGCGTCGTTGCGGCAAACAGGAGCACGCCCACGATAGATACCGGCTGGCCAATCGCCTTCCCGAAACTCATGAGCATGATACCGATAATCACGAGCCACGGCCCGAGATTGTTACCGATATTTGCGACCGGAACGATTGCCGAACGCAGCCACATCGGGAAATACCCCTGCGCATGCTGAATGGCGTGCCCCACCTCGTGGGCAGCGACACCCGCGGCACTCGCGTTACGCCCGTTGTACACTTCCGGAGAAAGATTGAGCGTCTTGTTGAGCGGGTTGTAATGGTCCGAAAGGAACCCGTGATGCTGCAGCACCTTCACGTCGGTAATGCCGGCATCCATAAGGATTGCCTTCGCCACATCGGCACCGGTAAGCCCGCTGGAAATGTTCACCTTCTGCCCCGCGTTGAAGCGCGACTTGACCAGCAGCGACACAAAGCCCGAAAGGGCGAGCGTCACCACGAGAATCATCATGTATAAAGGATCAAACATCATAATGCTACATGTCTCCTATGTCAATTTTAGCCTTGTCACGGGCGCGGGTTAAAAGAAGTCCTAGTATCAAATATACTACAGCCTGGATTGCGAGCTGATAAAGTTTGGGTGCAACCTCGTATATATCGGCACCCATCTGCTCAATGGACAGCCATGCCGGAACCGCAAACGTACTCGGCAGTATGTACGATATCGAGACCATCCAGCGGGGCATCAGGTAACTGGGCCAACTGAAGTTCGCGAGGAACAGTATCGGAATCGAGAGGTACAGGAAGAGCTGCATGCTAGATTCACGGCGCAAAAAGACCTGCGACACGACCATGCCCAGGTTGATGACCGAGGCAAGGAACACAATCGAGAACACCACCATGGGCAGGAGTTCGCCACGGCGCGGGAAATCAAACAGGTTGTAGATAATGCAGTGGTAGAAGAGGATAAACGAGCAGTAGTGTAAAAAGTAGGCAAGCGCACGGCCAAAGTAGCGGTACTCAGCCGTCTCGTTTTCGACCGCGCTATCGCGCATCTTTTTGCGGAAGCGCCTGTGGGCACGCGAACCGCCCAGAACGCAGATACCGATGATGAGCGACTGCTGCAGAATCACCACGAGCACGCTCGGCACCACATAATTGGAGTAACTGCCCGAGCTGTTGAACATCGTCTGTATACTCAGGGGAATCGGGTCGCGCATGGCAATCGCCTTCGCCGAAGGCACCTTCTTCCCTAGCGCAATCTGTTTCACCTTGTTCGTAGCACCGACGGTAAGCGCGCATGTCGAGAACGCCGTACCTATGGCACCGTGCAGCATCACGTAGGCACCGTGCGTAAAGATGTTCACCGAAACGGGGCGCTTGGCGCGGATGTCCTTCTCCATGTTCTCGGGGATAACCATAAACCCGAATATCTCCTCGCGGGCCATGGCCGCCTCGGCCTCGTTCATTTCGGCATAGATAGACTTGACCTCTATCTGCTGGGCAGCAGATGCCATGCGGATAAGGTCGCGCGACATCGCTGTATTGTCGAGGTCGACAACTGCAACCGGCACCTTCGATACCGTCTGGTATATGTAGGGGGTCGGGTAATAGAACGCATACAGGACCCCTGCCACCACAAGGAGGAGAATTGCGGCAGGGTCCGTGTAGAAGAGCTTCCACTCCGCAAAGGCAACTTTCCAGAGGCGACGAATCATGGTTGCACCTCCGCAGGCTTCACTTCGCTGTACTTGGCTTCACGGCGCAGGTGCTGTTTCCAGCGCATCGACATGAGGAGCGCTCCGAGTATATTCCAGAATATCGCCATCCCGATAAGGATTTTCATGGACGGCCACGCAGGTTCCATGCTCACATCGCCGAGGAGCATCATGGACTGCACCTTGAGCACGTGCGTGAGCGGGAGAATAAACGCAAAGCAGCGCACGGCAAAGGGCATCGCCATCACCGGGAAGGTCTGGCCCGCAAACGCGAACGCGGGACTCCCGATAACGCCCGCCGCACCTGTCGCTATACGCATCACACCCACCACGCCAATAAACACAATCCCTGCACCCGAGCAGGCGCATATCATAAACAACTGCGCGGCAGCAGTCATGACAAATTCATCGAACGTGAGCGGAGCGAGCATCCTGTGGCAATAGGCGTAGCAGCCCATCAGTTCGAGCCAGAGAGCGATGTTCATCGGGAATACGCTCGCCACCCACAGGGTAAGGCGCGAACCGCCCGCATAGCGGATCATCTCGGTAACGCGATGGTCACGAAGCGGGAACGAGAGTACATACACGCCCACAATCATCGCCGCGAGGTGGAAAATCGCCGTCACGAGCCCGAGCGCTAAAAACCCCTGGTAGTTGCCTTCCACGTTCCCCACGGAATGGATTTCGGTCTTTACCGGGTCGGCGATTTCGGGCACGAACATCTCGCTACCCACAGAAAAAATTACAGAGCGAATTTCCTTGGTTGCGAACATGTTCGTGAGGTAATTCTGCCCGCTGGAATAAATGGGAATCACGGGAGTCTCGAGCCGGAGCGCACGGCGTTCCAGTTCGTTCGGGAGCACAAGGAACCCTTGCAAATCCCCGCGGACTACCGCACATTCGCATTCATTCATGCTACCGCATTCAAGTTTCACGTCCAGAACAGGGCTCGAACGCAAGCGGGCGTTTATCTTGTCCGCAAGCCTGCTGTCGTCTTGCGTCACGATGCCTATGGGCACGTGCTGCACAATCTGCGACGTGAACATGCCCATGGTAAAAAGCGATAAGCCCACGGGCAACACCAGGAGAATCATCCACAACACGATATTGTGGCTGAAGTAGATTTTCCTGATGGTATTCAGCAGGCCATTCAAAATCATGGCAAATCCCTGCTACTGGATTGCATCTACAGAAAGGAGCACGCTCATGCCGGGGCGAAGGTTTTCGACCTTCTGCGTGGGGCGCAGGCGCACCTCGAACGTCTTGAGGTCGAACCCGCCACTTTCCTTGCTGCTGCGCCAGGTGGCATAGTCACCTACGGAGGCGATGTAGCTCACTTCCATTTCGACCTGCTTGTCGAGCGCCGGAATGCTGAGGGTAAACTTCCTGCCCTTGTACACGTTCTTGAGCATGTCCTCGCGCAGGTGGAATACCGCCCAGGCATCGTCCAGGTCGGTCACCGCGATTACGGGCATGCCCGAGCCCACGACCTCGCCCTCTTCAGCAAGCTTGAGCGAGACTTCGCCACTGATGGGGCTACGAATCTTGGTTTCTTCGAGGTAGGCGTCCACCTCGGCGGTGGCGCCGCGGGCCTGCATCACGAGGGCGTTCGCGGCTGCCTTGTCTTCGCTGCGGGCGCCGGCAACGGCCTGGTTGTACTGCGCCTTCGCGGCGTCGGCAGCGGACTGGCTCGCCTTCATCTGGGTTTCGGCCTCGTCGCGCTTCTGCAGCGGGAGCACGCCCTCGTTGTAGAGTTTCTGTACGCGGTCGTAGGTGTTCTTCGCGAGCGTCGCCGCATCCTGGGCGCGGTCGGCCATCGCCTTGAGGGCGGTGATATCTTCACTGCGGGCACCGTTGCGGGCCTTGCTCGCCTGGGCGCGTGCGGCACCGAGGGCGCCCTGCGCCTGCATCTTCTTCGCCTCGATTTCGGGGCTGCTGATTACCGCCACAAGGGAATCCTTGATGACGATGTCGCCCTCGTGCACGAACAGGCGTTCGATGCGGCCGGGGACCTTCCCGGCCACGAGCACGCGCCTAGCCTCCATTTGTCCCTGCAGGAACTGCTCGCGGGGAGCGGTCGCAAACTTCTGCAACTGCATGATTCCAAGCACCACGAGGACAATCAACGCGGCGACAACTATAACCTTTCCGAGAGTTTTCAGCACGTTCATTATTTCTTCTCCGTATTTTCATTTGCAGGCAAGGGTTCGGCGGGATTTGCGGCAGTTCCGGCCGCGGCAGGCGGTTCACCCGCAGTGTTTTCTGCGGGCTGCACGGTGGCAGGTTCAGCGGGGGCCGGCGCGGCAGCCGCATCGGCGGCAGGCTGCGTTTCGGGTGCAGCCGGTTCGACAGGCGTTTCTGCCGGAGCGGATTCCTCCGGCTTTTCCACCGGGCGTGTCGCATTCAGCATCGTGCCCGCATCGGCAACCTCGCCAGATGCTTCCAGCAGGCCGAGCCATGCTATTACCGCATCGAAATGCGCCTTCAGGTCGGCCACCTGCAAGCGCGAAAGCGCAAGCTCCGCATCCACCACGTCAAGCCCGGTTGCAAGACCCGCCTCGTAGGCACGCGTCTGGCTGCGGAGCGCCTCGTCGGCGAGCTCGCGCGTCTTGACGAGGCTCTGCAGGCGGCCCCGCGCATGTTCCAGTTCACGCCAGCGCTTTTCTACCAGCAGGCTTATATTGTCGAGAGTCTGTTCCTCCATGTTCGAGAGCGAGCGTTCCATCGACTTCGCAGAACTGACCTTCGCGCGGGATTCCTTCCCGCCCAGAATCGGCAAGTCCCACTGGGCCTTCGCGCCCACAGCCCACTCGGGCTCCAGAATCGTCAAATCCTTCGTGTAGAGTTCCCTGTAACCGAACAGGGCGATTGTCGGGAACCAGTCGGCGCGTGCGGCCCGCACGGCATCCTGGCTGCGCTTGCGTTCCGTACGGAGCTGCCTGAGCCCCGGGTGCTTTTCGCGCGCAAGCTGCTTGAATTCCTCCATGCCGTGCACCACGTCCGGCGCTTCCACCGGGGTCGTCGCCGTAATGCTCGTGTCCGTGTGCAGCAAGCTCGCAAGCGCCATTCGGGCAAGCGACTGGTCACGCAAAGCATCCTCGTAGGCATTCTGCGCCTCTGCAAGCGCGACTTCTGCACGCAGGCGTTCCGCCTTGCTTATCTGGCCGCCTTCCTCGAGCTTCTTGGAGCGTTCCAGGTGGCCTTCGAGGTTCTTCATCGTGGATTCGCGCATCACGGAAAGTTCCTCGGTAAGGCGGAGCGTAAAGTACTTGGTCGCCACATCCATCAGGATGGTGTTCTGCGCCATGTCGAATTCCGCCTTGCGGGCAGCCACGTTCTCTTTCGCGGCATCGTATGCCGAATAAATCTTGAGGCCGGTGAAGATGGGCCACACCACGGTCACGCGGGCATTGAAGAACACGTCGTCCTGTACCTTCATGCCAAAGTCGGTATCGTTTATCTTATTCGACGCATCGGCGCCGTAATTTTCTGCAGCCTGCTGGGCAAGCGTATTTACCTTGTTGCTCCCCATGACACCGCTGCGGATTTCGTCCACCCTCTGGTCCACCATGCTCTTGGCAGTCGCCTCGTCCAGCCCGGCGGCCATCGCCTGCTTCACGGCATCGTTGTAGGCCTGCGTGTACGCCATGTTGTATGCCGAAAGGTACGCCTTCGAATACGCGGCGGCACCGGCCACCTCGCTCAGGGGCCCCTGGAGGCGGCTCAAGTCAATCGTAATCGGGTCGTTAATCTTCGTGACACCCGCCGAAAGGGAAACCTTCGGCAAGAACCGGGAGAAGGCTTCGCTCTGCCCGCTTTCGGCCATTTCGACCTTTGCCTTTTCGGCCTTAATCTGCGAGTTGTTAGACTTCGCCATTTCCAAGGCTTCCTGCAACGTAAGCGGGGCTGCCATGGCGGCAACGCTCAGGGAAGCGATATAGACCAAACTCTTTCTCATATAATGAAAAATACATATTTAAATAAGCAGTGGCAACTCCGCCCATCCTACTAATTGTGTAAAACATCCGGCCTTATGAATACAAAAAGAATCCCGTTTTTCGCGGGATTCCTTCAAAGTTTACCTTATTGTTCTATTGAACTGATTTAAATCTTACCGGGGGTCGGAACGTCCACCTTCCACGCCTTCGCCTCGTAACCCATGGTAGTCACATCGACGCGGTGCAGGCTGTAGCCAAAGCCATCCGCCTCGGCGAGGCCTTCCCAGTTATCGGAATAGAGCGTAGCGTCGTGCCACACGTAGAAGTACCTGTAGCCACCCGTAGCGGAGGGGTCCTCTTCCTTGGCGAAGGGTTCCTTTATCGCAATCGTTTCACCGCGGTTCGAAAGCTTACCCTTGTAGGTCACGATCTGCACATCTTCCGGAATCGAGAGGGATGCACGGACAAAGTTCGGGCCCCAGTTCGTGATGCCGAATGCCTGCATGTCCACATCTTCGAGCGTCTCGGGGATTGCAAGAATCAGACCCTTAGCCGGAATAGTCGCACCACCCGAAAACTCGAGGTTGATACCTTCGACCTTCCAGCCCCTCGCCACAGAAGAACTGTAGAGGGACACCGGAGCATCGGAGCCGTTCACGATTTCCATGAATTCGAACGGGATATCCGTCGGGTTTGAACCCGGGTGGTAGTAAATCTCGTTGATATAGAGGGAGCCCATCTGGAGGGCAGAATTCTTTGCACCAGGCGTTGCCGCAGCAAGCGGGCCCTGAGCGGTAGAACCGTCACTGAGGTCCACAACGCCGCTCGTCGCGTTGGTCGCAGGCACCCAGATGCTCGACTCGTCGCCTTCCTGCGGGCCACGCAGGTAGAACTCGCCGCCATCGGGAGCAACAATCAGTTCAGAGTCAAACGCAATTGTTCCATCGAGAACGAGGTAACCATTCGGCGGTACAATTCCGGACTTGATGGTAAGCGTCTGCTTGCGGCGTTTGACCTCGAGCGTCCAACCCGTGAGATCCACGGCCTGGGCACCCGCATTATAGACCTCAATCCAAGAAGGATTTTCAATCTCGTACGGCTTAATTTCGTTGATACGCACCTGCGTCGGGGCAACCCACAGGTCATTACCCACACCCGGAGTGCCACCTTCGGCCTGGCTTGCCGCCCAGGAATTGGGCTGGGCCGCGTTGCCACCCAGGTACACGAGGGAACGGCCATTGCCGTCAGCAAGGCTCGGCCAAGGAGGTTCGTTACTGAAAGCACAGCTCACGTCGCCTTCGCCCTGCACCTTCACGTTAACCACGTCACCTTCATTGATGAGCTTGACCGTAGAGGCATTGTCCCACGGGCCAAAGACCCTACCGGTAAACGTCGGGTATGCAGCCGCAAATGCGGCGAGGTCATTCGTGACCACGATGTATTCACCCTTCTTGAGGGGTTCTGCCGGGAACGTGTAGTCCACGGCACCGCTCAGGTGGAGGAAGAAGTTCTGCATGTTGTCCATGTCCATGCCGCCAGCGATGTAGATTTCCACCCACTCGAGCTTGGAATCCTTCGCATGGTACATAATTTCGGAGCACGCCATCTGGGGAGCAGCGTTGTCCGCAATGGAAGAACTCGACTTCGCCGCAGGAGTAGCGCTGCTACCGGGAACATCGCCGCTGCTGCCCGGGATATTGCCGCTACTGTCGGGAATGGTGCTACTGCCGGAATCGGCAGGCCCGACAGGGTCGTTGCTCGGGTCATCGGAGCATGCCGAGAACGCACCGAGCATCGAGATAAGGGTTCCAGTCAAAAGCCACTTTTTCATGTTCATAAGGGCCATCCTTTTTGAGGTTTTCGCTCTTTAAAAAAATCCTAGAAATTGCCCGCCAGTTTTGTCCAGTAGGGGGACTTGAACCGGCGAGGGTTCTCGTAAACGCGTTTCCATTCGGCTGCCGCATTACCGAATTTAGAAAATGCGGCGTGCTTGAGGTTCAAAAATCTTATCAGGTCGAACATCCAGTAAGGAACCTGTGAGCAAGGACACTTTAATTCGAGCACAGCATCGGCTCCGGGCTGGAAAAACCTCGGGAGACCCGTCGAATGCATGTAGTGCGGGTCCACCGTATAGTCAAACCCGTTTTCCTCGCGGAAGCGCATCCCCGTATCGATCGTGACACGGGAATATTCCTCGCGGAGCCCGAACCAGGCGCGGCGCTTGTACTGCGTCAAAAGGCGCGGGTGCGCCCCGTGGAGTTCCGTCTTGTACAGGAAATCCTTGAGGTACATGCGGTCCTTCTCGCCCTTGCAGGGCCATTCATCGGGTTTCATGTGCCAGACTTCGCCGGGATTTATGCCCTTGATGGTCGCACGGCTCTTGTAGCAGATGCTCTTAATTTTGCGCTTGACCTCAAAGTGGAACGTGCCATCCTGTGCGGGGTGTTCACCATAGGTGCGGATACGCATGTTGAAACGGTCCAGCAACTGCTTCTTTTTCCAGCCAAGGAACGTCCACTTGGGGGTATCCAGGTACAGGTTCGTAATCCAGTAGAAGCCACCCGGGGTAATCTTCGAGTAGTAATCTTCCTCGCAGTACGGAGCAAGGAAGGCTCCAATCCGGTCCGCCCATTCGACGGGGATATGGTACTTGAGCTCGAAGCGCTCCAGAAGGCTAAAACCGCGGGCTTCTGCCATACTACTTCAGCGCCTCGCGGAGATGGTTCACGACACCTTCGCGTGCCAAGATGCCTGCGTAGTTGAGCAGTTCGAGATAACGGGCAAAGATATCGTATTCGAGCTTGACCGCCTTCATGTCGCTTTCGAGGGCGCTTTCCTTGGCGCGCAGGAGCAACAGCGGGTCAGAACCGGCATTGCGGGCGAACTGTTCCATGAACCCGCTCGCGCCCACCTGTTCCACGAATTCCTTCTGCACCTTCCACTGGCCAATCAGAGCGAGCACTTCTTCGGTGAGGCGCGCCACCTTCTGGTTGATGTCGCGAACATCGCCCAGGTAATCGCTTTCGGCATCGAGCTTTGCCACCTGGAGCTTGAGGTCGGCATCCTTCCCGCTGTCGAAGAACGGCAGGCGGAAAGCGAGGTTCACGAAGAACTTATCGGCAGTCTTGCGGCTATCCTTGTCCGGAACGAGGATATTCGCGACACCGGTACAGCCCATCGCGCTGGTGCAGCCCGTCTTGGATTCAAATTCGCTCTTGTAGTCGGCATAGGCGCCCGTACCGTAGACATCCGTCGCGTCCAGGTCCTTGTACTTTTCCATCAGGGATTCCACCTGCAGGGAGTAGCCGATACCGATATGCGAAATGTAGTCGCGGCCCTTGCTCACGTCCTGCTTTGCCTGTGCCACTTCGCTATCGCGCTTGCCGCGGGCCATCGCCACCAGCGGGAAGTTCTCGTTCACTTCCACGCCGTTGTTCAGGTTCTGGGCAAGTTCGTCCATCGTGGGGAGGAATGCGGAATCCAGTTCTACCCCGTCAAAATCCGGGACCCAGATTTTCATCTTGAGTTCCGCATCGCGGAGCGCCGTGCTGTCCGAAAGCAGGTCTGCACGGATGGAAGCACCCTTCTCGAGCGTGCTCATCAGGTCTTCGGCGTTGAACGAGGCCGAACCCGACTTGAGGTGCAGCACCTCGATTCGGTCGGTGTTTACCTGCAACAACTGTTTGTTGATTTCGTTTATCTTCTTGCGCATCACATAGCGCACACCGCGTTCGTAGCGGTCGTACAGCAACAGCGAACGCTCGACGCCAAACCTCGCCTTCTCGTAATTCCTTACGGCATCGGCCCTTTCCTTGTCGGCACTGCTTTCGCCGAAACTCTTCGGGGTCATGCGGAGTTCAAAATCGTGCTTTGCAAAGCTGAAACCGTCAAGCTGGTAACGGAGTTCCAACTTGTCCCAGAGTTTCGTGTTCCGTTCGCCCGAGGTGGCCTCGGAACGCTTCTGCGCCGCCTCGTAGCGGGGGTCGTTCTTGGCCGATTCTACAAGCTTTTCCCATGTAATCGGTTCCGCGAATACGGCTGCCGCGAGCATGGCGGGGAGGACTGCAATGCGTTTCATTACTTGTTCTCGTTCTTCTTGAGTTTCTTTCCGCTAGTTTCAGAAATGGTCACCATCTCGCCCAGCAGGAACGGATTGTTTTCGGGAATCTTGATGGTCACTTCACGGCCATAGACCGGCATCTCGGGCATCTTCCACATGCGTTCCGGGAAAGCGACGATACGGCTGGAAAGACCGACGACCTCGCCCACCACGGCCTTGCCCGTACCGGCAAGCGTAGTGACCTTCACGGCCTCGCCCAGGTCCATGTTCTGGTAAATCTGTTCGTTGATGTAGCCGCGCACGAGCGTCGGGGACTTGTGGGTCAGCGTCACGATAGGCGCAAAGCTAGACACCTTCTCGCCATCACGCACGTTCACGTCGCCCACGACCCAGTCTTCCTTCGCAATCTGGATAAGTTCTTCCTGCTGCTTCTGCATTTCCTCAAGTTCCTTCTTGAGGTTCTCGGCTTCGCTCTTGCCGCTCGCCTTCTGGAGCTTGCTGCTACCGCGGAGAAGTGCAATCTGCTCGTTCGCGCTCTTGGTGGCAAGGGCGAGTTCGTTCTTGAGGCTCTTGATGCGCATCGCCATCGCGTCATTGCCGTCGCTCTGGGATTTGGAGTTCGAGAGGCTCTTGAGCTTTGCAGAAATAGCCTTGTTGCTGTTGTATTCGGTTTCGAGGTTGCGGATTTCTGCCGTGAGGGTCAGGCGGCGGGTTTCGAGGTTCGCCTTCACGTCGGCCACCTTCTGGTCGATTTCGGCGGAACTCAGGTTGCTGCGGCCTTCGAGCGCATCAATCTCGCGGGTAAGTTCGGCAATGCGGAGAGTCAGGTCGGGGCGGTTGATTTCGACAATCGTGTCGCCCGCATGGATTTCCTGGCCGGGAACCACGTGCACCTTCACAATCTCGGTAGCGGAAGGCACGCTGATGATGGTCTCGCTCGCCTCGGCGATACCCCTGAACATGGCGACCTTGCCCTGGTAGACAAACCCGACCACAATTGCCAGGATAACGCAGACAACCCATGCAATGGAAAGCTTGTGACCGTAGACGTAGGCCACACCCGCATTGTTCTTGTGGGTATTCCAGAAATTATCAAGGAGATCTTCCAAAAAACGCATTTTCTATCTCCTTACATCTCTGTAGTGGCGTCCTGCATCATGAACTGCACGTCCGAGATGCCTTCCAGCTTGGAAAGTTCGTTCAGGATTTCCGCTGCGGGTTTCGTCGCCCTCAGGCGCACCTGGTAGGCGACATCGAGGCGGGTTCCGCCATCGACTTCACGCATGGTGATAAGGATGAATGTCTTGAGGCTCGTCTTCATGATATGTTCGACCTGCTCACGGACCGGGCCTTCGTTCGGGAGGGCGAAGCGGAGCATGCCGTCAAAGAAGTGCTTGGTGCCGAGGCCCGTGCGCGAAAGCAGGAAGGCGACACAGCAGAAGGCTATCGTACCGCCGGCGGCTGCACCCCAGGCATACACGCCACATCCGATACCCGCACCCAGCGAGGCGAATATGAACATGATATCGCGCGGGTCCTTGAAACTCGTACGGAAGCGGACCACCGAGAGAGCGCCCATCATACCGAGGCCGCGACCGACGTTATCGCCGATGGCCTGCATAATCATTGCAGCAGCGACAGAACTCAGGACGATACCCTGGACGAAGTTGCGGGAATAGGAAAGGCCGAGGAACGTCTTTTCGTACGTCCAGCCAATCATGGAAGAGAGGATAAAAGCCAGCGCAAGGGTATAGACCAGCGTGATGAGAGTCGCGTTGGTCGTGCTGGACTGGACCGCAAGAAGGTCAAGCATGTTTTACTCCATATAGGTTTGCTTTTTGTTCCCATAATCTACTTAAATAACGCCGTTTTTAGGGCATTTTCTTGTAAAAATGGGTCAACAAAGAGCCATTATAATAACGTTTCATCCGAAAAATAGATAAAAGTTCCCAAAAAACCTTGTAAAGATGCGTTAATAATGCATTCTCCGTTGTAAAAGAGAACATCAAAAAATTAGCGGTTTTTACAAAAAAACGGCAATTAGAGGGTCTAAAGCGGAGCAAGCTGGAACATATTCTCCCATAAAGAAAACACCGCCCCGTACGGTTCTCAGTACGCCCGCTTGGATACGGACATTTCCCCGTCAATCCATTCGTAGCGTTTGCGCGTCCATTTCTTCAAATCATCAACGGCTTCTTCGTACGAGCCGTAGGCTTGCCGGTGGTATTCGTATTCGGTATTCTGGAGGATTTTCCATTTCTTGAAGTTGTTCTCCGCGGCGCCCTGCAGCTGGGCCTGCAACGAATCGATAGCGTCAAGCACGTGTGCGAATTTTTCCTTGTTGTTGCGCCAGTAGTACACACGCGACCTGCTTGCCGTCGAATCCCTGAAAATGAAGGAATGCCAGTACCCCCTTCGGATATACCAGTCGTCCGGATTGATTATGGAGTCGTCGCTGTGCCCGCCGAAGGCGAGGTCGAAATCCCATACGGGCCCCATGCGGATCTTGCTACCCTTCACCCACGTGAAGTAGAGGCTCGCGACGCCCGTGGCATCCGGATTCTTCGCAAATTCCTGCACCCAGTAGTGCTTGGTGCATTCCTCAATGTCCAGCCAGTCGGCCAAATCGCTTTTTTCGTACATCTCTATCGTCTCGAGGAACTCATCGAACTTGTCGGTATGCTCGCGGAGCGTCTGCTGCACCTGCTCGGACGTATCCTTGGGAGCGTGCACCACGAAGGTCTTGTCGGTGGAATCGGGGTGCTGCGTTATCTCGACGAGGTACGAATCGTTTGTCTTGGGTATGTTCACGCGGTGCTCCGCAACCTTGATGGTCTCGGTGAGCAGGTAGACCCCGAGGTAGTCCCTGTTCAGGTACAGTTCGACGAACCTGCAGCGCGGCGCGTACCGCATGCCCAGATCGGTAGCCAGCTGGTAGGCCAGGAAGTTCTTCATGAGCGTCTTGTCGGCGAAGTTGCTCACGAGCGCCCAGTCCCTGTCTTCGGGCATCCCGAGCACGGCCTGCTTTTCGGCGAACTCTATCTTGTAGCTCTTCTTGGGCATGGTCTCCCACGAGGTGTTCCCGCGTCCCCTGATTGTCAACTCCATCACGCCGCTTTCGGGCTCCGTGGCGCCCCATACTTGCAACTTTGCCGGAATCTCGATTATCTGGCTGCTGACGTCGCTTCCATCGTCCGTCTTGATGACGATTCTCGGGATTCCAACGTAGGGGTACTTGGTATCGTCCAGCGGGAGGTAGTCGGGCTCGCCGCATGTGTCGTCCCACGCGCAGTCGCTGTTGCTGCAGGCGCCAAGAGCCGCGGCGAGCGCAAATGCGAGCACGGCCGCAAACAGCACGCGGCACGGTGCCACATAGGCCCGCGCAGGGGAAGTACGTGTCTGGATACGTTTTGCCGTCATGGGATTCCCGCGAACTTTAAAAAAAAGATAGTTAAAGTCGCAAAAAAGACGACCGAAGTCGTCCTTTTTTAAAACCCTGCCGAAGAAAAAAGCAAAAAAAGATGGCCATAAGACCATCTTTTTTATCAAATCCAAGATTTGAAGTTTACTTCTTCAGGAATTCATTTATTCCCGCAGCAGCGCGGCGACCTTCGCCCATGGCGAGAATCACGGTTGCAGCGCCGAGCACGATGTCACCACCGGCATAAACCTTCTCCATGAAGGTCTTGTTGGCGGCAGCATCTTCGAGAAGGATGTGACCCTTCTTGTCGACGGAGAGTTCCGGCGTGGTGTTGCTGATAAGCGGGTTGCTCCCGTTACCGATAGCAACAAGCACGGTGTCGCATTCGATTTCGAAGCTTGCACCTTCGACCTTGACCGGACGCGGACGGCCCTTTTCATCGGGTTCGCCGAGTTCGTACTTGTCGACG